>JAJZVD010000090.1 GCA_021845805.1 Pseudomonadota bacterium | reverse complement strand
CCGCGGAAAGGCGCCCGGCGTCGCACCCGATTTCCCCATGGGGAAATGCCATCACTGGACACACCGCCCCAGCTTGCCTATCTCGGGGCGATCATGGTCAAGCACGCCGATCCCAATTCCAAGCTCATCGCCGAAAACCGCCGCGCGCGGTTCGACTATGCCATCGAGTCCGATCTGGAGGCGGGGATCATCCTGACCGGGTCGGAAGTGAAGTCGCTGCGGCAGGGCGGCAGCAACATCGGCGAAAGCTATGCCTCGGTCGAGGGGGGCGAGCTGTGGCTGATCAACGGCTACATCGCCCCCTACCGCGAGGCCAAGACCTGGGGCCACGAGGAACGGCGTCGGCGCAAGCTTCTGGTCAGCCGCAAGGAACTGGCGCGGCTCTGGTCGGCGACGGCGCGGGAAGGCATGACGCTGGTGCCGCTGAGGCTCTATTTCAACGACCGCGGGATCGTGAAGCTGAAGCTGGGCGTGGCCAAGGGCAAGAAGCTGGCAGACAAGCGCGAAACCTCGGCCAAGCGCGACTGGGATCTACAGAAGCGGCGCCTGCTGAAGCAGAATCTCTGACTTGCCCCGCTGGCGCGGCCCCGGTAATCCACAGGGGCCCTTTGCCGGAGCCCGACCATGCAGGACGACCCGAAGACGCTCGTGTCCACCGACTGGCTGGCCGCCCATCTGCGCGACCCCGATCTGCGCATCCTCGACGCGTCGTGGTATCTGCCCGATGCCGGGCGGGATCCGAAGGCCGAATATGCCGCGGGCCACATCCCCGGCGCGAGGTTCTTCGACATCGACGAGATCGCCGAACACCGCTCGGCCCTGCCGCACATGGCGCCGCCGTCGGAAAAGTTCATCTCTCGGCTGCGCGCGATGGGGGTGGGCGACGGGCATCAGGTGGTGGTCTATGACGGCGCCGGGATCCTGTCGGCGCCGCGGGTGTGGTGGACCTTCCGCCTGATGGGCAAGACCGATGTGGCCGTGCTGGACGGCGGCCTGCCGAAATGGCGCGCCGAGGGGTGCGAGATCGAGGACATGGAGCCGATCATCCGCGACCGTCACATGACCGTGCAGCGGCAGGCGGGGCTGGTGAAGGACGTGACGCAGGTCGCCGCGGCCTCGAAGCTGGGCGACTGGGAGATCGTGGACGCCCGCTCTGCCGCGCGGTTCCGCGGCGAGGCGCCCGAGCCCCGGCCCGGCCTGCGCGGCGGGCATATCCCCGGCGCGAAGAACGTGCCTTATCAAGGGCTGCTGACCCCCGAGGGCACCCTGCTTCCGCCCGACGCGCTGCGCGCGGCGTTCGAGGCGGCGGGGGTCGATCTGAAGAAGCCCGTGATCTCGTCCTGCGGATCGGGCATCACCGCCTGCGTGCTTGACCTTGCGCTGGAGCGCATCGGGCACCGCGCCCATGCCGTCTATGACGGCTCCTGGGCCGAATGGGGCATGTATGGCGACCTGAAGGTCGCGAAAGGGTAAGGGAATGCTCGAGGCGCTGAAGCCGCAACCGGCCGACAAGATCCTGCAACTGATGGCGATGTTCCGCGAAGACCCGCGGGCCGACAAGATCGACCTGGGCGTGGGGGTCTACAAGGACGCAACCGGCCTGACCCCGGTGATGCGGGCGGTGAAGACCGCGGAAAAGCAGCTGTGGGACACCGAGCGGACCAAGACCTACACCGGCCTTGCGGGCGAGCCTGCCTATCTGGCTGCCATGGCGGGGCTGGTGCTGGGTGATGCGCAGGACGCCAGCCGGTTTGCCGCGGTGGCGACCCCGGGCGGGACCGGCGCGATCCGTCAGGCGCTGGAGCTGATCCGGCTGGCCGCGCCGGGCGCCGCGGTCTGGCTGCCCGACCCGACCTGGCCGAACCACCCCTCGATCATCGCCTATCTGGGCATGAAATCCGCCACCTACCGCTATTTCGACGGCGAAAGCCGGGCGGTGGACTTCGGCGCCATGATGGCCGATCTGGAACGGGTGGCGCCGGGCGACGTGGTGCTGCTGCATGGCTGCTGCCACAACCCCACGGGTGCCAACCTGAACCTGACCCAATGGGCCGAGGTGGCGCAACTGCTGCTGCGCAAGGGCGCGGTGGCGCTGGTCGACATCGCCTATCAGGGCTTTGGCGACGGGCTGGAGGAAGACGCGGCGGGCACCCGCCTCTTGGCGCGCACCCTGCCCGAGATGCTGATCGCCGCCTCCTGCTCGAAGAACTTCGGGGTCTACCGCGAACGGGTGGGCATCCTGATGGCGCTGGCGCCGAATGCGGCCAGCCAGCCCGTGACGCAGGGCACGCTGGCCTATCTGAACCGGCAGAACTATTCGTTCCCGCCCGACCACGGCGCGCGGCTGGTGACGATGATCCTGACCGACCCGGCGCTGAAGGCCGACTGGATGGCCGAACTGGAAGAGGTGCGGCTGTCGATGCTGGGCCTGCGCGCAAGCCTGGCGCAGGAACTGCGGCGGCTGACCGGGTCGGACCGCTTCGGCTTCATCGCGCAGCACCGCGGCATGTTCTCGCGCCTCGGCGCGACACCCGAGCAGGTGGAGCGGCTGCGGACCGAACACGGGATCTACATGGTCGGTGACAGCCGCCTGAACATCGCCGGGCTGAACGCCAAGACGGTGCCGATCCTGGCGCAGGCGATCGTGGCCTGCGGGATCTGACCGACGCCTGACGATCCGGACGGAATTCGAAGGGCCCGGGGTGCGCGCACCCCGGGCCCTGTCGTTTGTCGCGTGTCTTTCCCCCGGGGAAAGGAAAGAACCGGCGGGCAGGGCGCCCGCCGGTCCAGGTTCACAGCCGGGGAGGAGATCAGCTGTGGTAAGCCGCTTCGCCATGCGACGACAGGTCCAGCCCTTCGCGCTCGGCATCGGCCTCGACCCGCAGGCCCAGGACCATGTCGACGAGCTTGTAGAGGATGGCCGAGACCACACCGCTCCAGATGATCGTGGTCAGGACGGCTTCGATCTGCACGATCTCCTGGCCCATCATGGTCTGGCCGTCGGGATAGCCCACGCCACCGAAGGCGGTCGAGGCGAAGATGCCGGTCAGCAGCGCGCCGGTGATCCCGCCGATGCAGTGCACGCCGAACACGTCGAGGCTGTCGTCATAGCCGAACGAGGACTTCACCGTGGTGACGAAGAAGTAGCAGATCGGCGAGACGACGAGGCCCAGAACGACCGCCCCCACCGGGCCCACGAAGCCGCAGGCCGGGGTGATGGCGACGAGACCGGCGACCATGCCCGAGGCGGCGCCCAGCATCGAGGCCTTGCCGCGTGCCATGCCTTCCACGGCGGACCAGCTCAGGATCGCGGCGGCGGTGGCGACGAAGGTGTTGATCATCGCAAGGCCCGCGGTGCCGTTGGCGGCCAGCGCCGACCCCGCGTTGAAGCCGAACCAGCCAACCCACAGGATCGACGCGCCGACCATCGTCAGGGTCATCGAGTGGGGGGCCATGTTGTCCTTGCCGAAGCCGATGCGCTTGCCGATCATCAGGCAGCCCACGAAGGCGGCGATGCCGGCGTTGATGTGCACCACGGTGCCGCCCGCGAAGTCCATCGCGCCCATCTTGAAGAAGAGCCCGGTGCTATCCCAGACCATGTGCGCGATCGGGAAGTAGACAAGCGTCGACCACAGCGCGATGAACAGCAGCAGCGCCGAGAACTTGATGCGTTCGGCGAACGAGCCGATGATCAGCGCCGGGGTGATCGCGGCGAAGGTCATCTGGAAGACCGAGAAGACATATTCCGGGATGGTGCCCGAGACCGAATCCTTGGTCACGCCGGCCAGCGCCAGCTTGCCGAACCCGCCCCAGTAGGGCGACGG
The DNA here is from genome assembly GCA_021845805.1 of Pseudomonadota bacterium. GTDB lineage: Bacteria > Pseudomonadota > Alphaproteobacteria > Rhodobacterales > Rhodobacteraceae > Solirhodobacter. The sequence continues at coordinate 6,648 of JAJZVD010000090.1, read as the reverse complement.
GCCGCCGCCGAAAGCCATCGAGTAGCCCCAGAACACCCAGATCACCATCACCAGCGCGGTAATCAGCGTGCACTGCATCAGCACGCTGAGCATGTTCTTGGTGCGCACAAGCCCGCCGTAGAACAGCGCAAGGCCCGGCACCGTCATGAACAGCACCAGCGCCGACGAAGTCATCATCCACGCGGTATCGCCCGAGTTGGCCACCGCCGGTGCGGTATCGGCCAGGGCCGGCAGGGCCGCCGCCGAGGCAAGCGCCGCAAGGCCCGAGATTTTCCTGAAGTTCGCCATATCCCTCTCTCTTTCCCTGCGTCCGCCTCAGAGTGCGTCGTCGTTGGTTTCGCCCGTCCGCACGCGCACCGCCTGGTCCACGTCGAGCACGAAAATCTTGCCGTCGCCGATCTTGTCGGTCTTCGCGGTCTTCAGGATCGTGTCCAGGACCTGATCGACCAGCCCGTCGCTGACCACGATCTCGAGTTTGACCTTCGGGACGAAGTTCACGGCGTATTCCGCGCCGCGGTAGATTTCGGTGTGCCCGGACTGCGAGCCGAAGCCCTTGATCTCGGTCACCATCATGCCGCGCACGCCGATGGAGGTCAGAGCTTCGCGGACCTCCTCGAGCTTGAACGGCTTGATTGCTGCGATGATGAGTTTCACGTCGTTACCCTTCCGGTTGGCAGGTGGCCCGAAGCGGCGCCCACGCGCAGAAAGCGGTGTTTGCAGGGTGGCACACAAGAAACCGGCGGTTTTCCGCACGGCCGCGGCGGAAAGCAATGCACATTTTCTGCACAAACCGGTGGCCGTGCTGAAATTTTGTGCTGCATGGTAAGCGAATCGTTCCCCGTTCCTGCTCCACATTTGGTCGGGGGCGGGGTATTGTCGCCGCAAAACAGGCAGGCGGCGCAGGCGGCCAAGCCGGGGTATCAGGCGGAGCAGGATGAGCGGCAGCGGCAGGAAACAGCCACCCTTGCGGGCGGACAGGCGCTATGGCGCGCCTGCGGGGCAGGGCAACGGGCGGGGTGGCGCGAAACCGCCGAAGCGCGCCGCCAACGGCGGCGGCGGTCGGCGCAGGGCACGGCCCGCGCGGGGCGGTGGCGGTGGCCTTCTGGGCCGGTTCTTCGGCGGTCTTCTGCGGCGGCTTCTGCGGCTGGTCTGGGCGATCGGCTGGCGGCTGACGGCGATGGTGGCGATCGTGGTGGCGATTGCAGCGGTCTACTACTATTCGACGCTGCCGCCGGTGAAGGACCTGCTGGACGCGCGCACCCGCGGCTCGGTCACGCTGCTGGACGACAACGGCACGCCCTTTGCCTGGCGGGGGGAAACCTTCGGCGGCGCGGTGACGGCCAGCACGGTCTCGCCCAACCTCAAGAACGCGATCATCGCCACCGAGGACCGCCGGTTCTATCACCACTTCGGGGTCAGCCCGCGCGGGATCATCGGCGCGATGCTGATCAACATGCGGGCCGGGCGGCCGCCCTTCCAGGGCAATGGCGGCTCGACGATCACCCAGCAGGTGGCAAAGCTTCTGTGCCTTGGCGTGCCCTATGACAACAAGGTCTGGAAGACCGAGGCCGCCTACGAGGCCGATTGCCGCCAGGAGTCGCTGTGGCGGAAGATCCGCGAGGTGCCCTATGCGCTGGCGATGGAAGCCAAGTACACCAAGAACGAGATCCTGACGGTCTACCTGAACCGCGCCTACCTGGGCGCGGGCACGCGCGGCTTCGAGGCGGCGGCGGAACGGTACTTCGACAAGCACGCCAGCGACGTGACCCCGGCCGAAGGGGCGATGCTGGCGGGGCTGCTGAAGGCGCCCAGCTATTACGCGCCCACCAACAACCTGGCGCGGGCGCAGGAACGGGCGAATGTCATCATCGACCTGATGCAGGAACAGGGCTACCTGACCCCGGCCCAGGCGCAGGACGCGCATGACCACCCGGCAGAACTGTCGAAGACGGCGGCGCAGAAGGCCGGCGGCTATTTCGCCGACTGGGTGATGGACAGCGCGCCCAGCTTCCTGACCACCGACACGACCGAGGATGTCACGATCGCTACCACGCTGGACCAGCGGATCCAGATGGCGGCGGAGGGGGCGATGCGCGACGTGTTCGAGACCAAGCTGAAGCCCGGCTCGAAGGTGCAGGCCGCCATCGTGGTGATGTCGCCCGACGGTGCGGTGCGCGGCATGGTGGGCGGGCGTACAAGCCAGGTATCGGGCGCCTTCAACCGGGCGACCCAGGCGCTGCGGCAGACCGGCTCTTCCTTCAAGCCCTTCGTCTACGCGGCGGCGCTGGAGGCGGGGATGAAGCCAACCGACACGGTCGAGGACGCGCCGCTGACCATCAACGTCCCCGGCTCGGGCCCCTGGTCGCCCAAGGATTTCGAGAAGGACTACAAGGGCACCGTGACGCTGACCACGGCGCTGAAACTGTCTCTCAACACGGCGGCGGTGCGGATTTCCGAGGCGGTCGGGCGCGACAAGGTGCGCCAGATCGCCACCGCCTTCGGGATCAAGAGCGATCTGGCCACCGGCCCGGCCGTGGCGTTGGGGGTGTCTGAAGTCACCCTGCTGGACATGACAGGCGCCTATGCGGGCATCCTGAACGGCGGCACCTCGGTCAAACCCTACGGGCTGGTCAAGCTGACGCTGAACGGCGACAAGCAGCCGCTGGCCACCCAGGACGGCGGGATGGGCCAGCGGGTGATCTCGCAGTATTCGGCGGGCGAGCTGATGTACATGATGAGCCAGGTGATCGAGAGCGGCACCGGGGTGCGCGCGAAGCTGCCGGACCGGCAGGCCGCGGGCAAGACCGGCACCACCCAGGAGGCGCGCGACGCCTGGTTCGTGGGCTTCACCGCCGACTATGTGGTGGGCGTCTGGCTTGGAAACGACGACAACACGCCGCTGACCGGGGTGACCGGCGGGGGCCTGCCCGCCGACATCTGGCGCGAGACGATGGTGCGCATCGACCAGGGCCTGCCGCCCCGGCCGCTGCCGATGATCGTGCCCGACCCCGGAACGACCCCGGTCGCGCAGGGCAATGGCGCCCCGGTGGAAGACGGTGCCGCCCACACTCTGGCCGACCGGATCATCCAGGGCCTGATCGGCTCGCTGACCGGGCGGAACTGACGGGGGCGGCGGCGTCCGCCCCCCAGCAACGCAAAAGGCCGCCCGGTCGGGCGGCCTTCCGATATTTCAGGGGGCGCGGCGCGGGCCTCAGCCCGAGGTCTCCAACTGCTTGATCAGCGCGTCGATGTTGCCGTTGTTCTGGTCGAGCATGGCGCCGATCTCTGTCCGCTCGGTGGCCAGCATGTTCACGCCCTCGATGACGATGTTGTAGAACAGGTCGCGCCCGCTCTTCGACGACACCCACCAGCGCAGGTCGAAGGGCGCCTCGCCGCGCAGGGTGGCGGTCGAGACGACCTCGTAGTTCTCGTTCAGCGGATGCGCGTCGGTCACCTCGATCTTGCCGCCGATGAATTCGCGGAACCGGCGGCCGTACTTGCGCGACAGATAGCCCTGGAAGGCCTTGGTGAAGGCGGTCATCTGCTGGGGCGATGCCTGCCGCGCCGCCACACCCAGCGCGCTGCGGGCGATGATCGGCACGTCGGCGTATTTGGCGAAGACCTTCTCGAAATCGGCGAACATCTGGGTTTCGGTTTCGCCGGAATTGATGATCCGGTTCACTTCGGCCACCAGCTGGTCGATCAGGGCGCGGGCCGTGGCCAGGTCCAGCGCCGAGGCGCGGAAGGGGATCGCGGCCAGCGCAAGGCCGGACACTGCGGCGGTCAGGATGCCACGGCGGAAGGGGTCAGTTCGCATAGGGGTCCTCGTAGGGATCGTTCGCGGCGGGCGGCTTCTGGCCAAGCTCGTAATGCCGCTTCTCCAGATAGATCAGTCTGCCTTGCGCGTAACTGTCGGCGCTGTCGTGCAGCACGGAATCCACGAGATCGTTATACTTGTAGCGGTTGCCCAGCGCCGAGCCGACCTTGACGCCGATCGGATAGCCGCGCGGCACATTCGGCAGCAGGAACATGACCGGGTTGGTCACGGCATCCACCACCGTCCCCGCAAGATCGCGTTCGGTGGTGGGGCCAAGCACGACAACCTCGAGATAGGCGCCCTCGCGCACGCCCCAGGTGGCCAGCGTGGCGCCGAAATCGGTCGACTTCGCATGCAGCCCCAGCGCCCCGGCGGGGTCGAAGATGCCGCCCAGCCCGAAGACGGTGTTGAAGGCAAAGCGCAGCGTGTTCTGCGCGGCGTCGCCCACCTTGGCCTGCAGCAGGTCGTTCATCACATAGCTGGGCAGGCTGAGGTTGCCTGCGAAATTGCTGACCCCGGTGCGGACCGGGTCGGGCAGAACATGGCCATAGGCCTGCGAGGCAGGCTTGATGAGGTGGGTATCAAGCGCGACGTTCACCGCGTGGTTCTCGCGGTTCTGCTTTTCATAGGGGTCGTTGATGACCCCCGGCCCCTTCGAGGGCGCACAGGCCGACAGGGCCGCGGCGGCCAGCAGGGCCGCAGGAAGCAGGCGCCGCCCGGCGGCGGGAGAGAAAAGCCTTGAGGTCATCAACTGCACTGTCCGCAATTCGCATGTGCCGGGACGGGGGCGCCCGGAACGCCACGCCATCACATAGGCGCGGGGCCGGAGCATGACAACCTGCAACCGGCGAATGTCCCCCCGTGGTGCCGGGCTGGACCGCGCATCTGCGGGCGGGGGAGTTTTTCTTGCAACACATTGGCCCCCGAAGATGCCGCCCCGCAGCATCGGCGGCCGATGCCGATCCCTCGGTGATTCTGTGCAGGGGGCCGGGCCTGCGGGGCGGCCACGGGTGGATCGGGGGTTTCCCCGGACTGCGGGGGCGGATAGCTTCGGCCCAGCTTCCAAGGAGGGATCGATGAGCGGAGAGATCGAAGCGCGGCTGGCCGGGCTGGGGGTGACGCTGCCCGATGCGCCGGCGCCTGCGGCCAATTATGTGCCCTTCGTGCGGGTCGGCGATCTGGTGCATGTCTCGGGCCAGATCAGCCAGGGCCCGGACGGGCTGATCAAGGGCAGGCTGGGTGCCGACATGGACGTGGCGGCGGGCGCCGAGGCCGCGAAGCGCTGCGCGATCAGCCTGCTGGCGCAGTTGCGCAAGGCCTGCGAGGGCGATCTGGACCGTCTGGTGCGGGTGGTGAAGCTGACCGGCTTTGTCAATTCCACCCCCGATTTCATCGACCAGCCGAAGGTCATCAACGGCGCCTCGGATTTCCTGGTGGCGGCGTTGGGCGAGGCCGGGCGGCACGCCCGTTCCGCCGTCTCCGCCGCGTCGCTGCCGCTGGGCGTCGCGGTCGAGATCGAAGCGATTTTCGAGGTCCGCTGATGCCCGTGCTGCCTGACGCCTTCCTGCGCACCCCCATCGCGCATCGCGGTTATCACGACCGCGCCGCGGGCCGGATCGAGAACTCGCGCGCCGCGGTGCGCGCGGCCATCGCCGCCGGCTACGGGATCGAGATCGACATCCAGCCGTCCTCCGACGGGGTGGCGATGGTCTTTCATGACGACACGCTGGACCGCCTGACCGGGGCCAAGGGCCCGATCAGGGCGCGCCCCGCGGCCGAATTGCAGGCGCTGACCCTGACCGACGGCGGCGAGGGCATCCCGACCTTTGCCGAGATCCTGCGGATCGTGGCCGGGCAGGTGCCGCTTCTGGTCGAGATCAAGGATCAGGACGGCGCCTCGGGGCCGAACGTGGGCGCGCTGGAAGAACAGGTGGCCACGGCGCTGAAGGACTATGCCGGGCCGGTGGCGGTGATGTCGTTCAACCCGCATTCGATGGCGGCGATGGCGCGGCTGGCGCCGCAGGTGCCGCGCGGGCTGACGACCTGCAGCTATCCGGCGAAGGACTGGCCCGACATCGCCGAGCCCGAGCGCGCGCGGCTGCGGGGCATTCCGGATTACGACCGGGTCGGCGCCTGCTTCATCAGCCACGAGGCCAACGATCTGGCGAATCCGCGGGTGGCCGAGATCCGCGCCGCGGGCGGTCGTATCCTGTGCTGGACGATCCGCAGCCCCGAGGCAGAGGCGGCGGCGCGCAAGCTGGCGGAAAACATCACCTTCGAACGCTACGCGGCGGCGATCCCCTCTTGACCGGGGGCGGCGGCGGCCCACGTCAGGGGGGCCGCCGCGGGGACCGAGGATGACCGACACGATCGAGATCGCCGTTCTGAACCGGGTCTCGGACCTGACGGCAGAGGACTGGGACGCCTGCGCCAACCCCGACGGCGGTCGGCCCGAAGACCCGTTCACCACGCATCGCTTCCTGACGGCGCTGGAACGCTCGGGCTCGGTCGGCACCGGCACCGGCTGGACCCCCCGGCCGATGGTGGCGCGGCGCGACGGGCGCACGATCGCGGTGGCGCCCCTTTACCTCAAGAGGCACAGCCAGGGCGAATACATCTTCGATTTCAACTGGGCGCATGCCTATGAACAGGCGGGCGGGCGCTATTACCCCAAGTTGCAGGTGGCGGTGCCCTTCACGCCCGCGACCGGGCGGCGGTTCCTCTGTGCCCCGGGGGAAGACGAGGCGGGCCGCGCGGCGCTGGTGCAGGGGCTGGTGAACCTGGCCGAGCGGAACCGGCTGTCGTCGGCCCATGTCACCTTCTGCACTGCG
>JAJZVD010000023.1 GCA_021845805.1 Pseudomonadota bacterium | reverse complement strand
TTCCGCAATCAGATTCCGACCTTAGTCGAAGCCGACGCGCTCGGTTTCCTGATCGAGAAATTCCTCGACCCATCGGTCAACCTAAGCCCGAAGCCGGTACTGCATGCCGATGACACCGTTCGGCTGCCGGGCCTCGACAACCACTCCATGGGCACGATCTTCGAGGAGCTGATCCGGCGCTTCAACGAAGAGAACAACGAGGAAGCTGGCGAGCACTTCACACCGCGCGATGTGGTGGAACTCATGTCACATCTCATTTTCATGCCGATCGCCGACGACATCCAGTCGGGCACATACCTCGTATATGACGGGGCATGCGGCACCGGCGGCATGCTGACCGTGGCGGAAGAGACCTTTACCAGGCTCGCGATCGAACACGGCAGGGAGGTCTCGGTCCATCTGTATGGGCAGGAGGTCAACCCTGAGACCTTCGCAATCAGCAAGGCTGACCTGATCCTGAAGGGCGAAGGGCTCGAAGCCGAGAACATGAAATTCGGCTCCACGCTCTCGTCGGACGCATTCCCCTCCCACGAGTTCGACTTCATGCTGTCGAACCCCCCTTATGGCAAATCCTGGAAAACCGATCTCGAACGCATGGGCGGGAAGAAGGACATTCGCGATCCTCGCTTCCTGATCGAACACGGCGGCGACCCGGAATTCAGCCTGATCACCCGGTCGAGTGACGGCCAGATGGTGTTTCTGGCCAACATGCTAAACAAGATGAAGACGGCCTCGCCACTCGGCAGCCGCATTGCCGAGGTTCACAACGGATCTTCACTGTTTACCGGCGACGCCGGGTCGGGCGAGAGCAACGTCCGGCGCTGGGTGATCGAGAATGACTGGCTTGAAGCCATTATCGCCCTGCCGCTGAACATTTTCTACAATACAGGGATCGCGACCTACATCTGGGTGCTCAGCAACCGCAAGGCAGACCACCGCCGCGGCAGGGTCCAGCTAATCGACGCCACTTCCTGGTTCAGGCCGCTCCGCAAGAACCTCGGCAAGAAGAATTGCGAATTGGGGCCCGACGATCTTCGACGGATCACCGATGCGTTCATGCAGGGCCGCGAGGACGAGACGTCGAAGATCTTCCCCAACGCGGCCTTCGGCTATTGGAAGGTCACCATCGAGCGCCCGTTGCGCCTGAAGGTCGAGCTGTCGGATGTCGCAATGCGCCGCTTCCGCAACTCCTGCGCCGATGTGGGCGAGGGCGATCTGGCGCGCGCCGTCGAGGCCGTCGCCTCGCATACGGGTGCCGGACCGCATCTCGACTTCAACCGCCTCGTCGCGCAGGTCGAGGCGGCGGCCGCCGAGCTTGGTATCCGGATGACCGCCAAGCGGCAGAAGCTGCTGATGTCGGCGCTGGGCGTGAAGGCGGCCGAGGCGGCGCCAGTCATCCGAAAGGTCACGAAGCCGAAAGCAGGCACTGAAGTCGACCACCACGCGCTTCACGGCAGCTATTGCACCACCATCGACGGCAAGCAGGCTGTCGTGGAATACGAGCCGGATCCGGACCTGCGGGACACCGAGCAGGTGCCGTTCCTTGAGGACGGCGGCATCGAAGCCTTCGTCCGGCGCGAGGTGCTGCCGCATGCGCCCGATGCATGGATCGATGCCTCAAAGACGGTGATTGGCTACGAGATCAGCTTCACGCGGCACTTCTACAAGCCGCAGCCGCTGAGAACGCTCCAAGAGATCGAGGCCGACATCCGCGCGCTGGAGCAGGAAACCGAGGGCCTGCTTGAAGACGTGCTAACGGGAGGAAACTGAGTGTGGCCATCCAACGCAATCCCGTCACCCCTTAACGCCGCAAGCTGCTGGCGCAGAAGATCAAGATCTATTCTAAGGGGCTCTAAATTGAATCTTGAAACAGTTGCCAGCGCGGAGTTTCAATAAATGGCAGAACGGGATGACCTGCTTGCATCGATAGCAACGACAACCGCCGACTACCGCGAAGGTGATCTGCCTGCGCCGACGCCGGCGCATGTCAATCGTTGGATCAACCAGTTTGACGCGGGTGTTCAGCTGCCGATCCTCCGTGAATTGAACCATGTCCTAAAGCAAACCTACCTCTCACAGGAATGGATCAAGGGCTTCTTTTCTGAGCAGATTATTCACAAGGAAATGACTGGTGAGAATGCAGCAAGATTCTGGTCGCGCGCACATCTGCTAGACATACAGCAAAACGGTCAAAGCCAGACCCATATAAGGGGACTTTTTGGGGAGTCCTTGTTGGAGAAATGTGGCCTGGATCTTGATGCGTGCGGCGCTGCTGGTGGAGCATACATCTATCTTGACGACGTGATCTTCACAGGCGGGCGTGTGAAGAGTGATTTGACTGCATGGATCAGGGATGCCGCGCCAGCAAAGGCTGTTCTGCACATATTGGTGATCGCCACCCATACACTTGGCGAATGGCAGTGCACGAAAAGCCTTAAGGAAGTCGCCGCAGCAGCTGGAAAAGAAATCGAACTTCATGTTTGGGCTGCTGCTCGAATCGAAAATCGAAAATCCTCCCGTAACGTGTCAGAAGTTCTATGGCCCGCAACGGTACCAGACGATCCTGCTGTGGCAGCCTATTTGGAGCAACAAGGGCGCTTCCCACTAGAGCCTCGTCAGCCAGGCGGCAAGCCTAAAATCGAGATCTTCTCCTCTGAAGAAGGGCGGCAGCTCCTCGAGCGCGAGTTCCTTCGCGCTGGGGTCAGGATTAGGGGGCTCTGTCAAAACCCCAGCCAGATTATGCGACCCTTAGGCTTCAGCAGCTTTGGCGTGGGATTTGGGTCGACAATCGTGACTTACCGAAACTGCCCCAACAACGCTCCCTTGGCGCTGTGGTGGGGCGATCCAAATGCACACCATAATCACCCGTTCAGCAGATGGTACCCCCTGCTGCAACGCAGAACCTATGAACGAGAGGTCAACCTTGATGACTTCGACTTCTGACTCTCGCCAGAGCAACCAGACCCGGGTCTATGTTCGGGAGACCAGTGTCGTCTTCCTGAAGACGAATGAACGGTTCGGTGGTCTGTCGAACATGGCCCCCGGGTTCCCGCTAAGGGTGAACGGGGCTCGGATTCGTACGTCGGAAGCGCTGTACCAGGCCTGCCGCTTTCCACACATGCCCGAAGTGCAGCAACTCATCATCGGCGAGAACAGCCCGATGACGGCCAAAATGCGCAGCAAGCCTTACCGGCGGGTGTCCCGGCAGGATTGGGACTTTGTGCGGGTCAAGATCATGCGGTGGTGCCTGCGTGTGAAGCTGGCGCAGAACTGGCGCGAGTTCGGCAGGCTGCTGTTGGCAACGGGGGAGCGCCCAATCGTCGAGCAATCCAGCAAGGACGATTTCTGGGGTGCGAAGGATTCCGACGATGGCACGCTCGTCGGCATGAACGTGCTCGGGCGGCTGCTGATGGAGCTGCGCGAGCAGCTGAAGGGCGACGAGGCGGAAAGCTTGCGGTTCATCGAGCCGCTGGCGATCACCGAGTTTCTTCTGTTCGGCCAGCCCATCGAGGCAGTCCAGGCCGCGCCCAATGCCGAGATCCCCGGCTGGCCCCCTCGGCGGCCGTCTCATGTCGATGCCGACCCGGCACCGCCCAGCGACCCCCAGCCATCCCTATTTGAGCAGCCCATGATTGCAGAAACCAAGTCCGCGGATGCCAAGCCTCCCGTCGAAGCTGTGAAACGCCGAAACGAACCGGTCCGCTTCCCTCGGTATCGCGACAGCGGTCTGCCTTGGCTTGGTGAGGTCCCGGAGCATTGGGATGTGCGTCGCAACGGCCGCTTGTTCGCCGAGCGTGTTGAGACTGGCTTTGAGAAACTGCCGATCCTGGAGGTTTCACTGCGCACGGGCGTCCGCGTTCGAGACATGGAAAACGGCGCGCGCAAGCAGCAGATGACCGATCGCAGCAAATATAAGCGCGCGGCGAAGGGCGATATCGCCTACAACATGATGCGGATGTGGCAGGGCGCAGTGGGTGTCGCCCCGGTGGACGGCCTCATCAGCCCGGCCTATGTCGTTGCCCGACCGTTCAGCGAGGTTGATCCGCGCTACTACTCCTATCTTTTCCGCACGCCTGCCTACATGCGCGAAGTGAACAAATTCTCGCGGGGCATCGTGTCAGACCGCAACCGACTCTATTGGGACGAGTTCAAGCAGATGCCATCTGCTTTTCCTCCGACCGAGGAACAGACTCGCATTGCCGATGTCCTTGATTCTCATGGCCGTTTGACGGCTCGTCTGATCCGCAACAAGCGGCGGCTGATCGGTCTGTTGAACGAGCAGAAGCAGGCGATCATCATTCGGGCCGTCACGCGCGGCGTGAACCCGGACGCCCCGATTAAGCCCACCGGTATCGACTGGATGCCCGAGGTTCCGGCACATTGGGAAGTCAAGCGTCTCAAGTATCTCACCAAATTTTCGAATGGCATCGCATTCAAGCCGGCTGACTGGAAAGATGAGGGCGTTCCCATCATCCGGATCGAGAATCTAAATGGCGGCGATCACTTCAACTACACTGACAGGACCGACCTTCCGGAAAACATGCTTATTCAGACCGGTGACCTAGTGTTCGCCTGGTCTGGAAACCGGGGAACCTCATTCGGATCCTTTGAATGGACGCGCGATTTTCCGGCTTATCTGAATCAGCACATTTTCAAACTCGAAGGTTATGATTTCCACCGCAAGTACTTCTATTACCTCTTGCGGGCCGTAACGAAGCATGTCGAAGACAATGCTCATGGCATCATTGGGCTGGTGCACATCACCAAGCCCGCCCTCGGCGCAATATTCGTTCCTGTTGCAGACGCTAACGAGCAGGGCGAGATCGCAAATAAGATCGACGAAGACCTTGATGAACTGAATCAAGCTGCCGAAAAAGTCCATGCAGAAATTCGCTTGATTGAGGAATACCGCGAGCGCCTGATCGCCGATGTTGTCACCGGTAAACTCGATGTTCGGCACATCGAGATCGTGTCACCCTCGGATGAGTCAACGGCCGACGAAGACGACGCGCTGGAGGAGGATCTGGAGGGCGACGACGCCGAGGTGATGGAGGGGGCCGATGCCGACAACTGACACCAGCGAAAAAGGCCTCGAAGCCCTAATCGTCCGCTCGCTGATCGATGAGGCGGGTTACGTCGCTGGCGACTCCAAGGATTTCGACCGGGACCACGCCATCGACCTGGTCAAGCTGTTCGCCTTCCTGAACGCCACGCAACCGGAGGCTGTCGATGCCCTCGGCATCGGGGAAGACGGCCCGAAGCGGCTGCAGTTCCTTCATCGGCTGCAAGGCGAGATCGCCAAGCGCGGTGTTATCGAAGTGTTGCGAAATGGGGTGAAGCATGGCCCCGGCTCGGTCGAGCTGTTTTTCGGGACGCCGACCCCCGGCAACGCGAAGGCCGAGGAGTTGTTCGCCGCCAACATCTTCAGCGTCACCCGGCAGCTTCATTATTCCAAGGATGCGACCAAGCTGTCGCTTGACGTGGCGCTGTTCATCAACGGCTTGCCCGTCGCCACCTTCGAGTTGAAGAACAGCCTGACCAAGCAGACGGTCGAGGATGCCATCGAGCAGTACAAGCGCGACCGCGACCCCAAGGAGCTGCTGTTTCAGTTAAGCCGTTGCGTCGTCCACTTCGCCGTGGACGACCACGAGGTACGGATGTGCAGCCACCTGAAGGGCAAGGCATCCTGGTTCTTGCCCTTCAACAAGGGCTGGAATGACGGCGCAGGCAACCCGCCGAACCCGCATGGCCTGAAGACCGATTACCTCTGGAAGGAGTACCTGACGAAGCGGAACCTCACCGACATTCTGGAAAACTACGCCCAGGTTGTCGAGGAGGTCGACGAGCGCGGCAAGAAGAAGCCGCCCAAGCAGGTCTTCCCGCGCTTCCATCAGCTGGACGTGGTGCGCAAGCTGCTTACCGACGCCGAAGCCAAGGGGGCGGGCAAGCGCTATTTGATCCAGCACTCGGCCGGTTCGGGCAAGAGCAACTCGATTGCGTGGCTCTCCCACCAGCTGATCGGGCTGGAGACTGGCGGCACGCCGACCTTCAACACCGTCATCGTTGTCACCGACAGGCGTAATCTCGACAAACAGATCCGCGACACGATTAAGCAGTTCGCGCAGGTGTCCTCCATCGTCGGCGCGGTCACCGAGGGATCGCAGCAGCTTCGGACGTTCTTGCAGCAGGGCAAGAAGATCATCATCACCACGGTGCAGAAGTTCCCGTTTATCCTCGACGAGATCGGGGACAGCCATCGTGGGCGAACCTTCGCCATCATCATCGACGAGGCGCATTCCAGCCAAGGTGGCCGGACGTCAGCCAAGATGAACATCGCGCTTGCCGCGAATGGTGCCGAGGAGGACGACGAAACCGTTGAGGACACGATCAACCGGTTGATGGAGGCGCGGAAGGTTCTGCCGAACGCGAGCTATTTCGCCTTCACCGCCACGCCCAAGAACAAGACGCTGGAGATTTTCGGCACGGCGGTCCCCGAGGGCGGGAAAGTCAGGCACGTTCCCTTCCACAATTATTCGATGAAGCAGGCCATCGAGGAGGGTTTCATCCTCGATGTGCTCAAGCACTATACGCCGGTCGACAGCTTCTATCGGCTAATGAAGACGGTCGAGGATGATCCAAGGTTCGATACCAAACGGGCGCAGAAGAAGCTGCGCAAGTATGTCGAATCCCACGACCATGCGATCCGCAAGAAGGCCGAGATCATGGTCGATCACTTCCACGATCAGGTCATGGCGCACCGGAAGATCGGTGGAGCAGCCCGTGCGATGGTCATTACCAACGGGATTCAGCGCGCGATCCAGTACTTCCATGCCTTTCAGGCGTATCTGAAGGAGCGTAAGAGCCCGCACCAAGCCATAGTCGCCGTTTCGGGCGAGCATGAGTATGGAGGCCACAAGGTCACCGAGGCGACACTGAACGGTTTTCCGAGCAGCCAGATCGAGGAACTGATCCAGAAGGATCCGTATCGCTTCCTGATCGTCGCGGACAAGTTCCAGACGGGCTACGACGAGCCGCTGCTGCACACCATGTACGTGGACAAGACGCTGTCCGGGGTGAAAGCGGTGCAGACCCTGTCTCGGTTGAACCGAGCGCATCCACAGAAGCACGACACCTTCGTTCTCGACTTCATGAACGACTTCGAGGTGATCAAGGCGTCATTTGAGCCGTATTACCGCACTACGATCCTCAGCGAAGAAACCGACCCCAACAAGCTGCACGACCTGAAGACCGCATTGGACGGCTACCAGGTTTATTCCTGGGAGCAAGTGGAGGATTTGGTGGCGCTCTACCTCGGCGGCGCGGACCGGGACAAGCTAGACCCAATCCTCGACGCTTGCGTGGCCGTGTACAAGACAGACCTCGACGAGGACGGACAGGTCGACTTCAAAGGCAAGGCGAAGGCGTTCACCAGGACCTACGGCTTCCTGGCTGCGATCCTTCCGTACAGCAATGCGGACTGGGAAAAGCTGTCGATCTTCCTGAATTTCCTGACGCCGAAGCTGCCTGCCCCCGAGGAGCCGGACCTGTCAAAGGGTATTCTCGATGCAATCGATATGGACAGCTATCGGGTCGAAGCTCAGGCAACCATGGCCATCGTGTTGCCCGACGCAGACGCAGAAATAGAGCCCGTGCCGACCACGGGAGGCGGCGGCCGGCCCGAACCCGAGCTCGATCTCCTGAGCAATATTCTTAAGGTCTTCAATGATATGTTCGGCAACATCGATTGGAAGGACAAGGACAAGATCGGGAAGGTGATTGCACAGGAGCTTCCCGAGAAAGTCTCGGCAGACAGGGCTTATCAGAACGCCATGAAAAACTCGGACAAGCAGAACGCCCGGATCGAGCACGACAAGGCGCTTGAACGCGCAGTAATCGAACTGCTCTCGGACCACACGGAGTTGTTCAAGCAGTTCTCCGACAACCCGTCGTTCAAGAAATGGCTATCCGAAACGATCTTCACAGCGACATATGCCGATGCATCGTAACGGCGAGACTGGAAAAGTTCGACGTGAGGGGCGACCGGAAACGAAGGGAACCGGGATCGGAGTCCGCGCTGGTGCCAAGTAAAATCAATTGTGGACAGATGCTTACAAGCTGTTTACCGAAACGGCGCAGTCATTAGGTCCAGAGAAAATCGGCCTTGAGAGACCACTTCCGGGCATCTCGGCACAGGAGCCAGTGCTCAGCCCCGCCCGCATAACCCTCGAAAACAACGGAAAAATCCGGCCGCAGCCGGATGGGGAGAACGCTTTCGCGGGGGCAAGTGGCGGATGGGGTGGGATTCGAACCCACGGTGGGGTTGCCCCCACGCCAGTTTTCAAGACTGGAGCCTTAAACCGCTCGGCCACCCATCCGTGGCCCCTGCTTTATCAGGTCGGGCGGCTGCCGCAAGCGGGGCGGGTGGGCGGGGCGCCGGGTCGGGCGCCCCGCGGGGGTCAGTTGACCGACAGCGCGACGAAACGCGGTTCGCCGTCGCGGCGGATCAGCAGCAGCACCGACTTGCGGCCTGCGTCCTTTGCCTCCTGGATGCGGTCCTGAACGTCGCCGATCGTGGTCACCTTCTGCTGACCGACCTCGGTGATCAGATCGCCGCCACGCAGGCCCTTCGTGAAGGCCTCGCTGGTCTGGTCGACATCGGTGATGACCACGCCGTTGGTTCCCGCGGCCAGCCCCATCTTGTCGCGCAGCACGCGCGTCAGGGGGGTCAGCTTCAGGCCGAGAACCTGCGCAACCTCGGGCTTGGCCGGTTGGGCGGGCTTCTGGTCGGACGGGGCGGCGGCAGCGGATTCCGCGGTTTCGCGGCGGCCGAGCGTGACCGCGAGGGTCATCGGCTTGCCATCCCGCAGCACGACCACATCCACCTTCTTGCCCACCTCGGTATTAGCCACCTGGCGGACAAGTTCGCGGGTGTCGGGCACGTCGTTCCCGTCGAAGCTGGTGATGATGTCGCCCGATTTCAGCCCGGCATCGGCGCCCGGCCCCTTCGGCACGTCGGTGATCATCGCCCCCGCGGCCTTGGGCAGGCCCAGCGCATCGGCCATGTCGGGCGTCACGTCCTGGATGCGCACGCCCAGCCAGCCGCGGCGGGTCTCGCCGTACTGGCGCAGTTGGTCGACCACCTTCGAGACGACATTCGACGCCATCGAGAAGCCGATCCCGATCGAGCCGCCGTTGGGCGACAGGATCGCGGTGTTCACGCCGATCACCGCGCCATCCATGTCGAAGAGCGGCCCGCCCGAGTTGCCGCGGTTGATCGCGGCGTCGGTCTGGAAGAAGTCGTCGAAGCTGCCCTCGAGCGTCCGGCCGCGGGCCGAGATGATCCCGGCCGAGACAGAGAAGCCCTGGCCCAGCGGATTGCCCATCGCCAGAACCCAGTCGCCGACCCGCATCTTGTCCGAGTCGCCAAACGGCACATAGGGCAGCGGCTTGTCGGCGGTGATCTTCAGCAGCGCGATGTCAGTCGCCTTGTCGACGCCCACCACCTTGGCCTTCTTCTTGTCGCCGTTGAAGAATTCGATCTGGATGTCGTCGGCCCCGTCGATGACGTGGTTGTTGGTGACGATATAGCCATCGGGCGAAATCACGAAGCCGGAGCCCAGCGCCTCGCTGCGCTGCGCGGCGCCGGGGCCGTTGCCCGGGCCCTGACCCTGGTCCTGGCCGTTGCCCTGGTCGCCGTTGCCCTGACCCTGCTGGTCCATGAAGTTGTGGAAGAACTGCTCGAAGGGCGAGCCGGGCGGCACCGAAGGCCCGCCGTCGGTCGAAGCGGCTACGGTCGACATGGTGGTGATGTCGACCACCGCGGGGCTGACCTTGGACACCAGATCGGCAAAGCCGTCGGGGGCGCCCTTGGCCGTGGCGACGATGGGCTGCGCGATCGCCAGCGCCAGACCCATTGCCACCGCCAGCACTGCCCGCAGCGGCAGGGCCGCCCGCGCGGTTGGCTCCAGGGATTTCATCAGCACGCTGAACTCCTTTCGTTCGAGGACGGGATGGCCGGAACCCCCCGTGCGTGTCGGCCTAGAACGTGAGATAGCGGAAGGTACGCGCAACTCAATCCCGCTCTCCCGCATTCAAAGGGATGTGAGAGCCCGTCACACCAGCCCGGAGTGTTTCAGAGCCCAGCCAGCCGGGCAAGCCAGATCAGCGCGACGCCAAGCGCGAGCGTTGCCAGGCCCATGCCCCGGCGCGTTTCGACCGGAAGGCGGGCCAGAAAGGCCAGCACCTCCTCGATCCGCCGAGAGGGCCAGTGCCATCACCAGCCCCTCGATCGTGCAGACCGCCCCCAGCGCGAAGACCAGCCAGATCACGGGGTGGCAGGCGCGGCGGGCGCAGGCGCGCCGCCGACCGGGGCACCGGCCGCCGCCGGTCGGCCGGCCGGGTCGTTGAGATAGTCGAAGAAGCTGCTGCCGGGGCTGAGCACCATGGTCGTGTTGCTGCCTCGCAGCGCGGTCTGGTAGGCCGACAGCGAACGGCTGAAGGCGAAGAAGGCCGGGTCTTTCGAATAGGCCCCGGCATAGATCGCGTTGCGCAGTGCATCGGCCTGGCCGCGCACGATTTCCGCCTGCTTCTTCGCGTTCGAGGTGATCTCCAGCGCGTCGCGGTCAGCCTTGGCGCGGATGGTCTGCGCCTCCTGGTTGCCCAGCGCGATCTGCTGGGCGGCCTCGCGCTGGCGTTCCGCCTTCATCCGGTCATAGGTCGCCGACAGGTTCTGGTCGGGCAGGTCGGTCCGGGTCAGGCGCACGTCGATCACGTCAACGCCAAGCGAGTCCGCCTCTTTCCGGGCCAGGTCACGGATCTGGTTCATCAGGTTGGTCCGGTCGTTCGACAGCACCGCATCGGAATTGACCGAACCCAGCACCTGCCGGATCCCCGCGTTCAGGATCTGCTCCAGCCGGTTCTGGGCAAAGCGGATCCCCTCGGAGCCGGTGGCCTGGCGGAATTTCACCAGGTCGGTGATGCGCCACCGGGCGAAGGCATCGACCACCAGGCGGCGGTCATCCAGCGGGGTGACTTCCAGCGGCTCGGTCGGCAGGCCAAGGATGCGGCCGTCATAGCGCACCACGTCCTGGATCAGCGGGACCTTGACGTAGATGCCCGGGTTCTCGCGCACCTGGGTCACCTGGCCGAACTGCAGCACCAGCACCTTTTCGCGCGGGTCCACGATGAACACCGACGACAGCGCCACCGCCGCCACCACCACGAGCCCGGGAAGGATATAGGTTGCGCGACTTGTCATTTCCCGACCTCCTTCGCTTGCCCGGCCATCGGCAACAGGCGATCCAACGGCAGATAGGGCACCGCGCCGGTGCCGGCGGTCGCACCGTCCAGGATGACCTTGTTGATCCCGCCCAGCACGCCTTCCATGGTTTCCAGATACATCCGTTCGCGGGTGACCTCGGGCGCCTTCAGGTAGGACTGGTAGATCGAGTCGAAGCGGCTCGCGTCGCCCTCGGCCTGGTTCACCACCTGCGCCTTGTAGCCCTCGGCTTCCTGCTGCACCTGCGCGGCCTGGCCGCGGGCGGCGCCCAGCGCCTTGTTGGCATAGGCCTCGGCCTCGTTCACCAGCTTGTCACGCTGCTGCTGCGCGGCCTGAACGGCGCGGAAGCTGTCGATCACTTCCTTCGGCGGGTCGGCGCTGTCGAAGTTGACCCGGATCACCCGGATGCCCGACCCGTAGCTGTCCAGCGTGTCCTGCACCGCCTTCATCAGGTCGGCGGCGATGGCGCCGCGGTCCTTGTTCAGGATCGGCGCCAGGTCGGTGCGCGCGATGATGTCGCGCATCGCCGATTCCGACACCGCCCGCACCGTGTCGGTGGGGTCGGCCAGGTTGAACAGGAATTTCTGCGGATCCTCGATGTTCCAGACCACCTGGAAGTGGATCGCGACGATGTTCTGATCGCTGGTCAGCATCAGGCCGGTATCGTTCTGCCCGCCCTGCCCGCTGCCCACATCGGTCGTACGTTCGCCCGAGGTCGGGATGACCTGATAGGTCACGAACGGCCAGGGAGCGAAGTTCAGGCCCGGCATCCCGACCCGGTTGAACTGGCCCAGGAACAGCTCGACCGAGCGTTCTTCCGGCTTGACCGTGTAGATCGAGGCAAAGGCCCAGAGCGCCACGGCAAGACCCGCGACGCCCAGCGCCACGGTCTTGGGCCCGGGGCCACCGGCGGCGCCGCGCGGCGGCAGGCCGCCGCCACCGTTGCCCCGCCCGCCCATCAGCACCCGAAGACGGTCCTGACCCTTCTTCATCAGATCGTCGATGTCGCCGATCGGCAGGCCGTTGTCGCCAGGTCGGCGCCCGCCGCGGGGTTCGTCGTCCCGGTTATCTCCGCCAGAGCCGCCCCAGGGGCCGCCACCACTTCCTGCCATCGACGTCTTTATCCTCTGTTACCGCGCCGCACTCACATCTTCCCAACTGGGCACTGGCGGGCGAAATTCAAGCCTTGCGGCTGGGGGTGCGCAGCGTCACCAGTTCCTCGGCCATGGTGGGGTGAACCGCCACCGTCCGGTCGAAATCGTCTTTCGTGGCGCCCATCCTGATCGCCACCGCCGCAAGCTGGATCATCTCGCCCGCCTCGGGTGCGACGATATGGCAACCCAGCACGCGGCGGCTCTGCTGGCTCACGATCAGTTTCATCAGCACCTTCTCCGGCTGGCCTGCGAACTGGGTGCGCATCGGGCGGAACGCGGTCGCGTAGACCTCGATCGGCTCCTGCGCGCGCGCCTCTTCTTCGGTCAGGCCGACCGAGCCCAGCTCCGGCTGCGTGAAGACCGCCGAGGGAACAAGGTGATGGTCTGCCTTGGTGGGCTTTCCGCCAAAGACCGTATCGGCAAAGGCATGCCCTTCGCGGATCGCCACCGGGGTCAGGTTCAGCCGGTCGGTGACATCGCCCACCGCATAGATCGAGGGCACCGCCGTCTGGCTGTAGCCATCCACCTTCACCGCGCCGGCGCGGGTCAGTTGCACGCCCAGCGCCTCGAGCCCGAGGCCCGCGGAATTGGGCACCCGCCCGGTGGCGTACAGCACCGCGTCAAAGAGCGCGTCGCCGCAGGTCGTCGCGGTCGCGCGGATGCCGCCCGGCTCGCGCGCAAGCTCGGTGACCTCGGTGCCGCAGTGGATCGCGATGCCGCGGGCGCGCATCGCCTCGGCCACATGGCCCCGCGCCTCGTCATCGAAGCCGCGCAGGATCTGGGCGCCGCGGTAATACTGCGTCACCTCGACCCCCAACCCCGCCATGATGCAGGCGAATTCGCAGGCGATGTAGCCGCCGCCCACCACCAGAAGCCGCTTTGGCAACGCGGGCAGCGCGAACATGTCGTTCGAGGTCAGCGCAAGCTCGTGGCCCGGAAACGCGGGCACGAAGGGGCGCGCGCCGGTGGCGATCAGGATGTGCCTGGCGGTAACCGTCTGCCCGTCGGCCAGCCGCACGGTATGGGCATCCTCGACCACCGCGCGGGCATCGTGGATCGTCACCCCCGCCCGCGTCAGCCCGCCGCGATAGGCGGCCTCCAGCCGGTCGAGTTCCGCCTCGAGCTTGCCGCGGAAGGCCAGCCAGTCGAACCCGCCCAGCGTCACGTCCCAGCCATAGGCGCGCGCTTCCTCCATCGCGCCGGGATAGGACGAGGCAAAGACCATCAGCTTCTTGGGAACACAGCCGCGGATGACGCAGGTGCCGCCCATCCGGCTTTCCTCGGCCAGATGGACCCGCGCGCCCCCGTCGGACGCGGCGATCCGCGCCGCGCGCACGCCGCCCGACCCGCCGCCGATCACGAAAAGGTCGCAGTCGAAGGCCATCGCCGTCACTCCCCGAGGTCGGCGAACAGGTTGTCCGATGCCGCGAATTCGATCCGGGTCTCCTCGACCGCGCCGCTGCTGGCATCGCGCACCTGCACCCGGCCGTCGCCGTGGCCGATCACCACCGTGTCGCAGATGTCGATGAACAGCCCGTTTTCCACCACACCCGGGATCTGGTTCAGCACAAGCGACAACTGCCGCGCGTTGCCGATCCGGTGCAGGTGCAGATCCACGATGTAGTTCGCCTCGTCGGTGACAAAGGGCCTGTCGCCGTTCATGCGCAGCGTGGTGCCGTGGCCCAGAACGTCCATGCTGCCCAGCGTCTCCTCGATCAGCGCCTTGGTCGTCTGCCAGCCAAAGGGGATCACCTCGACCGGCAGGGGAAAGGCGCCCAGTTGCGCCACTTCCTTGGCCACGTCGGCAATCACGATCATCTGGTCGCTGGCCGTCGCCACGATCTTTTCCTGCAAGAGCGCCCCGCCGCCGCCCTTGATCAGGTTCAGGTCGCGGTCGAATTCGTCGGCGCCGTCGATCGTCAGGTCCAGCCACTTCGCCTCGTCCAGGCTGATGATCTTGATCCCCACCTGCCGCGCCAGGTCCGCCGTGCGGCTCGAGGTGGGCACACCCGAGATGCGCAGCCCGTGGTCGCGCACCAGTTCCCCCAGGCAGCGCACCATCCAGGCCGCGGTCGATCCGGTTCCCAGCCCCACCTTCATGCCATCTTCGACGAAGTCCACGGCGCGTTTGGCGGCCACGAATTTCGCCTTGTCGATGGGGGAAAGCTCTCCGGCCATGGTGCACTCCTTCACTGGGTGCCCCGCTTATAGGCAATGTCGCCGCGGGCGGCGAGACGTAATCGCGCCGCAGTGCGCCGCCCCCGGCCCCGCCCGCGGGCGATTTTGCGTGACCCGCGGCGAAAGCTTTGCCAAACATATGCCAATAACGGGAGGTATCTGGATGGACAGGCTTCACACCGTGCCGGACACGGCCGGGCTGATCGTACGTCTGACGCTCGAGGAGCTGGGCACCCCGTGGGAGGTTCGCCTTGTCGACGCGAAGGGCGGCGGGCTGGCCGCCCCGGCCTTCCGCGCGCTCAATCCGCAGGGGCTGGTGCCGGTGCTGGACACCGACACGGGCCCGGTCTTCGAGACCGGCGCGATCCTGCTGAGCCTGGCCGACCGGTATCCGGGCCTTGCGCCCGCGCCGGGGGCGCCGGGGCGGGGGGCGTTCCTGTCCTGGCTGTTCTTCACGTCGAACACGCTGCACCCCGACCTTGCGCGGCTGTTCCATCCCGCCCGGCATGTCGGCCCCGACCCCGGGGTGCAGGACGACTTTCGCGACATCGGCTCGGCCCGGATCCGGCGCCATTTCGCCCTGCTTGATACCGTGGCCGCCACGCACCCGGGCTGGCTGGACCCCGCCGCGCCATCGGTTCTCTGCTGGTATCTGGCGGTGATGATCCGCTGGGCGGGCCTGCTGTCGGCCGAAGGCGACGACTGGTTCGACCTTGCGGCGCACCCGGCGCTGTCGGCGCTGGCCGCCGCGCTGGAAACCCGCCCTGCCGCCCGCCACGCCGCCGCGGCCGAGGGGCTGGGCCCCACCCCCTTCACGGCCCCGGCCTGACCGCGGCCTGACCCCGGCCCCGCCCCCGCGCTTTCCGCCCCAAAGCGTCGCTTTCGCTCTCGCATTCGGGGCGCCGCCGCCGCACTCTGCACCCCGCACCACCGGGGGAAGCGCGCGCATGTTCCTGTCTGTCTTCGATATGTTCAAGGTCGGCATCGGCCCCTCGTCGAGCCACACGATGGGCCCGATGGTGGCCGCGGGGCGCTTTCTTCAGATGCTGCGCGACAGCCCGTTCCAGTTCCACGGCCTGCGCGCCTCGCTGCACGGCAGCCTTGCCTTCACGGGCGTGGGTCACGCCACCGACCGCGCCACCATCCTGGGCCTCGCGGGGTTCGCGCCCGCGACCTATGACGCGGTGAAGGCCGACGCCGCGCTGGCCGCGATCCGGGCAGAAAAGATGGTGACGCCCCCGGGCCTGCCGCCGCTGGCCTTCGACCCGGCCACCGATCTGGCCTTCGATTACGGGCCCGCCCTGCCCGGCCATGCGAACGGCATGATCCTGTCGGCCACCGACGCCCAGGGCGACGTGATCCTGCAGGAAACGTTCTATTCGATCGGCGGCGGCTTCGTGCTGACCGCGGCGGAACAGGCGGCGGCGGGCGGGGCCAAGACGGGCGGCCCGGCGGGCGTGCCCTACCCGTTCGAGACCGCCGAGGAGATGCTGCGGATGGCCGCCGCCTCGGGCCTGACCATCGCCCAGATGAAGCGCCAGAACGAGCTGAAGTTCCGCAGCGCCGCCGAACTTGACGCCGGGATCGCGCGGATCTGGCAGGTGATGAACGCCTGCATCCAGCGCGGGCTGGAAACCGGGGGCATCCTTCCGGGCGGGCTGAAGGTGCGCCGCCGCGCGCCCGGCATCCACGCGGCGCTTCTGGCCGAACGCGGGCTGAACCTGACCCCGCCGCACACGATCAACGACTGGATGAGCGTCTATGCCATGGCGGTGAACGAAGAGAACGCCGCAGGAGGCCAGGTGGTGACCGCGCCCACCAACGGCGCGGCGGGCGTGGTGCCCGCCGTCATCCGCTACTGGCTGGACCATGTGCCCGGCGCCACCGCCGGCCGGGTCGGCGAGTTCCTTCTGACCGCCGCCGCGGTGGGCGGCCTGGTCAAGCACAACGCCAGCATCTCGGGCGCCGAATGCGGCTGCCAGGCCGAGGTCGGCAGCGCCTCGGCGATGGCGGCGGCGGGGCTGGCCGCGGTGCTGGGCGGAACGCCCGAACAGGTGGAAAATGCCGCCGAAATCGCGCTGGAACATCACCTGGGGATGACCTGCGACCCGGTGAAGGGGCTGGTGCAGGTGCCCTGCATCGAACGCAACGGGCTGGGCGCGATCAAGGCGGTGTCGGCCGCAAGCCTTGCGCTGCGCGGCGACGGCATCCACCTTGTCAGCCTGGACGCCTGCATCGAGACGATGCGCCAGACCGGCCATGACATGCACGAGAAGTACAAGGAAACCTCGCTGGGCGGGCTCGCGGTGAACGTGCCGAACTGCTGAGGTTTGCAAAGCCCGGAAAACCCGCTACCACGGCGGAAACCCACAGGACCCCGCCATGCCGAATGCCGACCGCCCGCAGCTTTACCTGATTACTCCGCCCGCCTTCGAACTGGATCTGTTCCCCGACCGGCTGGCGGCCGTGCTTGACGCGGCCGAGATCGCCTGCCTGCGGCTGAGCCTGGCCACGCGCGACGAAGACCGCATCGCGCGGGCCGCCGATGCCCTGCGCGAGGTGGCCCATGCGCGCGACGTGGCGCTGGTGATCGACACCCATCTGCGGCTGGTCGAACGTCACGGGCTGGACGGCGTGCACCTGCCCGACGGCGCGCGCAACATCCGCAAGGCGCGCAAGGATCTGGGCGATGACGCGATCGTGGGGGCCTTCTGCGGCGCCTCACGCCACGAAGGCATGGGCGCGGGCGAGGCCGGGGCCGACTACGTCGCCTTCGGCCCGGTGGGCGACACACCGCTGGGCGACGGCAGCCACGCGCCCGATGACCTCTTTGCCTGGTGGTCCGAGATGATCGAGGTGCCGGTTGTGGCCGAAGGCGCCCTGACGGTGGAACGCATCGCCACGCTGGCGCCGATCACCGACTTCTTCGCCCTGGGCGAAGAGATCTGGCGCGAGGACGACGCGGTGGCCGCGCTGAAGGCCCTGATCGCGCCGCTGGGCTGAGGCGCGGCGCCCCGCCCCGCCCCGCTACGCCGGAAAGGCGCTGCGCACCTTCGCCTCGCAATAGGCGGCCAGCGCCTTGCGGTTGGGGAAATCCCCGACCCGCACGGGGTCGTGGAACACGATCTCGACCGATCCCTGCCGCCGCGCCGCCAGCAGCTTCAGCAGATGCGGCGCGAAGTCCATCGCCCCCCACCAGCCGTAGAACTGAGGGTCGGCCGGATCGGGAGAGCGGTAGATCACGCTGACCGGCTGGATCTGAAGCACCTCGGCCAGCCCGTCGGCAAAGAAGGCGGCGAAAAGCGTGGACTTGAACGGCAGCACGCGCAGGCTGTCGGTGCTGGTGCCCTCGGGGAAGAACAGAAGCCGGTGGCCCGCCCTGAGCCGCGCCTCGAACAGGTCCTGCTGCTTCTTGGCCTCGGTCCCCTTGCGGTTGATGAAGACCGTGCCCGTCGCCCGCGCCAGCCAGCCGATCCCCGCCCAGCCGGACACCTCGGACTTGGCCACGAAATAGATCCGCTGCGGCGCGTTCAGGGTGAAGATGTCCAGCCACGAGGCATGGTTGGCCACCACCGCCCCGTTGCCGGTCATCGGCCTGCCCACCACCCGCATCCGGATGCCAAGGATCGCATAGGCCGATTTGCACACGAACTGGGTGATGTAGGGCGTCACCGGACGGTTCAGCCCGCACAGCGGCCGTTCCACCAGCCGCACCAGCAGCAGGATGGCCAGACAGCCATAGGTGATCGCGAACAGCGGCCCGCCCCGCAGCACCGCGCGCAGCCATCCCCCCGCCCCGATGCGGACCGGGACCGGCGCATCTTCGGGCGTCCAGGGCCTTGCGCTCACGCCTTCGCCTCGAACTTGCGGGTGTAGAAGCCCTTGTGCTTTTCCGACATCGCCGCCGTGTCCATCAGCAGGCACACGTCGGTGGTGTTGAAGGGCCGGTCGATGAAGGCGCCCTCGCCCACGAATCCGCCAAGGCGGATATAGGCCTTGATCAGCGCGGGTGTCCCCACCATCGCGGCGCGGCGGTCGATCTGGTCGGCGGGCACCAGGTTCATGGTCTGGAAATGCTCGGGCAGCACCCGCACCCGAAGCGCCTCGGGCGCCAGGTGGTTGTGATGCAGATAGGACAGCGGCATCTTCAGCGCCTCGACATCGGTGCCGTGAAAGCTGGCCACGCCGAACATGATCTCGATCTCGCGTTCCAGCACATAGTCGGCCAGCCCGTTCCACAGGTGGAACATCGCGGTGCCGCCGCGGAAATCGGGATGCACGCAGGACCGGCCCAACTCGACCAGCCGCCGCCCACTGCGCTTGAGCGGACCAAGATCGTATTCGCCTTCCGAATAAAACCGGCCGAAGGCCGCCGCCTGCTCGCCGGTCAGCAGACGATAGACGCCCACCACATGTTCCAGCGCGGCCGCGTCGCGGCGGGTGTCGACCAGGATCAGATGCTCGAAGACGGGATCGAACTCGTCGCGCTCCAGCCGCCGGTCATGATCGACCAGCGCCCCCGACCCGCCGAGTTCCTCGACAAAGACCGTGTAACGCAGGCGCTGTGCCGCCAGAAGATCCTGCTCGTCCCGCGCCAGCCGGACCTGCAGATATGGCTCATAGGAAATCATTGGCGCGGCAACTGCTGCTGGGGTCCGTCGGACTGGTCGCGGGGTTGTAGGCCCTGCATGGTCCGAATGCAACAGCAACGCGCGGCGCGGCGCCGCGGCTGCATCCGATGGTTGCAACGGAATGGAATTACAACCCATAGTGGTTCTGACCGGTTCGGTCAGGGATCAGCGCAATCCTGTCGCCGTCGATCACAATCTTGCCCGCGTGCTCGAATGTGACGGTGATCCGCGCCCCGATCCGCGACTGGACCTGCCCCAGCCCCCAGTCCGGGCGATCCGGGTGCCTGACCAGCATCCCAGGTTCCAGAATGTCGTTGATGCCTGCCACGAAAGCCCCTTGGAAGTCCCAGATGCCACAGACGCACGACCTGCTTGACCTGATCGGTTCCCGAATCTGCCACGATCTTATCAGCCCGCTGGGCGCCATCGGCAATGGGGTCGAACTGTTGTCGATGACCCCGGCCGCCAACAGCCCGGAACTGGCGCTGATCGCCGAAAGCGTGACGGCGGCGAATGCCCGCATCCGCTTCTACCGGGTGGCCTTCGGTGCGGCCGGCGAGGGGCAGCGGATGGGGCGGCCCGAGGTCGTCTCGATCCTGGCCGACACCACCCGCGGCGGTCGCCTGACGATCGAGTGGGCGCCCCAGGGCGATCCGCCGCGCGCCGAGGTCAAGCTGGCCTTCCTGCTGATCCAGTGCCTTGAAACCGCGATGCCCTATGGCGGCCGGATCGCGGTGACGCAGGAGGACGGCCGCTGGCTGATCCGCGGCACCGCCCCCCGGATGAAGGTGGACCCCGGGCTCTGGGCGCTGCTGGAGACACCCGACGCCGGGGCCGCCGTCACCGCCGCGCAGGTGCATTTCATGCTGGCGCCGCTCGAGATGCGCCGCGCCGACCGGCAGCTTGCCGTCGAGATGGCCGAGGGCGAGATCCGGCTCGTCTGGTAGGCTCAGGCCCGCAGGGTTCCGTTGCCCACGACGAGGTACTTGAAGCTTGTCAGTTGCTCGGCCCCCACCGGGCCGCGGGCATGCAGCTTGCCGGTGGCGATGCCGATCTCGGCGCCCATCCCGAATTCGCCGCCGTCGGCGAACTGGGTCGAGGCGTTGCGCATCAGGATGGCCGAGTCGAGCCGGGTGAAGAACCGCTCTGCCGCCGCGTCATCCTCGGTCAGGATGGCGTCGGTGTGGTTCGAGCCATACTGGCGGATATGGGCGATGGCGCCATCGACCCCGTCAACCACCTTCGCGGCAATGTCCATGTCCAGATACTCGCGCCCCCAGTCCTCGGGGGTCGCGGGCAGCGTGCCGGGAAAGGCCGCCAGATCGGCATCGGCATGCACCCGCACCCCCGCCGCCACCAGCCCGGCCACCAGATCGCGGCCCAGCGTCGCCGCCACCGGCCGGTCCACCAGCAGGCATTCGGCCGCACCGCAGATGCCGGTGCGCCGGGTCTTGGCGTTCAGCACCACGGCCAGCGCCCTGGCCGGGTCGGCGGCCTTGTCGACATAGACATGCACGATCCCTTCCAGATGCGCGAAGACGGGCACCCGCGCCTCGTCCTGCACCCGGCCCACCAGCCCCTTGCCGCCGCGCGGCACGATCACGTCGATGAACCCCACGGCGCGCAGCATCTCGCCCACCATCGCCCGGTCGCGCGTCGGTACAAGCTGGATCGCGGCCTCGGGCAGCCCGGCGGCCTTCACCCCCTCGACCAGGCAGGCGTGGATCGCGCGGCTCGAATGGAAGCTTTCAGATCCCCCCCGCAGGATCACCGCATTGCCTGCCTTCAGGCACAGCGCGCCGGCATCCGCCGTCACATTCGGGCGGCTTTCATAGATGACGCCCACCACGCCGATCGGCGTGCGCACCCGGCGGATGTGCAGCCCCGAGGGCATGTCCCATTCCGCCAGCACCGCCCCCACCGGGTCGGGCTGCGCCGCCACGGCGCGCAGGCCCGCGACGATGCCGCCGATGCGCGCCTCGTCCAGCATCAGCCGGTCCATCATGGCCGCGCTCAGCCCCTTGTCGCGGCCGTAGTCCAGATCCTGCGCATTGGCCGCCACGATCTCGGCCCGCCGCGCCCAGACGGCCTCTGCCGCCGCCTCCAGCGCCGCGCGCTTCGCCGCGGCCGGGGCAAAGGCCAGCTCCGCCGCCGCCGCCCGCGCCGCCCGGCCCATCGCCGCCATCAGATCGCCCGCGCCCTGCCCCTCCGGCATCGCCTGCCCCATTTTCTGTCCCCAAATATCCCACGGGGGTGCGGGGGTGTGAAACCCCCGCTCCGCCCCATCGGCCCTCACACCGCCATGTCGTCGCGATGCACCAGAACCGACCGTCCCGGCGCGCCGAGGATCGCGGCGATCTCGGAACTGCGGTGCCCCTTGATCGCCCTCGCCTCGGCCGCGGTATAGCGCGTCAGCCCCTTGCCCAGGCTCTCGCCGCCCGGCCCCAGGATCGCCACCGGGTCGCCCCGCCCGAAACTGCCCGACACCGCGACCACCCCAGCAGGGAGCAGCGACTTTCCCTCGGCCAGCGCGCGCGCGGCGCCCGCATCCAGCGTCAGCTCGCCCCGGGGCTTCATCGCCGCGATCCAGCGCTTGCGCGCCACCTGCGGGTCGCCCTGCCCCAGGAACCAGGTGCAGTTCGCGCCCCGCGCCAGCGCATCGAGCGGCCGCAGGACCGAGCCTTCCATGATCGCCATGGCGCAGCCACCCGCCACAGCCGTCTTGGCGGCCATCAGCTTCGTCTTCATCCCGCCCTTCGACAGGCCGGAAATCGGGTCGCCCGCCATCGCCTCGATCTCGGGGGTGATGTGTTCCACCACGTCAAAGCGGGTGGCCAGGGGGTCTTCCTTGGGGTTGGCCGAATAGAAGCCGTCGACATCCGACAAGAGCACAAGCTGGTCGGCGCCCACCGTCACCGCGATCTGCGCGGCCAGCCGGTCGTTGTCGCCAAAGCGGATCTCGTCGGTCGCCACGGTGTCGTTCTCGTTGACGATCGGCACCACGCCCAGGCCCAGAAGCGTCTCCAGCGTCGCGCGGCTGTTCAGGTAGCGGCGGCGGTCCTCGGTATCTTCCAGCGTCACCAGCACCTGCGCGGTGACGATCCCGTGCGGGGCCAGAACCTCCTCATAGGCGCGCGCCAGGCGGATCTGGCCCACCGCCGCGGCGGCCTGGCTCTGTTCCAGCGCCAGCGCGCCCGCGGGCAGCCCCAGCACCCCGCGCCCCAGCGCGATCGACCCCGAGGACACCAGCACCACATCGGCGCCCCCGGCCTTGGCCGCGGCCACGTCCAGGGCCAGCGCGCGCAGCCATTCGATGCGCAGCCGCCCGGCCTCGCGTTCGCCCGCGCGGCCCTCGACCAGCAGGGCCGAGCCGATCTTCACCACCAGCCGCCTGGCCGCGCGGATGTCGGGCCGCCCCGCCCGGCTCAGGGCCGCCATGCGCCGGTCTCCTTCACCACTTCAACGGGCCGCACGATGGCATAAAGCGCGCGCAGCACCTCTGGCATGCCCGCCCCGCTGACGGCCGAGATGGCCAGGACCGGCCCGCCCGAGGCCTTCTCCAGCGCGCGGCGGCGGCGGCTCCGCGTCTCGGCATCCAGCGCGTCGATCTTGGTCATGGCGGTGATCCGGGGCTTGTCGATCAGCCCGTAGCCATAGGCCTCCAGCTCGCCGATGATCGTGCGATAATCCTTCGTGATGGTGGCCGAGGTGCCATCGACCAGATGCAGCAGCACCGCGCAGCGTTCCACATGGGCCAGGAACTGGTCGCCCAGGCCCCGCCCCTCGCTCGCGCCCTCGATCAGGCCGGGAATGTCGGCCATCACGAATTCCTTGCCGTCGATCCCCACCACGCCGAGGTTTGGCACCAGCGTGGTGAACGGGTAATCCGCGATCTTCGGCCGCGCGTTCGAGGTGGCGGCCAGGAAGGTCGACTTGCCCGCATTGGGCAGGCCCAGGAGCCCCGCATCCGCGATCAGCTTCAGCCGCAGCCAGACGGCCCGCTCGACCCCCGGCTGGCCGGGGTTGGCCTTGGCGGGGGCGCGGTTGGTGGCGGTCTTGAACTGCATGTTGCCCCAGCCGCCATTGCCGCCGCGGGCCAGCAGAACCTTCTGCCCCGGCGCCACCAGATCGGCGATCACCGTCTCCTCGTCCTCGTCGATGATCTCGGTGCCCACCGGCACCCGCAGCACGATGTCGTCGCCCGACCGCCCGGTCATCTGACGGCCCATGCCGGGCTGTCCCGACTTGGCAAAGAAATGCTGCTGATAGCGGAAGTCGATCAGGGTGTTCAGCCCCTCCACCGCCTCGGCCCAGACCGAGCCGCCATTGCCGCCATCGCCGCCATCGGGGCCGCCGAACTCGACGAACTTCTCGCGCCGGAAGCTGACGCAGCCCGAACCGCCGCCACCCGAGCGGATGTGGACTTTGGCAAGGTCAAGGAACTTCATCGGCGTGCTTTCCAGAGAGGGCGGGCTGTAGTGGCGTTAGCCCCGGACGGGCCGGGGCGCAAGCGATGTCAGGGGCGCGGTCGGTCGTCCAGCACCAGTTCCATGAAGGTCAGGTCCAGCCAGCGGCCGAACTTCTGCCCCACCTCGCGATGCCGCCCCACCTCGCGGAAGCCCATCGCCCGGTGCAGCGCCAGCGAGCCCGCATTGCCCGACTCGATCCCGCCCACCATCACATGCTTGCCGATCGCGCGCGCCCGCGCGATCAGCGCCGTCATCAGCGCGCGGCCCAGCCCCTGCCCCTGCGCGCCCTCGGCCACATAGACCGAATGTTCCACCGTGCCGCGGAAGCCGTCGAAGGCGCGCCAGTCGCCGAAGCTCGCATAGCCCAGCACCGTTTCGCCCCGCACCGCCACCAGCACCGGATAGCCCGAGGCCCGCCGCGCCTGCCACCAGGCGCGGCGGTTCTCGACGTCCACCAGAACCTCGTTCCAGATCGCGGTCGAATGCGCCACCGCGTGGTTGTAGATGTCGCGGATCGCCGGAAGGTCGCCTTCGCGCGCCTCTCGCAGCTCTGCCCGCCCTGCCGCGTCCATTGTCGGTCCTCGCATGTCCTCGGGGTGGTCCGGAGGGGCAGACTGCCCCTCCGGGCGGGGGTGCGGGGGCAGCCGCCCCCGCCCTAGCCCAGACGCTTCAGATAGGTCCAGGTCGGCACGCGGCTGTCGCGGGCCACCGAATAGGTCTCGGCATCGCCAAGGTATTCGAAGCCGCAGTTGGTCAGCACCCGGGCCGAAACGGGATTGTCCTGGAACACCTCGGCAAAGATCGTGCGCGCGCCCTGCGGATTGGCCTCGACCAGCGTGCGCACCGCCTCGCTGGCAAAACCCGTGTTCCAGAAGGCCGGCGCCACCCAGTAGCCGATCTCGCTCTGGCCGCGATCCATCCGCTTCAGCCCGATCACCCCCAGCACCTCGGCCAGATGGTGGGCCGAGCCGTCCATCACCCAGACATCCTGATCGCGGCCGGTCGACATCGCGCGGGCGATGAAGGCCTCGGTCGCGCCGGGCGGCAGCGGATGCGGGATCGAGCGCGTGGCCTCGGCCACGCGGCGGTCGCCGGTATAAAGCGCCATCAGCCCCGCATCGGATTTCCGGATCGGCCGCAGCACGAAGCGTTCCGCCGGGATGACGGGCTGCACGACGATCGTAGCCAGTTCCATGCCTTCCTCCTCTCACCCGCCGGAGCCGGTCTGCCCGGGTCCGGCGTCACAACGGCCGCCTTGCGGCAACCGCTCCTTCCCGCTTCCGATCTGGGGCACCAGCGGCGGCGCCACAATCCCCTTGCGTGGCAACAGAGCGTGACCGGCCCCGGAAACGGTTCGGGGGACCGGCTGGTTCGCCGATCCCCCGTCTGTCTCAGACCTGTGAAGGTTCGGCTTACTCTGCGGCCTCGGCCACCGGGAGCACGGAAATGAACGTGCGCCCCTTCAGGCCCTTCTTGAACGCAACACGGCCTTCGACCATCGCGAAGATCGTGTGGTCGGTACCCATGCCCACGCCGTCACCCGGGAACCAGGTGGTGCCGCGCTGACGCACGATGATGTTGCCGGGGATCGCCTTTTCCCCGCCATAAAGCTTCACGCCCAGACGACGGCCCGCGGTATCGCGGCCGTTGCGGGAGGAACCGCCTGCCTTCTTGTGTGCCATGGGGGATTACTCCTGAGCTGCCGCTTCCGCCTTCTTGGCGGAGCGCTTCGGTTTCGCCGGGGCTTCCTCGGTCTTCGGGGCCGGGGCCGCGTTGTGGGCCGCGCGGCGCGCCGCCGCGGTGCCGGTCGCCGCCGCCACGCCCGAGCCTTCCGCGCCCGCGGCGAGGATCTCGGTCACGCGCAGCAGGGTCAGTTGCTGGCGGTGGCCACGGGTGCGCTGCGACGAATGCTTCCGGCGGCGCTTGACGTAGTTGATGACCTTGTCGGCCTTGATCTGATCGATCACCTCGGCCTGCACGGCCGCGCCGACGACCAGGGGCGCGCCCACGGTCATGGTGTCGCCACCCAACACGAGGATGTCGTTGAACTGGACCTTCTGGCCAGCGATGGCGTCAAGCTTCTCGACGCGCAGGATGTCGCCCGCACGCACCGTATACTGCTTGCCGCCCGTCTTGAGGACCGCGAACATGGGTCTTTCCCTTTCCCTCTCCGCGTCCTGCGGCCCCCGTTTCCGGGCGTTCGGCCCTGCGTGGCGCAGGATGCCTTCGGACAGCGCGCCCCGTGACGGGCGAAATTGAAAATGCCCGGCGGGCCGGGGCCACGTCGGGATGCGGGCTTATCGGGAATCGCAACAGGAAAGTCAAGCGCTGCGAAGGGGCGCTGCAGGGTCGGCGCGGCTACAGCGCCGGGCCCGCCAGGTAACGCGCGGCCTCGCGGCCAAGGTCATGGGACACCCGGTCGAACACCCCGTCGAACGCCTCGGCCAGCGCCGCGTTCAGCGCCCGCCCGGCAGGCGATCGGCCAAAGGCGGCATAGGCCGCAAGGTCGGCGTCGCTCAGGGGCTCGTAGGCCAGCGCGAGATAGGCAAAGAGCCAGTCCGCAATCTCGGACCGGACGGCCCCCGCCTGCCCCGCCACCTCGCGCTCGATCTGCGCCCCGGTCAGGTCGAACCCCTTGGCATGCCCCTCGACCAGCCCGCGATAGAAGGCAAGGTTGGCATTCAGCGTGTTCGCCACGTTGACCTCGATCAGCCCGTTGTCCTCGGCAAAGCCGCGCAGCGCCGCCACCCGCGGGTCGTCGGCCTCCTGCATGGCGGCCCAGGTCTGGCGCGCCATCTCGGTCACGTCGGGCGCGAGCATCGCCTGCCGCGCCGAAAGCTCGAGCCCGACCACCCGCCGCCCCAGCGGGCTGCCGACGAACGCCAGGATCGCCGGCGCTTCGGCCGGGGGCAGCGCCTTGCGAAAGGCCGCAAGCACCGCCGCCTGCAACCGCGGCGCGTCGTAGATCGTCGCAACCCGCGCCGCCCAGGTGGCCCCGCCCTGCCCGGGGAAAAGCTGCGCCTCCAGCGTGCGGCCGTAGTCGAGCCCCTCCTGGCGCAGGACCTCGACCACCTCGGGCAACCGGATCGCCACCGCCACCGCATCGGCCGCCCCGCCGGGCTGCGCCCGCGCGACGGGCGCCAGCAGCAGAAGGAACGCCAGGGCCGCTCGGATCAGCACAACACGCCTCCCACTGGGGTCCGCCCAGCCCTAGCGCGCCCGGCGCCGAATTCCAACACAGACCAGCGCGCGGGCATCGGCCCAGGCCACGACGAAGACCACGACGCGCACGCCACAAAACCCCCTTGCGCCCGCCCGCGCGCCCGGCTAAACGCCTGCCCCGTGACCCCTGACGCGGAGAGGTGGCAGAGTGGTCGAATGCGGCGGTCTCGAAAACCGTTGTCGGTTTGCGCCGACCCAGGGTTCGAATCCCTGTCTCTCCGCCAATTCGTCTATCTAAGCTATTGAATTTGCTTGATAAGCGAAAAACTTGCCCCCCATCCTATCCCCCACGTTGACGCGGATCGCCCCGGAGCAAGCGGGACGATCTGACGAGACAAAAGCACTTCACTGCGTCCCCGGAAGTAGGAAAGCGACGCGCAAGGCTAGTGCTGCCGTCAATCGCATTCGCATGGGTTGTTGCGTAAGACGCGGTGTAGGGTAAGTTCTCAGGCTGTTAGGCCCAATCAATCTGCAAGGTCAGACGCGCGCCTTGAGCGCAGGCAGACGTGCCATTTCCCTTCCGAAGCGAGATTACTGTCCTCATACTCGTCGTGGCAGCCCAAATCGGACCGGCGAATGCGCAGTCGGCGGTGCCACTCCCCTTCCCTGAGGGGATCCCAGCAAACTGCCAATCGCCGATGGCCATGTACCAGATGATGCACGATATTCAGATGACCGTGGGTGATCGCCTTGGCCTGCAACTTGTTGACTTGCGCGATTCAAAGACGATCAAGATCGACGGCGCCAGCGGCTTGTGGGAATGCGAAGTTGTCACCGTGTGGTCGGCAGGTCCCGACATCTTGGGTGTCTTTAAGGTCTATCGAAATGCCATCGAGCAAGAGGTCTACTACTGGAATGGCCTACGTAGCTTGCCCTGATGTTTCGCCTTTGCGCCCAGCGCAGCGCGCAACTCTCCACCCCGCGCGTTTATAGCGCCCGGAAACCGGGCACGTTCGCCAAAAAGGGCCACCCTATGCGACAGGGCTGCTCAGCGAGACCGCTCCCGCTCTGCCCGCCATTTGGCCCAGCGTCGCCGTTGCGCCTCTCGGATGCGTTCCAGCCCCTCGGGCGTTCGCGGCCCTGTGCTTTTCCCGCCATGAAACTTGCACCGCCGCTTGCCCGGCTCTGACTTGCAGCGGCGGGGAGTGCCCTTCCTCGTCTTGGCAGCACATGTCACACGACGCCTCGCGGCATTCTGCGCCTCGATCTGCATCCATCGCAGGCGGGCGGCTTCGCGGGCCTGCCGCTCCATCTCCAGGACGCTAAGAGCCCATCCCCCCGCGCGCGCATTAGATGTAACGTAATCCGGCACGGCTTCGGCCCCCAGCACCGCGCGGATGCGTCCAACAGCCCAGCCGCGAAGATCGATCCGGTCGAGAGCTTCGTGATACTGGACGGCCTGTCGCCCGATTCCGGCGCGCTGGGCAAGCTCGACTTGCGTCAGGCCCGCCGCCTTGCGTGCGGCTCGAAGTCCCGCCCCCGTCATGCCGGTTCCTCCGGCTCCCATTGGCCGGTCAGCCCGTTCCACTTCTTGCCCGTGCTGCCGTGACGCTCCCACGCCGACAGCCGCTTCCAGTTGCTCAAGCTGACGATCTGGCCCGTCCAGGTCTTCGGCCTGCCACCGCAGTCGCATCCGTAGGGCAATGCCTCGGCCTCCTGTCGTGAAGCCGGTTCGGCGGGCGGCTGAGCCGGGGGCATGCCGCCGCTTTCCGAAGGGCGTGGCCCAGCGCGGGGACCCGCTTGCGCGTCCCCCTGCTTGTGCCTCATCGCACATCGGCTCCGGTTCCAACCCGGTGACCACAGAAGATCCGTCCTGGTCGCAGGCTGGACCTTCAGCCACTCCGGCGACGCGCGCGCGACGTGGGTCTGGTTTTGCGGGCC
Organism: Pseudomonadota bacterium; assembly: GCA_021845805.1. GTDB lineage: Bacteria > Pseudomonadota > Alphaproteobacteria > Rhodobacterales > Rhodobacteraceae > Solirhodobacter. The sequence goes on along the minus strand of JAJZVD010000023.1, from coordinate 23,168 downwards.
GCGCTGCGGTGCGGCCCGCAGTCCGGTGACTGGCCGCGATCGGCCGATCATGCTCATGGGCGGCGACGTCCCCGGGGCTCGTCGCGTGTGCGGTCAGGGCCGGCTGTCGGCGTGGGGGGCGGCGGCGTCAGGCATGACCGACCGCAGGCACCAGCGGGGCAGAGGGTCGAAGGCCCCCCGCAGGAAGGGCGCGTAGCGTTTCCATTGGGTCGAGCTTCCACGATAGATCGGCAGGCGCACCTGCTGCTGCGAGGCGGTGCCGACGGCGCGGCGGTTGGCCTCGGGGGCAAGGCAGGCATCATCCCAGGGCAGGCCCAGGTCCGCCACCAGCCGCCGGGTCTCGGGTTCTGGCGCGTCGGTCAGCCGGTCATAGTTCACGTCGATGATCCGGCCCGGGAACGCCTGCGCCCAGACGGCCATCAGGTCTTCGTAAAGCGCGTGATAGGCGACCACATCCTGCAGGTCGTAGCTGTAGCCCAGCGCATCGGCCGAGAAATACTGACGGAAGTTCGACCAGCACACAGCCCGCGGCTTGCGACGGACGTGGACGATCCTGGCCTCGGGCAGCGCCTTGGCGATCAGGGCGATCAGGCGGAAGTTGTGCGGCGTCTTGTCGATCACATAGCCCCCGCCATTGCCCCGCGCCGCCAGCGCGGCAAGGTAGCGACTGCGGAAGGTGGCCAGCGCATCGGGCGTGGGCGCAACCTCGCCCGCGGCCAGGGCACCGCCATGCCGGGCAAGGTCGGGCATCTCGCCTGCGCCGCGCACCTCGGCATGGCTTGACAGGATCTGTTCGATCAGGCTGGTCCCCGACCGCGGCAGGCCCAGCACGAAGACCGGCACCGGAACCGCGGGGGGTCCGGGTGCGAAGGGGGCGGCGATCAGCGCGGGGGCGGCCGCGCGAAGGCGGTCGAACAGCGCGCGATCCTGCGCGATGTCGTAGTTCAGCAGCGTCTTGCGCAGCGCATTGCCCTCTTGCAGGAAGGCGAAGGCCGCGGACAGGTCGCCCAGATCCTCGCAGGCCTTGGCCAGCGCAAAGCACAGGTGGCAGCGGTCCGCGCGCGAGATCGCGGGGGCATCGTAAAGCGCCTGCATCTGCGCAAGGTGCGGCGTGTCGGGCGTGTAGTGCAGCAGCGCACTCAGGTGGCGGTGCGTGTAGGCCAGGTTCGGGTCGATCTCCAGTGCGCGCAGAAAGGCACGCTCGGCCCCCGTGAAATCGCCGACCGCGGCCAGGGCATTGCCAAGGTTGTTCTGTGCCACGGCATCGTGGGCCCGCAGCGCCAGCGCCCGACCGTAGCTGTCGATCGCCCCGGCATGGTTGCCCTGCTCGGCCTGCACGCTTCCCAGGTTGATCCAGCTTTCCGGATACCCCGGCCGCAGCACCGTCGCGCGGCGGTAACTGGTTTCGGCGCGGTCGAAATCGCCCTGTGCGCGCTCGACATTGCCAAGGTTGTTCTGCGCCTCGGCAAACTCGGGGCGCAGGTCCAGCGCGCGGTGAAAACTGTCGCTGGCCTCGGCCAGCCTGCCCTGTTCGCGCAGCACGTTGCCGAGGTTGTTCCAGTGATCCGCCGAACCCGGCTCGATCGCGCAGGCCCGCCGGAACGCCGCCTCGGCCTCGGGCGCGCGGCCAAGGCGGATGCTGGCGACACCGACGAGGGTGCAGAGCGTGGCCGATTGCGGGAACCGCGCCTGCAACCGCGCCGCCTCCTGTGCCAGCACGCCGACCTGCCCGGCCTGAAACAGGACAAGCAACTGGTTCAACACCTGCTGCGGCGGATCGCGGTCGCTTCCCTGCCGACGGTCCAGTGCCTCCAGCGCGTCGCGGGCGCGCTGGTTGCTGGGGAACGCGGTGACGATACCCTGATAGATTTGCCGTGCGGCGTCGAAATCACCCCGACGTTCACAGGATTTCGCGCGGAGCAGGGATTCGCTCACACTCCACTTCGCCATCGAAAACCACCATCCGCACGAGACCGGCTGGGCCTCGAAACACACTGCGCGCTCGCGCATCACGCGAACTGAACACTTCAGTTCAATCTACTTGCAGTCGCCGTGCGGGGCCAGCGCGGGGCGTCACGAAAGCTTCACATTCTCGGGGGATTGCGTCAGTCGAATGTGAGCAGGTCCATGTCGCAAAAGACCCGCCCGGCAGGCGCGGCATGGCCGTTCAAGGCGGCCTCGCGCGATGGTCTGAGGTCTTGGCCCGGCGAAGGGGCGGGCGGGCGGCGGCGCCGGGTCGGCCGTGCCTTACCCGGCCGCCGTCTACCTCAGCTTGATGCAGAAATGCTTGCGGACCGGGGCCTCGATCGTCCAGGTGCCGCTGAAATCGGGCTCCACCGCGAAGGCGTCGCCCGGGCGCAGCGTCACGGGGGTGCCGCCGTCGGGGATGATGGTGATCTGCCCCTCGATCAGGTGGACGAATTCGTAGAATTTGTAGCGGGCGTGCCAGGTGCCCGGCGTCGCGGCCCAGGTCCCGCTGATCACGCTGCCGTCGGCCGAGGTATGCTGCACCCAGGTCTTCATGGTCGGGTTGCCCTCGACCTTGGTCCAGCCTTCGAGGTCGGTCACCATCGGTTCGGGGCCCGGCGCCGGAAAGCGGAAAACCGTCTCGCTCATGTCCGTTGATCCTGCTGTCGCATCGCGTGTCCTGCCGTGGTAGGCCCGCGCCGCCAGCCGCACAAGGGGCAAGCGGGGCGCGCGGGCGCGGGCCGGGCTGCCCAGGCGGCGGCGGATCGGCTATGACGGCGGCAACGACAGACAGGAGACGGGAATGATCCGGGACGCACGGGCAAGCGACGCCGCGCATCTGGTGCGATTCATCAACATGGCGGCCGATGACCTGCCGCTGCATTTCTGGCGCAAGTCGGTAGGCCCCGCGGGCGATCCCGTCGCCTACGGGCTGGAACGCGCGGCGCGCGAGACGGGCAGCTTTTCCTACCGCAACGCCTGGCTCGCCGAGGTGGAGGGCGAGGTGGCCGCCTGTCTGCTTGGCTATCCGGCCGAGGAAACCCCCGGCCCGATCGACCCCGATACCCCGCCGATCTTCGTGCCGCTGCTGGAGCTCGAGGCGCTGGCGCCGGGGTCGTGGTATCTGAACGTCCTGGCCACCTATCCGCCGTTCCGCGGCCGGGGCATCGGCCGCGCGCTTCTGGCCCATGCCGAAGCTGTGGCGCGCCGCGGCGGGCACCGGGCGATCAGCCTGATCGCCGCAGACACCCATCGCGACGCGCTGCGCCTCTATGCCGCCGCGGGCTTCCGCGAGGTCGCGCGCCGGGCGGTGGTGAAGGGCGACTGGGCGGTGGATGCAGCCGAATGGATCCTGTTCATCCGCCAGATCGGTTGACAGGGACGCGGCGCCCGGCCTCAGCCCACCAGCCAGCGGCTGGCCACCGCATAGGCGAAGGTCGCGGCCAGCGCGGTGGCAAGCGTGCCCCAGGCCATGTCCAGCACGGTCACGATCATGGGCCAGTTGCGCAGCGTGGCGTGGTTCGTCAGGTCGTACGTTCCGTAGGCCACAAGGCCCAGAAGCGCCCCCAGCGCAAAGGCGGTGGTCCAGCGCCCGGCGCCCAGCGCGGGCATCACCGCAAAGACCACGATGCCCACGCCGTAGATCAGGTAGAACAGCGCCGCCGCCCCCAGGTTCACGCCGGGCGCCACCAGATCGCCCATCGCGGGCTTGTAGACCCGCGGCACCATGGTCGACAGCCAGACCGCATCCAGCGCCAGAAAGCCGGCGAGGCCGGTGACATAGATCACGATCGGTTGCAGCATCGCCGGCTCCTTGCCATGGGGTTTACAGCGATACGCGCGCCCGCCCCGCCCGGATCAGCAGGCCCTGCGATCACGCAGTCTTGATCTTGGCATCCTGCGTTCCCATGTCAGGAAAACCCGTGGTCCGGGCCCCTCTGGCAGGCGTTGCCGGTACGCTTGCGATGTCGGACCTTTCTGATGTCGTGTGCCGGACCAAGGGACTGTTGATGACCCCCGATATTCTGTTGATTCTGTGGCTGGGCAAACCTGTCTGGATGTGGCTTGCCTTCCTGGCTGTGGTCATCGCGCTTCTGGTCTTCGACCTTGGCGTCCTCAACCGCGACAACCACGCGATCAGCCTGCGCGAAAGCCTGTGGATGAGCCTGTTCTACGTCAGCCTCGGGACGCTGTTCGGCATCTGGGTCTGGTGGGCGCTGGGCGCCGATCCGGGGATGAACTACTTTACCGGCTTCGCGCTGGAAAAGGCGCTGGCGCTCGACAACATCTTCGTCATCGCGCTGATCTTCTCGTATTTCGCGATCCCCCCGCACCTGCAGCACCGGGTGCTGTTCTGGGGCATCCTGGGCGTGGTGATCCTGCGCGCGGTGATGATCGGGGTGGGCGCGGCCATCGTGACGCAGTTCGGCTGGGTGCTCTACATCTTCGCCGCCTTCCTGATCCTGACCGGGATCAAGATGCTGGTGATGTCGGATCAGAAGCCCGACGTTGCCAACAACCCGCTGCTGCGCTTCCTGCGTCGGCATTTCCATGTGACCGACAAGCTGCAGGGCGCGCGCTTCTTCGCGATGCTGCCCGACCCCAAGACGGGCCGCATGGTCCGGCACATGACCCCGCTGTTCGTCGCGCTGATCCTGATCGAGATCGCCGACGTGATCTTCGCGGTGGATTCGGTGCCCGCGATCTTTGCCATCACCACCGATCCGTTCATCGTCTACACCTCGAACATCTTCGCCATCCTCGGGCTGCGCGCGCTCTACTTTGCGCTGGCCGCGATGGTCGAGCGGTTCCATTACCTGAAATACGCGCTGGCGCTGGTGCTGGTGTTCATCGGCAGCAAGATCTTCGTGGCCGACATGTTCGGCCTGGCCAAGGTTCCGCCCGTGATCTCGCTTGCAGTCACCTTCGGCCTGCTGATCGGCGGCGTGCTCCTGAGCCTGGTGATGACCCGCCGCACCGCACGGGCCGAGGCGGCGCAATGACCGAGCCCGCCGAACAGGGGCGCGCGGCGGCCCGCCCTCGGGTCGCGCGGCATCTGTCGCGGCTGGCGCTGGAGCTTCGCTGCGGCCGACCGATGAGCCTTGGTGCCGTGCTCGACCATCTTGGCCCCACAAGCTTCAGTCTGGTGCTGATGCTTCTGGCGCTTCTGGCCCTGGTCCCGGTGCCGGGTCTTTTCGGGGTCGTGTTCGGGCTGGCGCTGATCCTCGTGGCGGCGCAACTGGTGGCCGGGCAGCCGCGTCCGTGGCTGCCCGAGGGCATCCGCCGTCTGGGCGTACCCGCGCGTCCGCTGGCCAAGGGCATCCGCCGCTCGCTGCCCCTGCTGCGCCGGATCGAACGCTGGCACGCGCCGGACCGCCTGCCCTGGCTGACCGGCCCGCTGCCCGAACGCCTGGCGGGGGTCGCGATGATGGGGCTGGGCGTGGCGATCATGCTGCCGATCCCGCTGGCCAACCTGCTGCCCTCGGCGGCGGTGGTGATGATCGCCTTCGCGCTGATGATGCGCGACGGCCTCGCGCTCATCTCGGGGCTGATCGTGGCCGCGTTTTCGCTGGGCTGGGCCGCCGCGATCCTGTGGTTCGGCGCCGACCTGCTGGGTCGGCTTGCCATGCTGGTTTGACCGGGCAAGGGGCAGCCCCCGACGACAGGCCGCCGCAGGTGTGCCCCTACCCCAGCGGGTAACGCATGACCTCGGCATAGACCCGCCCCCCCGGCGCCGGATCGGAGCGCCAGAGACCGAAGCCGTCGACCGGCCAGGGCGGGGCCAGAAAGCCCGCCGCATCGGCCACCGCGGCCGCAAGCCGTGCGGCCGCGGCCCGGTTCGGTCGCACCCGGCCCAGCGTCACATGCGGGGTGAACCGCCGCGCCTCGGGCGCGATGCCGATCCGGCGCAAGGCCACGTCGACCTTTGCCTGCAACGCCATCAAGGGCGTCGAGGGGGCCAGCGCGGCAAAGACCGTGTGCGGCCGGTCGCCACCGAACAGCCCCGCCCCCGCCACCTGAAGCCCGAACCCCGGCGCCCGGATCGCCGCAAGGGCGTGATGCGCCTCGGTCAGCAGGTCTTCGGGTTGCTCGCCCAGGAAGCTGAGCGTCAGGTGGAAGCCGTCCTGCGGCACCGGGCGCGGCAGGGGCAGCCCGGCCTGCAACCGGGCCAGGCTGTGGCCCACCGCGGGCGGCACGGCCAGAGCCACGAAGGCGCGGATCATCGCGCCGCCAGCGCACGCAGCCGCGCCCGCAGGTCGGGGCGCACCGGACCCTCGCGCGGGGTGTCGGCCAGCGTGGTCAGCAGGGTCTCGGCCACCGGCCCGCGCCGCTCGAACCCGCGCCCCGTCAGGGCCCGCAGCACCGCCTCGGCCGCGGGCGGCAGGCGGTCGGGGATCTCGTGCCCCGCAAGCTCGGCCCAGACCCCGGTCCAGCACCGCGCGACCGACCAGGGATTGTAGCCGCCACCGCCCAGCACAATGAACCGCGGCGCGATCGGCCTCAGCGCGCGCACCACCCCGCGATGGGCGGCGTTCGACAGCGCAAGGCGCGACAGCGGGTCCTCCTCCAGCGCGTCGGCCCCGCATTGCAGCACCACCGCCTGCGGCCGGTGGGCGGCCACCTTCGGGCCGATCACCTCCTCCAGCGCCGCGCGCATCTCGGTGTCGTTGAAGCCCCGCGGCACCGGCAGGTTCACGCAGTTGCCGCCGCCGTCGTCGTCCAGCGCGCCGGTGAAGGGCCAGCGCCGCTCTTCATGCACCGAGACCAGCAGCACCCTGGGGTCGCCCGCGAAGGCCACTTGCACCCCGTCACAGTGATGCGCGTCGATGTCCACATAGGCGACCCGCTCCACCCCCAGCCGCCGGAGCGTCAGGATGCACAGCACCGGGTCGTTGAGATAGCAGAACCCGTTCGCCCGGTCGGGCATCCCGTGATGGGTGCCCCCCGCGGGCGTGTAGACCACGCCGCCCGCGCGCACCAGATCGGCGGCCAGCATCGCGGCCCCGGCCGAGGTGGCCGGGCGGCGGAACATCTCGGGGAAGACGGGGTTCGATGTGGTGCCCAGCCCGTGCCGCGCGCGCACCGCATCGCTGACGGCGCCTTCGGCCTCGGCCCGCTCCAGCGCCGCCACATAATCCGGCGTGTGCCACTGGGTCAGGGCCGCGGGCCGCGCGCGCGGGCTTTGCCGGTACTGCCCCGGCTGAAGCCAGCCCAGCGCGCGCGCCAGATCCATCACTGTCGAGACCCGCGGCACCCGCAGCGGATGCCAGCAGCCATAGCTGGAATGGCGGTAGATCTCCGATCCCAGGAAAACCGGGCTCAGTTCAGCAGCGCCTCGATCTTCCCGGTGATCTTGGGCGAGTCCGGTCCGGTCAGCGATCCCCATGTGCCCACAACCTGCCCATCCGGCCCGATCAGCACCTTGTTGAAATTCCAGCCCGGCGTAAAGCCGTGCTCGGCGGCCATCCACTTGTAGAACGGGATCGCCTGCGGCCCGGTCACATGGGAAATCTCGCTCATGGGCAGGGTCAGGGCGAAATTCGCCTCGCAGAACTGGTGGACCTGCGCGTTCGAGCCGAGCTCCTGGTTGAAGTCGTCCGACGGCACCGCCAGCACCACGAGCCCGCGCGCCTTGTAGGTGTCATAAAGCTTCTGAAGCCCCGCATATTGCGGGGTAAAGCCGCAGAGCGAGGCGGTATTGACCACCAGCACCGGATGCCCCTTCCAGGCCGCCATCGAATAGGTGCCGCCTTCGATCCCCGTGAAGGTGAAATCCTGCGGAGCCACCGCGTCCGAGGGCGTCGCCCCGAACCCCAGCATCCCCGCCACCGCCGCCACCAGAGCCACGCGCCGCATGCTTGCCTCCATCGTCATCAGAACCGGTCGATTGCAAGGCAAATAGCCCGCACCGTTGCGCGATCAAGCCCGGCAAGCACTGGAAAAATGCTTGAATCCCTGCTACATCTGTGGTCAGAGCAGTCGTTATCCACAACCTCAAGCCCCGTCTCAAGGGGAAAGCCTGTCGCCATGTCGATCCTCGGCAAACTGACCCATCCGCTGCCCCTGGCGCTGGCCGCCCAGGCTGGTCCCACCTGCGGGCAGGTCGGGGCGCTGTGCTGGCGCAATGGGCCTGCCGGCGTCGAGGTGCTGCTGGTCACCAGCCGCGACACCGGGCGCTGGATCATTCCGAAGGGCTGGCCGATGAAGGGCCGCAGCCCCGAGGACGCGGCGCTGCGCGAAGCCTTCGAGGAAGCCGGGGTCGAGGGCGAGGCCAATCCGGTCGCCAGCGGCAGCTACCGCTATGTGAAGGTCGTCGACCCCGCCCACGGCGCGCCCTGCGAAGTGACGGTGTTCCCCGTCCGCGTGGCCCGGTTGCGCGACCGCTTCCCCGAACGCGGCCAGCGCGACCGGGCGTGGTTCACCCCCGAAGAGGCCGCCACGAAGGTCGACGAGGCCGAGTTGCGCGCGCTCTTGCGGCTGTTCGCGCCCGACGGCGCGGGTTGATTTCGCCGCGCCGCCCCATACGTCCTTGCGATAGACCCCTGCGGGAAGCCCGATGATCCGCTACGCGCTCAAATGCCGGAACGGCCATGCGTTCGAAAGCTGGTTCGCCTCGGCGGCGGCCTGCGACAGCCTGATGGCGGCCCATCGGGTGAACTGCGTCGAATGCGGCGACACCCAGGTGGAAAAGGCGATCATGGCCCCCGCGGTCAGCCTGCCCGCCGAACCCGCCGCGGCAGCCGAACACCCGCTGAGCGCGCCGCAGTCGCGGCTGGAAGAGGCGCTGGCCGCGCTTCGGCGCGAGGTCGAGGCGAACTCGGACTATGTGGGCATGAACTTCGCCGCCGAAGCGCGGGCGATCCACGACGGGCGCGCGCCCGAACGCGCCATCTTCGGCGAAGCGCGGATCGACGAGGCAAGGAAGCTTCTGGAAGACGGCGTGCCGGTGGCACCGCTGCCCTTCCTGCCGGCACGGAAGGTCAACTGATGGAGATCCTGATTACCGGCGGCGCCCGCGGCATCGGCCGCGCGCTGGTGGAAACCGGCGCGGCCGCGGGCGCGCGCGTCACCGCCACCCACCGCGGCCCGGTGCCCGCCGAGCTGTTGCCGAAGGCGCGCTGGCTGCCCGCCGAGATGACCGATCCCGCCAGTATCGCGGCGCTGGCGCCCGCCCATCCCGGCCCGCTTGACGTGCTGATCTGCAATGCGGGCGTGCTGAAGGACCGCGGCCAGCGGCTGGACAACGGCTACCCGCCCGCGCTGTGGGCCGAGATGTTCGCGGTGAACGTGACGGGCGTGTTCCTGACGATCCAGGCGCTGCTTCCGGCGTTGCGGCGCGCCCGGGGGGCGAAGATCGCGATCCTGTCGTCGCAGATGGCGTCAGACAGCCGCGCGCCGGGCGGCGCCTACATCTACCGCGCCAGCAAGGCCGCGGTGCTGAACCTTGGCCGCAACCTGGCCGTCGACCTGAAGGCCGAGGGGATCTCGGTCGGTATCTACCATCCGGGCTGGGTGCAGACCGACATGGGCGGCCCCTCGGCCGCCATCGCGCCCGCCGAGGCCGCCCAAGGCCTGATGGCGCGCATCGCCGCCCTGTCGCCGGCCACGACCGGCTGTTTCGAATGCTGGGACGGCACGCCCCATCCGTTCTGATCCGCCCGCGCCCCCTTGCGCGGCGCCGCGCCCCCGCATAAGAAACGCCCCGACGTTTCAGCCTTGCGCCAGGGGGGCACATGCCGCTTCTCGTGATGAAATTCGGCGGCACCTCGGTCGCCAATCTGGACCGCATCAGGAATGCGGCCGCCAAGGTGAAGCGCGAGGTCGAGCGCGGATATGACGTGATCGTCATCGTCTCGGCCATGTCAGGCAAGACGAACGAGCTGGTGAACTGGGTCGAACAGACCTCGCCGCTTTATGACGCGCGCGAGTATGATGCCGTCGTCGCCTCGGGCGAAAACGTGACCGCCGGGCTGATGGCGCTGACGCTGCAGGAAATGGATGTGCCCGCCCGCAGCTGGCAGGGCTGGCAGGTGCCGATCCTGACCACCTCGGCCCATGCGGCGGCGCGCTTCAAGGACATCCCGCGCGACAACATCGACCGCAAGTTCGCCGAAGGCATGAAGGTCGCCGTGGTCGCAGGCTTTCAGGGGGTCACCGACGAGGGGCGGATCACCACGCTCGGCCGTGGCGGCTCGGATACCACCGCGGTCGCCTTCGCCGCCGCCTTCGCGGCCGAACGCTGTGACATCTATACCGATGTCGATGGCGTCTACACCACCGACCCGCGGATCTGCGAAAAGGCGCGCCGACTCGACCGCATCTCGTTCGAAGAGATGCTGGAACTTGCCAGCCTGGGCGCCAAGGTGCTGCAGACCCGCTCGGTCGAACTGGCCATGCGCTACAAGGTGAAGCTCCGCGTGCTGACGAGCTTCGAAGACACCGACGAAACCTCCGGCACCCTGGTCTGCGACGAAGAGGACATCATGGAATCGAAAGCCGTCTCGGGCGTCGCCTATTCGCGCGACGAAGCGAAAATGACCCTCGTCACCGTGGAAGACCGCCCCGGCATCGCCGCCGCGATCTTCGGGCCGCTGGCCGAGGCGGGGGTGAACGTGGACATGATCGTCCAGAACATCTCGGAAAAGGATTATGGCGGGCGCCCCACGGCGGTGACCGACATGACCTTTTCGCTGCCCACCAACCAGGTGGCCCGCGCCCAGAAGGCGCTGGAGGATGCCCGCGCCGCCGGGGCGATCAGCTACGAAGACCTGGTGGTGGATACCGCCGTCGCCAAGGTGTCCGTCGTCGGCATCGGGATGCGCAGCCACGCCGGTGTCGCGGCGACCATGTTCAAGGCACTTGCTGCCGAAGGAATCAACATCAAGGTGATTACCACCTCCGAGATCAAGATTTCGGTGCTGATCGACCGGAAATATATGGAACTCGCCGTTCAGGCACTCCATGATGCCTTCGAATTGGAGAAGGCGGCCTGACCCCACCGGGGCTCCGGCCGCCCGGAACGGGACAGATGGCCGACGCGACCGAGAGCGACAGTCGGCGGCTCCTCCGCCGCCTGCGCGATACCCTTGCGGAACAGGGCAAGGGTCAGGAGCGGCTTGACCGGATTACCCATCTGATCGCGGACTCGATCGGCTGCGAGGTCTGCTCGATCTACCTTTTCCGCGATGACGACACGCTGGAGCTTTGCGCCACCGAGGGGCTGAAGGCGGAATCGGTGCACCAGACCCGGCTGCGGCTGGGCGAAGGGCTGGTGGGCCGGGTCGCGAAATCCGGCAGCCCGATCAACACGGCCAATGCCCCGGGCGAAAAGGGTTTCCGCTACATGCCCGAGACGGGCGAGGAAATCTACTCGGCCTTCCTCGGCGTGCCGATCCAGCGGCTGGGCGAGGCGCTGGGCGTGCTGGTCGTGCAGTCGAAACTGGCCCGGCAATATACCGAAGACGAGGTTTACGCGCTGGAAGTCGTGGCCATGGTGCTGGCCGAGATGACCGAACTGGGCGCCTTCGTGGGCGAGGGCGAGGCGCTGGCCCGGCTGCATACCCATCCGGCGCTGTTCCGCGGCGGCACCGGCCAGGAAGGCACCGCCGAAGGCCGCGTCTGGCTGCACGAACCCCGCGTGGTGGTGACGAACCCGGTTGCCGACGATCCGCAGGCCGAATGCGAGCGCCTGCGCCGCGCGGTCGAGGAACTGCGGCTGTCGGTCGACACGCTGGTGACCGAGGCCGACATCGGCGACGGCGAACAGAAACAGGTGCTGGAAACCTACCGCATGTTCGCCAATTCCCGAGGCTGGCTCGCCCGGATGGAGGAAGACATCCTGCGCGGCCTCTCGGCCGAGGCCGCGGTGGAAAAGGAACAATCCGCCACCCGCACCCGGATGGACCAGGTGGCCGACCCCTATCTGCGCGAGCGGCTGCACGACCTTGACGACATCTCGAACCGCCTGCTGCGCATCCTGACCGGCCAGGGCAAGGAAACCGGCGCCGCGATGCCCGACAACCCGGTGCTGGTGGCGCGCAACATCGGCCCGGGCGAGCTTTTGGAATACGGCCGCAAGCTGAAGGGCGTGGTGCTGGAGGAAGGCTCGGTGGGCAGCCATGCCGCCGTGGTGGCGCGCGCGCTGGCGATCCCGCTGGTCATCCATGCCGACCGCATCACCACCGAGGCGCTGAACGGCGACCACATCCTTGTGGATGGCGACCAGGGCATCGTCCACCTGCGCCCGGACGACAACGTGGCCGCCGCCTTCCGCGACAAGATCGCGATGCAGGCCAAGGCGATGGAACGCTACGCGGGGCTGAAGCTGCTGCCTGCGCAGGCGCTCTGCGGCACCACCGTGGGGCTGCACATGAACGCGGGGCTGATGGCCGACCTGCCCTCGCTGGAAGGGTCGGGGGCGCTGGGCGTGGGGCTTTTCCGCACCGAGCTGCAATTCCTGATCCGCAACCAGGTGCCCAAGCGGGGCGAGCTGGCCGCGCTCTATTCCCGCGTGCTCGATGCCGCCAAGGGGCGCCGCGTGGCCTTCCGCACGCTCGACATCGGGTCGGACAAGGTGCTGCCCTACATGAAGCGGGTGGCAGAGCCGAACCCCGCGATGGGCTGGCGCGCGATCCGCGTCGGGCTGGAAAAGCCGGGCGTGCTGCGGATGCAGCTTCAGGCGCTGCTGCGCGCGGCCCGCGGCCGCCCGCTGACCGTGATGTTCCCCTTCGTCGCCCAGTTCGAGGAATTCCTGCAGGCGCGCGACCACCTGATGCGCGAGATCGACCGCGAGGGGCAGCTGGGCCATGTGCTGCCCGAACGGATCGAGATCGGCGCCATGCTGGAAACCCCCAGCCTCGCCTTCGCGCCGAAGCAGTTCTTCGAACTGGCCGATTTCATCTCGATCGGCGGCAACGACCTCAAGCAGTTCTTCTATGCCGCCGACCGCGAGAACGAGCGCGTGCGCCGCCGCTATGACACGCTGAACGTCAGCTTCCTGACCTTCATCGGCCATATCGTCGACCGCTGCGCCGAGACCGGCACGCCGCTATCCTTCTGCGGCGAGGACGCGGGCCGTCCGGTCGAGGCGCTGTGCCTGGCCGCCATGGGCCTGCGAACGCTGTCGATGCGGCCCGCCTCGATCGGCCCGGTCAAGGCGCTCTTGCGCCGCGTCAGCATCGCCGAGACCCGCGCGGTGATCGACGAGGCCGCCGCCCGCGGCCTGCCCAGCGTGCGCCCCGCGGTCATGGAATGGCTCGCCCGCCACGCCGAGGTGATGTGACGGGGGGGCGCCCGTCGCCGCCCCCCGACACCGCAGGGTGCGCCTTCACGGGGCACCAAACCTGCCGCCCTATCCCCGGCAGATCGGCAGCGGCCCCCGCGGCACGGCCGGATGCGCCGCATCCCATCTGGCAATGACCGGGCCCAGCGTCGCCTGCGGCCAGAAGGCCGGCGCCCCGATCGCCCTCAGGCAGCCCGCGTTCCAGTAGGCCCCCGCCCGGCCCGCCGCCACCGCGGCGATGTCGGACGCCTCGGGGTAGATGTAAAGCGTGGTCGGCCGGTCGCGGATCAGCGCCTCGATCATCGCCGCGTCCTGCGGCGCCCAGCTGGTGCAGCCGTTGCTGCGCCCCGCGGCATAGACCACCCGCTGGCCCACCGGCACGAAGCCGTCGGCATCGGCATGCGGATCGCCCGGCGCCTTCATCCGGCAGGCCGCCCGCACCAGTTCCGCCGCGTGCCCGCCGATGGCCCGCGCGCGGGCATTGGCCGCCTCGCCCTCGCCGTCGAACTGCACGAAGGTGCGGCTGAAGGGCAGCAACTGCCCGCCCGGCCCGCGGGCATAGCCCTGAAAGCCCGTCTTGGCCTCGGCGGTCAGATAGCGCCCGCCCGCGGTCAGAAGCGAGCCTTCAGCCGTGCCGAAGTTCTTCGCGCAGATCCGGTCATTGCCGAAATCCGCCACCCCGTCCAGCCGCCGCCCCCCGCCATGCCCCGCAGGCACCGCGGCGAAGCGGCGCGCGGCCTCGCAGATCACATAGAACCGCGGCAGGGGCCCGGCCGCATCCGCATTCGGCCGCGTCGCATCCATCGCGAGGTAACAGGGGTTCTCCACCGTCCCCGCCGCCCGTTTCTGCAGGTAGAAGGCCCGCGCCCGTTCCAGCACCACGGGGGCGATCTGCCCCGGCCCGGTGCCCTCATGCGCCGCAAGCCAGGCCGGGATGCCGCCCGCCGCCTGCACGGCCCCCGCCAGCGCCAGAAGCGCGGCGCCCAGCCCCGCTGCCCATCCCTTCCGTCCCGGCCACCCCACGAAACGCCCCCATTTTCTGTCCGCAAGTATCCTCGGGGGGTATGGGGGGCAGACAGCCCCCCGCCTACCCGGCCACCGCCGCGCGGAACGCCTCCAGCACGGCCGCATCGCCATGCGCCTCGGCCAGCCGCTTCAGCCCGAAGCGGACCTCGGCCATCTCCTGATAATACTGCACGAAGGCATAGTTGATCCCCGCCCCGGCCACCGAGCCCAGGATCGGCACCGCCTGTGCGGCCAGCTTCTCGCCCAGCACGGTCGCAAAGCGGGGCGCCACCGCGGCGATGATCCGGTTCAGCGTGGCGCCGTTCATCGCCACCCGCGCCGACAGGAACGAGGTGTTCACCCCGTCGTCGCGCTTCAGCGGCCCGCCCGCGCCGAAGACCTGCAGGCATTCCATCCGCACCTCGGGATCGGCGGGGTCATAGCCATGCGCCGCGGCGATGGTCTGCAACGCGCGGAAGATCACCGTCACCGTCACCGGCAGTTCCGCCACCGCCGAGGCCAGCCCCCCCGCCCCCCCGACCGCGCCCGTCAGCGTGGCGATCGCCAGATGCCCGCGCGCACCAAGCCCCGGCACCACGGACTGCGTCTGCCCCGCCAGCCGGTAGCTGCGTTCCAGCGCCGCCGCCGCGGCGCCCTCGATCCGGTCCTTCACGCTGTCGGGCAACTGCTCCAGCCGGTTCTCGATCCGGCTTCCGGCCAGCGTGACCAGGTTCATCACCAGCCCGCCGGCCTTGCGGTGGCGCGCGGCCAGGGCCGCGATGCGGTCCATCGGCAGGGTCCGGGCAGCGGGGATCAGGGCGTTTTCCATCCCCTCAAGGTAGGCGCGCGGGCCCGCGCCCGCAATGGCTCAGGCGGTCCAGGCGCGGACCTCGCCCGCTACCCCGGACCAGGCGCCCTGCACCAGGTCGAACCCCAGCACCCGGTCAGGGTTGGTGGGCGGCGGCATCACCACATCGGCCAGCTTGCGGAACCCGAAGCGGCTGTAATAGGGCGCGTCGCCCACCAGCATCACCCGTTCCCACCCCAGCCTGCGCGCCTCGGCCAGGCTTTCGTGGATCAGAAGCCCGCCCAGCCCCTCGCCCTGCCGGGTGGGGTGCACCGCGACCGGGCCCAGCAGCAGCACGGGCTTGCCGCCCACCCGCACCGGCCAGTAGCGGATCGCCGCGGCCAGCACGCCATCCTCGCGCAGGATCAGGCACAGTTCCTTCACCTTCGCCACGCCGTCGCGCAGCCGGTAGGAGGACAGCGCCGTCCGACCCGGCGCAAAGCACAGGTCGTAAAGCGCCTCCACCTCCCAGGTGTCGGCCTCGGTCTCCTCCTCGAGCTGGTACATCCGGCCTGCCCCTCCCGCACGCGCGCGCAGGCGGGCCAGAGCGGCGGGCCGGTGCGGCGAATCTTCTGGAAACGCCCGTAGCATGGGCCTAGGTCAGGGGCAAACGGATGAAGGAGCCGCAATGTTCTACCGCCCCGCAGATGGCCACGGCCTGCCGCACAACCCCTTCAACGCCATCGTCACCCCCCGCCCGATCGGCTGGATCTCGACCCGCGGGGCCGACGGGGCCGAGAACCTCGCGCCCTATTCCTTCTTCAACGCGGTGGCCTACGTTCCCCCGCAGGTGATGTTCGCCACCACCGGCGCAAAGCCCGACCGCGCCCGCGGCAAGGACAGCCTGTCCAACATCGAGGAGACCGGCGTCTTCTGCGTGAACATCGTCGAACATGCCGCGCGCGAGGCGATGAACCGCAGTTCGGGGCCCTGGCCGAAAGAGGTGGACGAATTCGCCGACGCTGGCCTTGCGCGCGAGCCCTGCCGCGAGATCGCCTGTTCGCGCGTGGCGGGTGCCCCGGCCGCGCTGGAATGCCGCCTGACGCAGGTGGTGGAACTGCGCGGGCGCAACAATTTCCTGGTGCTGGGCGAGGTCGTGGGCATCCACCTGCGCGACGACTGCATTGTGGACGGCCGGTTTGACGTGACCCGCTTCCAGCCGCTCTCGCGCCTGGGCTATCGCGACTATGCCACCGTCACCGAGGTGTTCGAGATGATCCGCCCGGGCGAGGCGTAAGCGCCGCGAAGCGGCATCGCCGCGCCGCACGAAACGGTACCGCAGCAGGCAAACGGCGCCGGAACGGGCAGTTTTTGCGTCTCGCCAAGTTGTGGCGGTCCGGCGCTTTTCCCCCTGTGCCGTTCGGTCTAGTCTGACGGCGCACGAGCAGGAGGGGCGCGCGATGGAACGCAGGATCGGCATCATCGGCGGATCGGGGATCTATGACATTCCGGGGCTGGCCGACGCCCGCTGGCAGGCGGTGGACACGCCCTGGGGCGCCCCCTCGGACGAGATCCTGACCGGCCGGCTGAACGGGGTGGCGATGGCCTTCCTGCCGCGCCACGGTCGCGGCCATGTCCATTCGCCGACCGACGTGCCCTACCGCGCCAACATCGACGCGCTGAAGCGGCTGGGGGTCACCGATGTCGTCTCTGTCTCGGCCTGCGGCAGCTTCCGCGAGGAGATGGCGCCCGGCGATTTCGTCATCGTCGACCAGTTCATCGACCGCACCTTCGCGCGCGAGAAATCCTTCTTCGGCGCGGGCTGCGTGGCGCATGTGAGCCTGGCGCACCCCACCTGCGCGCATCTGGGCGCGGCCTGTCTGTCGGCCGCGATCGAGGCGGGCATCACCGTGCATGACGGCGGCACCTATCTGGCGATGGAGGGGCCGCAGTTTTCCACGCTGGCCGAAAGCCGGATGTATCGCGACCAGTGGGGGGCGCATGTCATCGGCATGACCAACATGCCCGAGGCCAAGCTCGCCCGCGAGGCCGAGCTTTGCTACGCCTCGGTCGCGATGGTGACCGATTACGACTGCTGGCACCCCGGCCATGACGCGGTGGACGTGGCGCAGGTGATCGCCACGCTGACCGGCAACGCGGGCAAGGCGCGCGCGCTGGTCGCGGGGCTGCCCGAGCGGCTGGGCGCCGCCCGCAGCCCCTGCCCGCAGGGCTGCGACCACGCGCTGGACCATGCCATCATGACCGCCCCAGCCCGGCGCGACCCGGTGCTGCTGGCGCGGCTGGATGCCGTGGCGGGCCGGGTGCTTGGCTAAGATTTTCCCGAAAGGTCAAGGACATGACGAAAACGGTCAAGGACTATATCCGCACCATCGCCGACTTCCCGCATGACGGGATCCTGTTTCGCGATGTCACCACGCTGTTCGACGATCCGCGTGGCTTCCGCATGGCGGTGGATCAGCTTCTGCTGCCCTATGCCGGCCAGCGGATCGACAAGGTGGTCGCGCTCGAGGCGCGCGGTTTCATCCTGGGCGGGGCCATCGCGCACCAGCTCAGCCTTGGCTTCGTGCCGATCCGCAAGAAGGGCAAGCTGCCCGGGCCGACCATCGCGCAGGATTACAAGCTGGAATACGGCGAGGCGGTGATGGAGATGCATGACGACGCGCTGGCGGCAGGCGAAAAGGTGCTGCTGGTCGATGACCTGCTGGCCACGGGCGGCACCGCCGAGGCCGGGATCAAGCTGATCGAGCGGCTGGGGGCCAGCGTGGTCGGCTGCGCCTTCGTCATCGACCTGCCCGCACTGGGCGGGCGGCGGCGGCTGGAGGGCATGGGGATGAACGTCCACTGCCTGTGCGAATTCGACGGCCTGTAAGCGGCGCGTTGCGTGATCGCGATTGCGTGATCCGAGTTAAGCGAATCGTAAGGATTTCGCGGCAGCCTGAAGGGGCCCGGCAGGCTCGGGCGCTGCTTGCGTCAACTGTCACACCAACCCGCCCCGCCGGCCTGTCGGCGGGGCGCCACAGCCAAGGATGCCCTCAGGCGCGCAGCACCGCGCCGGGATTGAGGATGCCCAGCGGATCCAGCGCGGCCTTGATCGCCCGCATCGCCGCAAGTTTCGCCGGGTCGCCGTAGCGTTCCAGATCCTCGACCTTCAGCCGCCCGATCCCGTGCTCGGCGCTGACCGAGCCGCCCATCGCGTGCACCATGTCATGCACCATCCGCTTCACCTCGCTGCGGCGGTTGTCGTATTCCGTCCGGCTGCGGCCCTTCGCCGGGAACACGTTGTAATGCAGGTTGCCATCGCCCAGATGGCCAAAGCAGTTCACCCGCCAGTCGCCCGCCGCGGCCAGCATCGCCCCCGCCCGGTCGATGAAGGCGGGCACCTCGCCCAGCGGCAGCGAGATGTCATGCGACGAGATCGCGCCGATCCGGCGGTTGCCTTCCGGCAGGCTTTCGCGCAGGTGCCAGAAGGCGGCGCGCTGCGCTTCGGACTGCGCGATCAGCCCGTCGGATGCCAGCCCGGCCTCCAGCGCGGCGGCGAACAGGTCGGCCAGGGCGGCGCGCGGGTCCTGCCCCCGCGGCAGGCCCAGGTCGATCAGCACCATCCAGGCGGGCGGCGTGGCAAAGGGCTGGCGCAGGCCGGGCATGGTTTCGGCCAGAAACTCCAGCCCCGTCCGTGCGATCAGTTCGAAGGCCGACACGCCCTCGGCCAGCCGGTCGCGGGCCAGGCCCAGCAGCGCCAGCGCCGCCGCCGGGCTTTCCACCACGATCAGCGCCGCGGCCTCTTCGGCCGGGATGGAGTGCAGCTTGAGGCTCGCCGCGGTCAGAATGCCCAGCGAGCCTTCCGAGCCCACAAGCAGGTCGCGCAGGTCATAGCCGGTGTTGTCCTTCCGCAGCCGTTTCAACCCGTGCAGGATCGTGCCATCGGCCAGCACCGCCTCGACCCCCAGGCACAGCTCGCGCGCGTTGCCGTAGCGCAGCACGTTCACCCCACCCGCATTGGTGGCAAGGTTTCCGCCGATCCGGCACGACCCCTGCGAGGCCAGCGTCAGCGGAAAGAGCCGCCCCACCCCCGCGGCGGCGGCATGGACATCGGCCAGGATCGCGCCCGCCTCGGCCACCAGCACGTTTTCCGCCGGGTAGACCGCGCGGATCGCGGTCATCCGCTCCAGCGACAGCAGAAGCGGCGCGGGCCCGCCCGGCGGCATCACCTGCCCGCCCACCAGCCCGGTGCCACCGCTGCGCGGCACGATCCCCACCCGCGCGGCGGCGCAGAAGCGGACGATGGCCGCCACCTCGTCCACCGTCCGCGGCGCGGCCAGCACACCCGCCTGGCCCTGAAAGCGGCCGCGCGGCTCTTCCAGATAGGCGGGGGTCAACGGCCGCAGCGTGCCGTCCGGCAGCGCGGCCGCCAGTCGGGCGGCAAAGGCGTCATCGGCGGGGTTCAGCATCGGCACCTCCATCGCCCCCGGTGAAGCATGGCCCGGCGGCGCCTGCAAGGGTCAGGCGGCCCGCCCCGCCAGCGCCGTCAGCGTGCGCAGGTTGCGCGCCGTGGCGCCGGGCGTCAGCGCCGCGGCCTTCTGCGCCAGCCGCGAACGCCCGACCCCATCGGGCAGGTGCAGCCAGAGCATCCGCCCCCGCAGCGCAAACCGCTCGGCCGGGGCCGCCACGGCGGCAAGCGACGCGGGGTCGGCCGCGCGCTCCAGCGCCACGCCATGCACATCGGACGCGCCAAAGGGGTTCTGCGCCAGCGCCGTCGCCAGTTCCGGCCCCGGCCAGATCTGCAGCACCGGCCGAAAGCCGCAGCGCGCGGCGATGGCTTCGGCCAGCGCGGCTTCAAGCACGGCGGGGTCTTGCAGGCTGGCAAAGACCGCGTTGCCGCTTTGCAGGTAGGTCTGCACCCGCGTGGCACCCACCGCATCCAGCGCCGCGCGCAGGTCGGCCATCGGCAGGCGGTTGTGCCCGCCCACGTTTACTGCGCGCAGAAGCGCCACGAACATTTCAGCCCACCTCGGTGCGCCCGCGCCGGTCGTTGCGGAGGTTGGCGTAAAGCACATGGTTGCGCCAGCGGCCGTTGATCTGCAGATAGGCCTGCGCCACGCCTTCGTACTTGAAACCCGATTTCTCCAGCACCCCGCGCGAGGCGGCGTTTTCCGGCAGGCAGGCGGCCTCAAGGCGGCTGAGGTCCAGGGCGGTGAAGGCGTAGTGCACCACCGCCTGCAGCGCCTCGCGCATGTAGCCCTGGCGCGCGAAGGGCTGGCCGATCCAGTATCCCAGCGTCCCGGCCTGGGCAGGGCCGCGGCGGATGTGGTCAAGCGTGATCGCCCCCAGCAGCATCCCGTCGTGCCGCCGGATCAGGAACAGCGGCAGCGCGGTGCCGGTGCGCGCGGCCCGCGCCGCCCAGTAGACCCGGTTGGTGAAGGCCCGGCGCGAAAGATGATCCTCGGCCCAGGTCGGCTCCCAGGGTTGGAGGAAATCGGCCGAGGCGCGGCGCAGGTCCGTCCAGGCCAGGAAATCGGCATGGGCAGGCAGGCGCAGCGTCAGCCGCTCGGTCTCGATCCGCACCTTTCGGCGCAAGGGCCACATCAGGCGGCAAGCCTCCGCCGCAGCGCCTCGAGGTCGGGCGCGGCATCGACGGGGCCATAGAGCGCCAGCGCCGAACGCCCCGCCGTGGCCATCTCGGCCGCGTGGCGGCGCACGTCCTCGACGGTCACCGCGTCGATGCGCGCCACGGCCTCGTCGACATCGGGCACCCGGCCCCAGATCGACAGCAGCCGCGCCAGCCGCTCGGCCCGGCTGGACGGGCTTTCCAGCCCCATCAGCATCCCGGCCTTCATCTGGGCGCGGGCGCGGGCGACCTCGGCCTCGGTCATGTCCTCGGCCGAACGCTTCAGCTCGTCGATGGTCAGCCCGGCCAGTTCCGCGATCTCGTCGGCCGAGGTGCCGGCGTAGATCGTGAACATGCCGGTATCCTCGTAGGACCCCGACTGCGCGAAGATGGAATAGCACAGCCCCCGTTCCTCGCGGATCTTCTGGAACAGGCGCGAGGACATGCCGCCGCCCAGCGCGGTGGACAGCACCTGGTTGGTGTACATCGCCGGATCGCGGTAGCCCGGCGCCTCGAAGGCCAGCGCGAAATGCACCTGTTCCAGCGTCTTCATCTCGCGCCGCTCGCCGCCGGAAAAGGCCGCGGGCTGGATCAGCGCGGTGCCCACCGGCTTCAGCTCGCCGAACTGCGCCAGCGCCAGTTCCACGATGCGGTCGTGGTCCACCCCGCCCGCCGCGGCCAGGATCATCTGGTCGGGCCCGTAATGCTGGCCGACAAAGCGCAGGAAATCGTCGCGCTGGAAGGCGCTGACCCGCTCTTCCGGGCCCAGGATGGAACGGCCGAAAGGCTGGTCAGGGTAGGCCGCCTCCTGCAGCCAGTCGAAGATCACGTCATCGGGGGTATCCAGCGCCTGCCCGATCTCCTGCAGGATGACGTGGCGCTCGACCTCGATTTCCTTGGGGTCGAAGACCGGATTCAGCACGATGTCGCCGATCACGTCGATGGCAAGGGGCACGTCCTCGGCCAGCACGCGGGCGTAATAGGCGGTCATCTCGCGGCTGGTATAGGCGTTGATGTAGCCGCCCACGTCCTCGATCGCCTCGGCGATCTGCAACGCGCTGCGCCGGGTGGTGCCCTTGAAGGCCATGTGTTCGAGGAAATGCGCGATGCCGTTCTGCTCGGCCGCCTCGTGCCGGCCTCCTGCCATGACCCAGATCCCGACCGAGGCGGATTTCAGCCCCGGCATCGCCTCGGTGGCGATGCGCAGACCGTTCGACAGGGTGGTGACGCGTGCACTCAACGGGCGAGCCTCTCTCGGATCAGGGTTTCCAGCGCGCCGAGGTCGTTGGGAACCTCGGTCACGCGCTCGGGGCGGTCGAACAGGTCGGCCATGCGGGCGGGCAGCGCCGGGCGCTGGCCGATGGCGGCCTCGACCGCGTCGGGGAACTTGGCGGGGTGGGCGGTGGCCAGCGTCACCATGGGCGTCGCGCCCAGATGCGCCTCGGCCACCGTCACGCCCACAGCGGTGTGCGGGCAGATGACCTCGCCGGTATCGGCGAAGGTACGGGCGATGGTGGCCGCGGTTTCCGCCTCGGAGCAGCGGCCCGAGGCGAAGGTGGCGCGCAGGGTTTCCAGCGCGCCCTGGCTGATGCCGAAGCCGCCCGCCTTCAGTTCCGCCATCAGCGCGGAAACGGCGCCGCCGTCGCGCCCGTAGGCATCGAACAGCGCGCGTTCGAAGTTCGAGGACACCTGGATATCCATCGACGGGCTGATCGAGGGGCGCACCCCGTCGGGATCATAGCGCCCGGTGCTGAGCGCGCGGTGCAGGATGTCGTTCTGGTTCGTCGCAACCACCAGCTTTTCGATCGGCAGGCCCATGCGGCGGGCGATGTATCCGGCGAAGATGTCGCCGAAATTGCCGGTGGGCACGGTGAAGCTGACCGCGCGGCGCGGCGCGCCCAGCGACACGGCGGCGCTGAAGTAATACACCACCTGCGCCAGCACCCGCGCCCAGTTGATCGAGTTCACGCCCGCCAGCCCCACCGCGTCGCGGAAGGCGAAGTCGTTGAACATGTCCTTCACGCGGGCCTGGCAATCATCGAAATCGCCGTGCAGCGCCAGCGCATGCACGTTCGATTCCGCGGGCGTCGTCATCTGCCGCCGCTGCACCGGGCTGACGCGGCCATGCGGGTAGAGGATGAACACATCGACGTTCGACAGCCCCCGGAACGCTTCGATCGCCGCCGAGCCGGTATCGCCCGAGGTGGCCCCGACAATCGTGATCCGCCGCCCGCTGCGCGCCAGTGACGCCTGGAACAACTGGCCGATGAGCTGCATGGCAAAGTCCTTGAAGGCCAGCGTCGGCCCGTGGAACAGTTCCAGCAGGAAGTGGTTGGGCGCAAGCTGCACCAGCGGCGCGCGGGCCGTGTGGCCGAAGCCCGCATAGGCGCGCGCGATCAGCGTGCGGAATTCTGTTTCGGTGAAGCTGCCGCCCAGAAAGGGCCACATCACGCGGAAGGCGGTTTCCTCGTAGCTCAGCCCGGCAAGCGCCGCGATCTGCG
>JAJZVD010000089.1 GCA_021845805.1 Pseudomonadota bacterium | reverse complement strand
ATGCAGCCCGAGGCGATGCAGTCGAGCACGAAAAGCGCGCCCACGTCATGCGCGGCGGCCGCCACCTGGGCCAGATAGTCATCGGGCAGGATCAGCCCGGCCGAGGTTTCGACATGCGGGGCAAAGACCACGTCGGGCCGCGCCTCGTGGATCCGCGCCACCACATCGGCGATGGGGGCCGGGGCAAAGGGCGCCTGCGCCGCGTTGCCCGCGGCGCGCGCCTTCATCACCGTGGTTTCGGCCGCGAACCCGCCCGCCTCGAAGATCTGGGTCCAGCGATAGGAAAACCAGCCGTTGCGCAGGATGAAGGCATGCCGCCCCCCCGCGAACTGGCGCGCCACGGCCTCCATCGCGAAAGTGCCGCCACCGGGCACCAGCGCCACCGAGGCCGCGCCATAGACCTCTTTCAGGGTCGCCGAAATCTCGCGCATCGTGGCCTGGAATTTTGCCGACATGTGGTTCAGCGAGCGGTCGGTGAACACCACCGAGTATTCCAGCAGGCCGTCGGGATCGACATCGGGGCGCAATGCGGGCATGGCTCTCTCCTCTTGCGGTTCGCCGTGGGACATAGCCCGCCCCGCCGCGGATTTCACCCCGAAACCCGACACGGGCCCCGGCAAAACCGCCGCGGCACGTTTCCGATCGGAACGCTGCGGCACTCAGCCCAGCGGTCCGGGGCGGCGCTCCTCGCTCAGAAGCACGTTGGCATCGACTGCGCCCAGCCCCGGCAGGGTCAGAATGCGCCGCCGCAGCACCCGCTCGAAATCCGCCAGATCGCGCGCCACCACCCGCAGGCGGTAGTCGTAAAGCCCCAGGATATGCTGCACCGTCTGCACCTCGGGGATGGCGGTGACAGCGCGTTCGAAATCCTCGAGGCTGACGCGGCCCTTGGTGGCAAGCTTGACGCCCAGAAACACCGTCACCCCGAAGCCCAGCGCCGCGCGGTCCACCACCACCCGGCGGCCGCGGATCGCGCCCGAGCCCTGCAACCGCTTCAGCCGCCGCCAGGCCGCGGGCTGGCTGAGCCCGAAGCGCCGCCCCAGCTCGCCCGCCGAAAGCGTCGCATCCGCCACCAGCGCGCGCAGGAAGCCGCGGTCGATCTCGTCCAGCTCGATCACAGCGGCAGTGCCTCGCTGGCCTTGATCACGGCCACATGCATCAGGGCCTCGATGTCGGCGATGTGCGGCAGCGCCAGGATGCGGTCGCGGTAGACCTCCTGGTAATGCGCGATGTCGCGCGCCACGACATCAAGCCGCACGTCGACCCGGCCCAGGAAGGTCTGGATCTCGATCACCTCGGGCACGGCGCGGGCGGCGGCGATGAATTCGTCGAAGGCGCGCGGGTTCGTCTTGTCCAGCGTGAAGCGCAGACTCACCTCGACCTCGTAGCCCAGCGCGCGCCAGTCGATCACTGCCTCCTGCCCCTTCAGCACGCCCGCGGCCCGCATCCGCTCGATCCGCCGCCAGCAGCTTGCCGGGGTGACGCCCGCACGCTCGGCCAGCGCCGCGACGGCAAGGCCCGGGTCCGCCATCATCTGGCGCAGGATCCGGCGGTCGAAATCGTCGATCTGCATGGTTGTCTCGGCCTTTGTCGTTCTTGCGAATGATCTTTTTCAGATAATCGCCGTTTAGGCAAACTTTGAACGAATGATTGCGGCGAAACCCCTATCCTGCCCTCAGAAACAACGGCAAAGGAGGCGCCGATGCGCGTCTATTACGATCGCGACTGCGACATCAACCTGATCAAGGACAAGAAGGTGGCGATTCTGGGCTATGGCAGCCAGGGCCACGCCCACGCGCTGAACCTGCGCGATTCGGGTGCCAAGAACGTGGTGATCGCGCTGCGCGAAGGCTCGCCCTCGGCCAAGAAGGCCGAAGCGGAAGGGCTGAAGGTGATGGGCATCGCCGAAGCCGCCGCCTGGTGCGACCTGATCATGTTCACCATGCCGGACGAACTGCAAGCCGCGACCTACAAGAAATATGTGCATGACAACCTGCGCGAAGGCGCGGCGATCGCCTTTGCGCACGGGCTGAACGTGCATTTCGGCCTGATCGAGCCGAAGAAGGGCGTCGATGTCATCATGATGGCGCCGAAGGGTCCGGGGCACACCGTGCGCGGCGAATTCGTCAAGGGCGGCGGCGTGCCCTGCCTTGTGGCCGTCCACCAGGACGCTAGCGGCAAGGCGATGGAACTGGCGCTGTCCTACTGCTCGGGCATCGGCGGCGGCCGGTCGGGGATCATCGAGACGAACTTCCGCCAGGAATGCGAAACCGACCTGTTCGGCGAACAGGCAGTGCTGTGCGGCGGCCTGGTGGAGCTGATCCGCATGGGCTTCGAGACGCTGGTGGAAGCCGGCTACGAGCCCGAGATGGCCTATTTCGAGTGCCTGCACGAGGTGAAGCTGATCGTGGACCTGATCTACGAAGGCGGCATCGCGAACATGAACTACTCGATCTCGAACACCGCCGAATACGGCGAGTATGTCTCGGGCCCGCGCATCCTGCCCTATGCCGAAACCAAGGCGCGCATGAAGGCGGTGCTGGAAGACATCCAGTCGGGCCGCTTCGTATCGAACTTCATGGCGGAAAACGCCGTGGGTCAGCCGTTCTTCAAGGCCACCCGCCGCCGGAACGACGAGCACCAGATCGAAAAGGTCGGTGAAAAGCTGCGCGCCATGATGCCCTGGATCGCGAAAGGCAAGATGGTCGACAAGGCCCGGAACTGAGCCGGACCGCGGCGGGGAACGGATCCTGTCGGCAGGGCGCCTTCGGGCGCCCTGCCCCACCAGTGCCAGCGCCCCAAGCGCCGCGCCCAGCATCATCAGGCCGGGCGGCACGGGCACCGGCATTATCTGCGCCGCAAAGTCGAGCGCAAAGACCAGATCGTAGCTTTGGCCGAACTGCACCGGCAGCCCCGTGAGGCTGGCCGGGTTGCCCGGGGTGGACACCCGCGCCCAATGGCCCTGCGGATAGACGCTGCCATCCCGCAAGAGCGCAAGGCTCATGTTCACCGTGCCGAGCGGGCGCAGGATCGCAAGGTAATAGCCCGCAGGCAGCAGGATGCCCCCGGTCTGCACCGATTGGGCGACAACGGGTGTGCCAACCGGCGCGACGCGGGTGGCAAAGCCGATGGCAGCCAACCTGTCGCCCACCGACACCACGCCGTCATTGCCCGACGGAATCGGGCCCAGCGCGTAGATCTGCGCGCTGACGGGCACCGAGACGGCAGCGCCGAGCAGCCCGAAGCTGATCGCGGTCAGCGTGGCGGGGCCGTAAAGCGTGAAGGATTGCCCCAGCGCCGTGTTCGTGCGGCTGGATTCGGTCGTGTAGGTGAGCGTCGTGCGCGGCGCGTCGAACGTGCCGATCGTGGCCGCCCCCGCGGGCAGCACCAGCGCCAGCCAGATCAGGATCGCGCGCAGCATCTTGGCCTCCCAAGCTCTACGGGGGCCCTGATAGCCGCGTCGGGTTAACCCGAGGTGAACGGCGGTGGCGCGGGGGGCCGCGTCACACCCGCGCCTCGATCTCGGCCACGATGGTGCCCAC
The DNA here is from genome assembly GCA_021845805.1 of Pseudomonadota bacterium. GTDB lineage: Bacteria > Pseudomonadota > Alphaproteobacteria > Rhodobacterales > Rhodobacteraceae > Solirhodobacter. Next base: position 7,028 of record JAJZVD010000089.1, on the reverse strand, counting down.
CACCTCGGCCAGAAGCGCTTCGTCGGTGCATTCGGCCATCACCCGCACCAGCGGCTCGGTGCCCGACTTGCGGATCAGCAGGCGGCCGGAACCCGAAAGCCGCGCCTCCTGCGCCGCGATCACCGCCTGCACCTCTGGCGCCTTCAGCGGCTCCTTGCCCTGACCGTAGCGGACGTTCCGCAGCAGTTGCGGCACCCGGTCGAAGGAATGCACCAGTTCCGAGGCCCGCCGCCCGGTGCGCGCCATCTCGCCCAGGAATTGCAACCCCGCGATCAGCCCGTCGCCAGTGGTGGCATAGTCGGTCATCACGATGTGGCCGGATTGCTCGCCGCCCAGGTTCCAGCCGCCCCTGCGCATGGCTTCCACCACATAGCGGTCGCCCACCGGGGTGCGTTCCAGCCGGATGCCGCGCCCGCCCAGAAAGCGCTCAAGGCCAAGGTTGGACATCACGGTGGCCACCAGCGTGTTCTGCGCCAGGCGCCCTTCTTCGGCCCAGCGCGCGGCAAAGAGCGCCATGATCTGGTCGCCGTCGGCGATCTGGCCGTTTTCGTCGATCAGCATCACCCGGTCGGCATCGCCGTCGAGCGTGATGCCAAGGTCCGCCCCCTCGGCCAGCACCCGGGCCGCACAGGCCTCGGGGTGGGTCGAGCCCACGCCCGCGTTGATGTTGAAGCCGTTTGGCGCCACGCCCAGCGCGATCACCTCGGCGCCCAGTTCCCACAGCGCCTCGGGGGCGGCCTTGTAGGCGGCGCCGTTGGCGCAATCCACCACCACCTTCAGCCCGCCCAGCGCGCCGCGGCCGGGGAAGGTGGTCTTGACGTATTCCACATAGCGGCCGCGGGCGTCGTCGATCCGCTTCGCGCTGCCGATCCGCTCGGCCTCGGCCAACGGCACGGGGCCCGCCACGATCCGCTCGATCTCGGCCTCGGCCTCGTCCGAGAGCTTGAAGCCATCGGGGCCGAAGAACTTGATCCCGTTATCGTCATAGGGATTGTGGCTGGCCGAGATCATGATGCCCAGATCCGCCCGCATCGAGCGGGTCAGGAAGCCCACCGCGGGGGTCGGCACCGGGCCCAGCAGCAGCACGTTCATGCCGGTCGAGGCAAGCCCGGCCGTCAGCGCGGTTTCCAGCATGTAGCCGGACCGCCGCGTGTCCTTGCCGATCACCACGCGGTGGCCGTTGCGGCCATCGGTGCGAAAGAACTCGCCCGCCGCCGCGCCCAGTTTCAGCGCCATCTCGGCGGTCATCGGATAGGTGTTGGCGCGACCCCGCACGCCATCGGTTCCGAACAGCTTCCGCGTCATTTCACGCCACTCCCATCGTCACGGCCTGCCAGAGCGCCAGCGCCTGGCGCGTTTCAGCCACGTCATGCACCCGGATCACCTGCGCGCCCTGCGCCACCCCGGCCAGCGCCACGGCCACCGACCCCGGCATCCGCGCCCTGGGCTCTGGCGCCTGCCCGATCGTGCCTATGAACCGCTTGCGCGAGACGCCCAGCAGGATCGGGCAGCCCAGCGCGTGGAACAGCGACAGCCGGGCCAGAAGCGCAAGGTTGTGCGCCTGCGTCTTGCCAAAGCCGATGCCGGGATCGACGAGGATGCGCGCGCGGGCAATCCCCGCCGCCTCGGCCGCCGCGACACGGACGGCCAGATGGTCGTAGACATCCAGCAGCACATCGTCATAGCGCGGGTCGGCCTGCATGGTCTGGGGCGTGCCCTGCGCATGCATCAGGCAGACCGGCACCCCCGCCGCGGCCACCACGCCCGCCATCGCCGGGTCGTGCAGGAAGGCCGAGACATCGTTGACCAGCGCCGCCCCCGCCGCCAGCGCGGCCTGCGCCACCGCGGCCTTGCGCGTGTCGATCGAGATCGGCGCCCCCCCCGCCAGCGCGGCGATCACCGGGGCGGTGCGGGCGATTTCCTCGGGTACCGGCACGTCGGCGGCGCCGGGGCGGGTGCTTTCGCCGCCGATGTCAAGGATCGCGGCGCCCGCGTCCGCCATGGCGCGGGCATGCGCCTGCGCGGTGGCGGGGGCCAGATGATCGCCCCCGTCGGAAAAGCTGTCGGGCGTCACGTTCAGGATGCCCATGATCCGCGGCCGGTCGAGCGTCAGCCCCGCCACCGGCGCACGCGGCGCGGTCAGGCGGTCCAGAACCTCGGGCGGCGCCTCGGTCGCGGCAATCACCCGGGGCGGGCCGTCGCGGCGCAAGACCTCGATCCGGTCGAACCAGCACCAGCCCCCCGCCAGCGGCAGGGCATCTGCGGGGCGGGCGGGGTCGGTCTGCGGAAGGGGGCGGTAATACATGGGCGGCCTGCGGTTTTTCCTGCCTGTGCCGCAGGGCGGGCCGGAAGGCAAGCGTCAGGGGGCCAGCCGTTCGACCGGGACGCGGCTTCCCGCCGGAACCGAAACATCGCCGTGAACGGCCAGACGCGCCGCGGCCATCGTCTCGGCCAGCCAGAGCGCCAGCGCCACCGGGTCATGCGTGCCCGGGCCATCCACCGCATCCAGCACCAGCTTCGACGGGGCCCAGACAACGGTCTGGCGATTTTTCATGGCCCAGTCGATCTCGGTCCGGCTGGACACCACGACGCAGCGCCGATCGCGCCCGGCCAGAACCCAGGCGTTCTGTTCGATGGCCAGCAGGTCGATGCGCCGCTGCGCCCCGCGCGCGGCCGAGCGTGGCACCGGGGCCGCGGGCAGCCCCACCGTCAGGATCAGCGGCAGCCCGTGCGCCTCGAGCGCGGTCAGCCGGTCCGGCAGGTCGGGCGCGACAATCGCGGCGTTGTCGAGGTAGACCACCAGCGGATGCAGCGCGGCCTCGGTGCCGTCGCTCTGCACCGCGCGCAGCGGGGCCTCGGCGCGCGAACGGACGATTTCCACCCCCAGCGCACCCGGACCACGGTCAAGCTTTTCGATCCGCACGAAGACCCGCATCGCCTGCGGTTCGGCCAGAATCCGTTCGGCCACCCGCGCGGCCAGCGTTTCCAGCAGGTTCAGCCGTTCCGCCGCCAGTTCCGCCGCGATCGCCTCGGTCAGCCGGTCATAGGACAGGATGCGGTCAACGTCATCTTCGATGGGGGCCGGATGCGGGCGCACCTCGACCACCACGTTGAAGCGGATGCGCTGGGTATGGCCGCGTTCGGCCTGGAAGGCGCCGATCTCGACCTCTGCCACATGGTCACGCAACGAGATCCGGTCGCGGGGATCACTGCTGGCGGTGGCCTCGGCGCGCTCTTCTGGATGCGCGAAGGCAAGGCGGATGTCGGTGCTCATGGGGTCCTCGAAGACCGCGGCAAGGGGGCCGCGTGCGGGGCTTATAGCGCAAGGGCTGCGCCCCGTCCTGCCGGAAGTCGCCGCCTTCGGGCGCCTTCCCGACGCCCGCGGTCAGTTCGCGGCCAGCCGCACCGGCTCGCGGTAGAAGACATGCTGGCCGATCTGCACGGTTTCCTCGAACTGGCGCGCCCAGGCCGGGTTGACGCCCAGCGTGTGGAAATGGGTCGCCCCGTCGGTCAGCACGCGGGGGGCACCGTCCAGGATCAGCCGCGCGATCTTGCCCGCGCGGTCATAGGCCAGCTCGTCAGTGATCGCATCGCTCTGCCCGTCGCAGGTGAAGGTGAACTGGCAGGCATATTTGTGCCCGGTGCCCTGGTTCACGACCGAACAGATGCTGCGCGGGAAATCGGGGGAATCGGCACGGTTGGCGATCACCTCGGCCACCGCGAATTCGCCCTTCACGGATTCGCCGCGCGCCTCGAAATAGATCGCCTGGGTCAGGCAGGTCCATTCCGCGTTGCCCGAAGCCTGCGGCAGGCTGTCCAGCCAGGCGTCATCGTACTGCACCTGCACGCGCACGGCGGTCGGGTCGCCCGCCTTGGCGGGCGGCGTGGTAATGGCCTGAATGCGGGTCGGGTCGACCGAGGCCAGCGCGGTATGCTCTGCCCCCAGAAGCGTCGACAGCCGCGTCCCCACCGAGGCGCCGGGATCGACCGGCTGGCCGTCCGTGGCATCGGCAAGGGCCGCTCCGCTCAGGGAAAGCAGCACCGCGATGCCGCACGCCCAGACCTTCAGCACGCGCATGTTTCCGTCTCCGGTGTCGTTCCGTCGACCCTGCGCCAGGTGCAGGGCCAGCAGCCGCGGTAGAGACGTAATCCGGGCCTGTCTACCGATGTGGCAAATATGTCACGAAATTCGGCGGAAATCCGCGACTCAACCCCGTCGCAAATGTGGCATCGGGGAAGTCAAGCCGCCGTGCCGCCGCAATTAAGCGATTGTTTTGCCCTCGTTCTTCTGTGCCACACCCCGATCTGCAATCGCAAGATGTGCCGCAGCCAAACGCGCAACCGGCACGCGAAACGGCGAGCAGGAGACGTAGTCGAATCGTGCCTTGCGGCAGAACGCTATCGATTCGGGGTTTCCGCCATGCTCGCCGCAGATCGACAGCGTCAGGTTCGGCCGGGTGGCCCGACCGCGGTCGGCGCCGATCAGCAGAAGCTCCCCCACCCCGTCAACGTCAAGGACGTGGAATGGGTCTTCGGGAAACACGCCCTGCTGCACATAGGTGCTCATGAACCGCCCGGCATCGTCGCGCGACAGGCCATAGGTCATCTGCGTCAGGTCGTTCGTCCCGAAGGACAGGAAGGCCGCGTGATGCGCGATCTCGCCTGCCCGCAGCGCCGCGCGGGGGGTTTCCACCATCACCCCAAGCCGGTAGTCGAAGGCCGCCCCCATCCGGGTGCGCACGGCGGCCGCGACCGCGTCGATCCGGGTCTTGACCAGTTCGACTTCGCGCCGCGCCGAGACCAGCGGGATCATGATCTCTGGCACCACAGGCTCGCCGCCGCGGTTCACCTCGACCGTCGCCTCGAAGATCGCGCGGGCCTGCATGTCGTAGATTTCGGGCAGCGTGATGCCAAGCCGGACACCCCGCATGCCCAGCATCGGGTTGAACTCGCTCAGCGCCTCGACCCGCCGCGTCACCTCGGACAGGGGTTTGTCCAGCGCCTCGGCCAGTTCGCGGATGCCGTCGCGGCTGTGGGGCAGGAATTCGTGCAGCGGCGGGTCGAACAGCCGGATGCAGACCGGCTTGCCCGCCATGATCTCGAACAGGCGGACGAAATCGGCCCGCTGCATCGGCAGAAGCCGGTCAAGCGCGACCGCACGGTCGGCCGAGGTGTCGGCGAAGATCATCTCGCGCATCACCGTCAAGCGGTCTTCGTCGAAGAACATGTGCTCGGTCCGGCAAAGCCCGATGCCCTCGGCCTCGAACCGGCGCGCCACGGTGGCGTCGGCGGGGGTGTCGGCGTTGGCGCGGATGCCGATGTCGCGCGCCGCATCGGCCCAGGCAAGAAGCGTGCGAAAGCTGTCATCCAGCGCGGGTTCCAGCATCTCGGCCACGCCCGACAGAGCCTCGCCGCGGGTGCCGTCGACGGTGATCAGGTCGCCCTCGGCAAAGATCCGGCCATCGGCGGCGCGCACCGTCTTGTCGCGCGCGTTCACCGAGATTTCCGAGGCGCCCACCACGCAGGGCAGCCCCAGCCCGCGGGCGATCACCGCCGCGTGGCTGGTCATGCCGCCCCGCTCGGTCAGGACGGCGGCCGAGGCATGCATGCCGCGGATGTCCTCGGGCGCGGTTTCGCGGCGCACGAGGATGCAGGGCTCGCCCCGCGCGGCGCTGGCCTGGGCCGCGGCCGAGGAAAACACGATCCGGCCCACCGCGGCGCCGGGGCTGGCGGCGATGCCGCCGGCAAAGCGGTCGCGCGGGCCGCGGGGGTCCACCTGACGGTGCAACAGTTCCGACAGCGCGCGTGGCTCAACCCGCATCACCGCCTCGTCGTGGCTGATGACCCCGTCTTCGGCCAGCGCCACGGCGATGCGCACGCCCGCGCGCGACGACCGCGCGACCTTCACCGCGTCAAGAACATGCAAGGCCCCGGATTCGATGGTGAATTCGATCTGCATCTCTTCCCGCAGTCGGCTGCGGCAGGCGGCGCCAAAACGCAGGAGGTCGGCAAAAACGTCCGGCGCCTCGTCTTCCAGCGAGGGCCCGCGGGGGTCGCGCGTGAGGTAAAGCGCGCCTTGCCCGCGCAGCGCGTCGCGCCCCTGGCTTTGCCCAAGGTAGCGGCCCGTCACCTGCGGCTGGCCCGTCACCGGATCGACGAACTGGATCACGCCCGAGCCCGAGACGCCGGGCCCCATGCCCAGCGCCATCTCCTGCACCACAAGGCCCAGCCCGGCTTCGGCAGGCGCGCCCTTCACCTGGCGCAGGATGCGGGCCGAGGTGCCCTCCCACGCCCGGGCCATGCTGCGCAGCACCTCGGTCAACTGCCGCTCCGGGTCCTGCGGGAAGGGTTCGTCCATCTCCTGCTCATAGGCCCGGAGCGCCGCGCGCAGCGCCTCGGCCGAGGGTTCGGTGCCGTCGAACCGCTCGGGGTCAAGCCGGGCGACGTGGATCGCATAGGCCTGCACGAAGCGCAGGTAAAGCGCCGTCGCCGCCGCCTCGCCCTGGGTCTCGCACAGCGCGGCATGGGCTGCGCTGTTCAGCCCGATGTTCAGGATGGTGCCGGGGCCGCCCCATTCGGTTTCCATCGGCGAGGGGCGGACGGAGACCAGCGGCCGGGGCCCGAAATGGGCAAGGATCGCCGCGCTGTCCGGCCGCCCCCCCGCCGCGATGGCCCGCACCGCCGCCGAGGACAGCGCCACGGTGCGCGGCACCGGCATGTCCAGCCGGACAAGCCGCTGCAGGCACTTGGCCCGCCAGCCGTGCAGGGCACGGGTGATCGGCGCGGCCGGCGTGACCTCGACGAAATCGGTGACGGGGGGTGTTTTCTGCACTGCGGCGCCTTTCCTTGCCGCGGCAGGATATACCGGATCGGGGCCCGCGCAAGCGAAGAGCGCCGGGGGCGCTGCCCCCGGACCCCCGGCCTGCCCGCGGGAAGCCGGTGTCAGCCTTCGACCTTCGTCAGGTCCGCCACCTGCAGGCAGATGGCGCGGATGCGGTGCAGAAGGTTCAGCCGGTTGCGGCGTACGA
>JAJZVD010000022.1 GCA_021845805.1 Pseudomonadota bacterium | reverse complement strand
GTCCTACCCGCCCCCGTCCTACCCGCTCCCGCCCAACCCCGTCCCGGCCACCCGCTCGCCGGGCAGAGCCCGCAGCCCGTGGCGCCGCAAGGCGACCGGGGCAGGCCGCGCCCCGAGGCGGCGCGCGGGCCGGGGCCGCAGATCGTGCCGCCCCCGGCCCCCGGCGGCACCCCCCGCCCGCTGCCGCTTGCGGTGCCGCAGGGCGCCCCCGGTTTCGGCGCGGTCGCGCCCCCGCGCGCGCTGAGGATCGAGCGCCCCCCCGTTCCGCGCTACAGCCAGAACCGCTTCGCCCGGTCCGGCGGGCTGACCGATCTGGAGGCCTTCGGGCTTGGCGCGCTGGCGGCGGTCACGCTGGGGGCGCTCCTGTCCAACGGCAACCGCGTGGTCTCGACCCGGGGCGACCGGGTGGTCTATGTGACCCCGCAGGGCGATTATGGCGTCTACCATGACGACGATGCGATCCTGCGCCGTCCGGGGGCCACGGTCTGGTCCGCAGAGGCCCCGGGCGGCAGGGTGCTGACCCGGATCGTCGAGCCCGACGGCACCGTCATCGAGACGCTGCGCACCGCCAACGGCCGCGTGCTGCGCCGCACGGTGACCGATCCCGACGGCCGACGGGAGGTGCTGTTCGACGATACCGCCGCCACCCCGCCCGCGCCCGACATCGCGCAGTTGCCCCAGCAATCGCCGGTCGATGTGGTCTACGGCTGGCAGACGACGCCCGACCTGCTGCAGGCGGCCTTCCTGACCCCGCCGCTGTCGCCGCCAGGGCGGATCTTCAGCCTGGCGCAGGTGCGGGACATCCCGCAGGTGCGCTATCTGGTGCCAGAGGTCGAACTCTCGACGCTCGACTTCGCGCCGGGCTCCTCGGCGGTGTCGCCCGAACAGGTACAGGGGCTTGCGACGGTGGCCCGGGTGATGAACGATCTGATCGCCCGGAACCCCGCCGAGGTGTTCCTGATCGAGGGCCACACCGACTCGACCGGCGATCCGGCGCAGAACCTGGCCCTGTCGGACGCGCGCGCCGAGGCCACGGCGATGGCGCTAAGCGATGCCTACGGGGTGCCGCCGCAGAACCTCGTGACGCAGGGCTATGGTGAAACCGATCTGCGCAACCCCACCTATGGTTCAGACCCGGTGAACCGCCACACGATCCTGCGGCGCATCACCCCGCTGCTGCCGCCGGTCGGCCCCTAACGCATCCGACTTTAGGCCCGCCCCGCGCGCCGGGGCTGGCCGATCCGCGCCCCAGACGCCATATTCAGGGTCATGAGCACGCATCAGCACGACCAGATCCCCGAAATCGCCCTGGCCTGGGCCCGCGAGGGCCGCGGCGCCGCCCTGGCCACCGTGGTGGAAACCTGGGGCAGCGCCCCCCGGCAGGCGGGCAGCCAGCTTGCCATCTCGGGCGATGCGCAGATCATGGGGTCGGTCTCGGGCGGCTGCGTCGAAGGCGCGGTGGTGGCCGAGGCGCTCGACGCGCTCGAGGATGGCAAGCCGCGGCTGCTGACCTTCGGCGTCTCGGACAACGAGGCCTTCGCGGTGGGGCTCGCCTGCGGCGGCACCATCCGCGTGATGGTCGAGCCGGTGGGCAGCGCCCTGCCGCTCGACCTGCTGGAACGCCTGGTTGCCGCCCGCGCCGACCGTCGGGCGGTGGCCTATGCGGTGAACATCGCGACCTGGGAGAAACGGCTGACCGACGGTGAAGGCGACGCGCTCGGGGCGCAGGTCCGCGCCCGGCTGCGCGCCGACCGTTCGGGGATGGAAGAGGGCGACTGGTTCATCGCCGTCCACAACCCGCCGCTGCGGCTGATCGTGGTGGGGGCGGTGCACATCGCCCAGCCGCTTCTGCAGATGGCGCGGCTGACGGGCTACGACCCGCTGCTGATCGACCCGCGCGAGGCCTTCGGCGCCGCCGCGCGCTTCCCGGGCGAGACGATCAGCCACGACTGGCCGGACGAGGCGATGGCGGCCCACGGGCTGGATGCCCGCACCGCCGTGGTGACGCTGACGCATGACGCCAAGCTGGACGACCCCGCGATCCGCGCCGCCCTGCGCGCGCCGGTGTTCTACCTGGGCTGCCTGGGGTCCACCCGCACCCATGCGAAACGGGTGGAACGGCTGACCGCGGCCGGCTTCAGCGCCGACGAGATCGCCCGCATCCACGCCCCCGTCGGCCTCGACATCGGCGCCAGGAGCCCGGCGGAAATCGCGGTCTCGATCCTCGCGCAGATCACCCAGCGCCTGCGGCAGGGCTAGGCCGATGGACTTCGGCCCGGTTCCGCTCGATGAGGCCGAAGGGGCGATCCTCGCGCATTCCCGGCTGATCGAGGGGCGCAAGCTGCCCAAGGGCCACCGGCTGACGGCCGCCGATCTGGCCCGCCTCGCCGCCGCGGGGGTGGACCGGCTGACCGTCGCGCGCCCGGCACCCGACGACGTGGGCGAGGATGCGGCCGCGGCCCGGCTGGCGGCGGCGCTTGTGCCCGATCCGGGCGCCGCGCGGCTGTCGCTGACGACCGCCTTCACCGGGCGGGTCAACCTGCATGCCACCGGGCCGGGGGTGGTCGCGCTGGACGCGGCCGCCATCCACGCGCTGAACCGGATCGACCCGGCCATCACCTTCGCCACCCTGCCGCCCTTCGCGCGGGTGGCGCGCGGCACGCTGGTCGGCACGGTGAAGATCATCGCCTATGCGGTGGCCGAGGCGAGCCTTGCGCGCGCCCTGGCCACCGCCCCGGCCGCGATCCGCATCCGCCCGGTGGTGCATCGCAGCGCCGGGCTCATCCTGACCGAGGTGCCGGGGCAGGCGGCAAAGCTGAATGCCAAGGCGCGCGAGATCACCGCCCGCAGGCTGGAGGCGCTGGGGATGGACCTGGCCGAAACCGTCGCGGTGCCGCACGAGGCCGCGGCCATCGCCGCCGCGCTGCCGGGGCTGGCGGGCGACATCGCGCTGATCCTGACCGCCTCGGCCACCTCCGACCTGCACGATACCGCGCCCTCGGGTCTGGTGGCGGCGGGCGGGCAGATGGTCCGCTTCGGTATTCCCGTCGATCCGGGCAACCTGCTTTTCCTCGGGCGGCTCGGGGCCCGGCCCGTCATCGGTCTGCCGGGCTGCGCCCGCTCGCCCGCGCTCAACGGCGCCGACTGGGTGCTGGAACGGGTGGCCTGCGGGATCGACCTGACCTCAGACGACCTCGCGGCGATGGGGGTGGGCGGCCTTCTGACCGAAATCCCGATCCGGCCCCAGCCGCGCGAACGCAGGCCCTGAGCGCGCGCCCAGCCCCGGCCCCCGGGGCGCTGCCCCGGACCCCGGGATATTTTCGGACCGGAAATGGGCAGGGCGCGGCGCCCGGCATTTTCTGTCCCGAAATATCCCGGGGGGAGGCCGCAGGCCGGGGGGCAGCGCCCCCCCTGCCGCCGCGCGGGGCCGGGCGCAACGCAAAAGGCCCTCCGCCACGGGAGAGCCTTTCCATCCGCGCGGGCAAGGGTCGGCTTACTTCGGGCCGATCATCATCACCATCTGGCGGCCTTCCAGCTTGGGCATGTTTTCCACCTTGCCAAGCTCGGCCACGTCGGCTGCGACCCGGTTCAGCAGTTCCAGACCCAGTTGCTGGTGCGCCATCTCGCGGCCGCGGAAGCGCAGGGTGACCTTCACCTTGTCGCCACCTTCCAGGAACTTCACGACCGAGCGCATCTTCACCTCGTAGTCATGGGTGTCGGTGCCCGGGCGGAACTTGATTTCCTTGATCTCGATGATGTGCTGCTTCTTGCGCGCCTCGGCCTCGCGCTTCTGCTGTTCGTACTTGAACTTGCCGAAGTCCATGATCTTGCAGACCGGCGGCACCGCGTTCGGGGAAATCTCGACGAGATCGAGTCCCGCCTCTTCGGCCATCATGAGGGCACGGTTCGGCGTCACCACGCCGACGTTTTCGCCATCGGCGCCGATCAGGCGGATTTCGGGCGCGCGAATGCGGTCGTTCACGCGGGGGCCGGTTTCACGTTGCGGCGGGGCGTTGTGGGGTCTGCGAGCTATGGCGGCAATCCTTACAGTTTCTGATGCTGGCGCAAAATAGAGCGGGGCGCGGGGTCTTTCAACCGCATTCCGGTGCAAGGCGGCGATGCGTTGCCCGCTTTCCAAGTGCCGCGGGCTCTGGCACAACGGGGCAGCGACACGCCGCGGGGTTCGCGGCGGGAGAGGAAGATGCAGAGACCTGTTCTGGTGACAGCCGCCCTGCTGTTCGTCGCCGCGGGCGGCCTTTCGGCGTTAGGCCATTTCGGCAGCCATGCCGCGGTGCGCATGCCGCAGGCGGCCGGGGCTGGCACGGCTGCGCCGGTCTGGAATGCGCAGGCGCTGACGCTGGACGAGATCAAGGAGCGGATCGCCAAGGCCGACATCGCCGAAACCGACCGGCTGCAACTGATCGTGGCCTTCCGCGCGGCAAAGGAAGACCGCACGGCGCTGCAATCGGTGCTGGACAAGCTGCGTCTGGCGATGCAGGCGGCCGTGAAGCAGCCCTGAGGGCGGGTCAGATCCCGTCGCCCACGAAAGCCTTCTCGACGACATATTCCCGCGGGTCGCTGTTGGCCCCCTCGCGCAGGCCGAAGCCTTCGAGCACCGCCTTGACGTCCAGGTTGAAGGCCAGGCTGCCGCAGACCATCGCGCGGTCACGGGCGGCATCCATCGGCGGGATTCCAAGGTCTGCGAAGACCTTGCCCGAGGTCAGGGTGTCGGTGATCCGGCCCATGCGCGCAAACTCCTCGCGCGTGGTGGTGGGGTAGTAGCGCAGCTTCTGCGCCGCCAGCTCGCCGATCAGCGGGTCGTCCGCCAGCGCCGCCACCAGCGTGCGGCCGTAGTCCAGTTCGGCCACCGTGCGGCAGGTGTGCATCATGACCACCTCGTCGTAGCGCTCGTAGGTCTCGGGGTCGCGCATCAGGCTGGCGAAGGGGGCGATGCCGGTTCCGGTGGCGAGGAACCACAGCCGCTGGCCGGGCAGCAGCGCGTCCAGCACCAGCGTGCCCACGGGCTTCGGGCGCAGGATGATCTGGTCGCCGGGGCGGATGTGTTGCAGCCGGCTGGTCAGCGGGCCGTCGGGCACCTTGATCGAGTAGAACTCCAGTTCCTCGTCCCAGGCGGGCGAGGCGATGGAATAGGCGCGCAGGATCGGTTTGCCGCTGTCGTCGGGCAGGCCGATCATCACGAACTCGCCCGAGCGGAACCTCAGCGAGCGCGGCCGCGTGACGCGGAAGGAAAACAGACGGTCTGTCCAGTGCGTCACCGCGGTGACCGTCTGGGCGTCGGGCATCACTTTGACGGGGGTGGCGGGGGTGTCGGTCACTTTGGTCTGTTCGGTCATGCAGGTTGCGGGGAGCGCGCGTCCCCGCCCTTCCTAATCGGTGATGGGATGCAGGAAAAGCGCGGAATCAGGCGCGCAGCCGCGACCGATAGTCGTGCGCGCGCCAGTCGGCCCGGTAAAGCCATTGCGGCTCGGGCTGGCGGGCGGCGAGGTCGTCGGCGATTTCCACCTCGTCGAAGCCCGCCCGTCGCGCCATCGCGTACTGGTCGGCGATCAGGTGGCCCGCCGCCCTGAGGCGCCCCGCATAGCCCATCAGCCGCAGCCGCCGCGCCAGCGTGAAGCCGCGCCCGTCCGCGAAAGACGGAAAGGCGATGCGGATGATCGCCACGCCGTCAAGCCGCGCGGTCAGCGCCGTCACATCGGCGCTGGGCGCGAGGTCGAGCGCGGCGGGCAGCGGGCCGTCCGCCGGGGCGGGGGAAAACGCCTGGGTGACGCTGTCCGGCGCAAAGCCGGTATCGGTGACGATCACGCTCATGCCACGGTCTCCTGCGTGCCGGTGCCGCGCACAAGGCGGCCGTTGATGAAATGGATGCCGCATTCGTCCTTTTCGCGCCCGCGCCAGCGGCCCGCGCGCGGGTCCTCGCCCGGCTTCACCGGCGTGGTGCAGGGCGCGCAGCCGATCGAGGCATAGCCCTTGGCCACCAGCGGATGACGCGGCAGGCGGTTTTCGACCAGGTAATCCGCGATGTCCTGCCGGTCCCAATGGGCCAGCGGGTTCAGCTTGATCCGACCGTTGGCCTCCGCCTCGAAGAAGTCGATGTCGGCGCGCGACTGGCCCTGGTAGCGCTTGCGCCCGTTGATCCAGGCGTCAAAGCCCTTCAGCGCGCGTTCCAGCGGTTCGGTCTTGCGCAGGGCGCAGCAGCCATCGGGGTCGGCCAGGTGCAGGATGTTGTCGACATCGCGCGCAAGCACCGCCACCGGGTCGGGGCGGATCACCCGCACCTCGGTCAGGCCCAGCCTCTCGGCCACCTCGGCCTGATAGGCCAGCGTTTCCTCGAACAGCATCCGCGTGTCGATGAAGAGCACGGGCACCGTGCGGTCGATGGTCGAGACAAGGTGCAGCAGCACCACCGACTCGGCCCCGAACGAGGAGACGAGGCCCACGCGCCCGACCAGCGGGTCGGCCAGCGCGGCTTCCAGCACGGTGGTGGCGGCATGGTGGCGGTAGCGCGCGTTCAGTTCGCGCACCCGTTCCTCGACCGGCAGCAGGGGGGCTTCAAGCGGCATCGCGGTCCCTTTCCTCGGGATAGAGCGCGGCCTTGAACGGGGCGGGCCCCAGGCGGCGGAAGGCGGTCAGGAAGGTCTCGCCCGGCTCGAGCCGCAGCGCGAGATAGGCACGCACCAGCCGTTCGATGGCGGGCACCACCTCGTCATAGGCGAAGCCCGGGCCTGCCTTCTCGCCGATGGCGGCGGTTTCGGTAGCGTCGCCCCCCAGCGTGATCTGGTAGTTTTCCACCCCCGCGCGGTCGAGGCCAAGGATGCCGATATGGCCCACATGGTGATGGCCGCAGGCGTTGATGCAGCCCGAGATCTTGATCTTCATGGGCCCCACCTCGTGTTCCAGATCGAGATCGTGGAACCGGGTCGCGATGGCCTGCGCGATCGGGATCGACCGCGCCGTGGCCAGGCTGCAATAATCCATCCCCGGGCAGGCGATGATGTCGGAAATCAGCCCGATGTTCGCCGCCGCCAGCCCCGCGGCCTTCAGCGCGGCATGGACGGCGGGCAGGTCGCCCTTGTGGACATGCGGCAGGATCACGTTCTGCTCGTGGCTGATGCGCAACTCGTCATGGCCGTAGGTTTCCGCGATGTCGGCCAGCGCCCGCATCTGCGCGCTGGTCGCATCGCCCGGCGTGGCGCCCGGCGCCTTCAGGCTGACCTGCACGATGGCGTAATCGGGGTTGCGATGGGCCACCAGGTTCGTGTCGGCCCAGGCGCGGTAGGCGGGGTTCGCCAGCGCCCGCTCATGCGGATCGGTCGGCGCCTGCCGGAACGCCGGGCGGCCGAAGGCTGCGCGGATCTGGGCCAGCAGGCGCTGGTCGGTGCCGTCATAGGCGCCGCGCAGTTCCGCGAACCGATCCTCGATCATCTGCGTCAGCGCCGCCGCGCCGGTCTCGTGCAGGGTGATCTTGATGCGCGCCTTGTACTTGTTGTCGCGCCGTCCCAGCAGGTTGTAGACGCTTAGCACCGCCTCGACGTAAGCAAGCAGGTCGGCCTGCGGCAGGAAGGGGCGGACCACATGGCCGATCAGCGGCGTGCGACCAAGCCCCCCGCCCACGATCACCTCGAACCCCGGCGCGCCATCGGCATCGCGCACCATCCGCAGCCCGATGTCATGCGCGCGCGTCACCGCGCGGTCATGCGGGCTGCCGGTGATGGCGATCTTGAACTTGCGCGGCAGGAACTGGAATTCCGGGTGGTCGGTCGACCACTGCCGCAAGAGCTCTGCAATCGGGCGCGGGTCATCGATCTCGTCGGCTGCGGCGCCCGCGAAATGGTCTGCGGTGACGTTGCGGATGGTGTTTCCGCTGGTCTGGATCGCATGCATCTGCACATCGGCCAGCGCCGACAGGATCGCGGGCACGTCGGTCAGCTTCGGCCAGTTGAACTGGATGTTCTGCCGCGTCGTGAAATGGCCATAGCCCTTGTCCCAGGTGTCGGCGATATGGGCCAGTTGCCGCATCTGCCGGGAATCGAGCGAGCCATAGGGGATCGCCACCCGAAGCATGTAGGCGTGCAGTTGCAGATAGAGCCCGTTCATCAGGCGCAGCGGGCGGAATTCGTCCTCGGTCAGGCTGCCGTCGATCCGGCGCGCGACCTGCTGGGAAAACTGCGCCACCCGTTCCCGAACGAAGGCCTCGTCGAAGTCGGAATACTTATACATGGCGTTCCTGCTTGCCGTGGGCGTAGTTGGACGGGCCGCGGGTGCGGAATGCCTCGCGGAAATGGACGGGCTCGGGCCCGTCCGGGCCGGGGCGCGCCTCGGCCAGATAGGCGCCCACAACGACCTGCCGCTGCGCCTGGGCGTCAAGCAGGCGCAACTGGGCATGCGCCTCGTCCTCGATCAGCTCGGCTTCGCGGTGCTCGCGGCTCCAGCGGTCATCGGCGGTCAGATAGACCACGTCGCCTTCCAGCAGTGCGTTGGCGGTGACGACCTTGGGGGTGAAACGGGGGCTCATGACAGGGCCTCTTGCAATTCAGGAAGGACAGCCTCGGCCGCGCGGGGCGCGAGGCCGTACAGCAGCACGGCGGGGCCGGTCAGATCGGCCACCGCCTCGGGCAGGCCGGTCAGCCGACAGGCGATCACCCGCTGGTCGGGGCGGCTGGCGTTCTCCACCACCGTCACCGGCGTGTCGGCGGCCGCGCCATGCATCAGAAGCCGCCCCTGCAGGAAGCGCGCGGCGCGCTTGCCCATGTAGATCGCGGCGACCGATCCGGGCCGCGCCAGCCCGCGCCAGTCCTGCTCGGCAAAGCCCTGCACGTCATGCCCGGTCAGGAACCGCAGCGAGGCATTGCGCCCCCGCCGCGTCAGGCTTTGCCCGAGGCCCGCCGCGGCCGCCGAGGCGGCGGTGATCCCCGGCACGATGGCCCAGTCGATGCCGGCGGCGGCCAGCGCGTCGATCTCGTCATCCAGCCGACCGTAGATGCCCGGATCGCCCGCCTTCAGCCGCACCACATGGGCGCCGCGCGCGGCATGGGCGACCATCAGCGCGTGGATCTCGGCCTGCGGGGTCGAGGGGCCGAAGCCCTCCTTGCCCACATCGATCAGCAGCGCCTCGCGCCGCGCCAGCTCCAGGATCGCGGGCGCCACCAGCCGGTCATGGATCACCACATCGGCGCGGTCGAGCGCGCGGCGCGCCTTCAGCGTCAGCAACTCCGGATCGCCCGGCCCCGCGCCCACCAGATCGACGCGGCCCGGTGCCGGGATGGCCGACAGGTGCCGCGCCAGAAGATCGGCCAGCGCCCCGGCCAGCGCCGCCTCGCCGTCGCTCGCCAGCGCGCGGGGGCCCACGACGTCGTAGAACTCGGCCCAGAAGGCGCGGCGGGCGCGGCCCGGTGCCAGCGCCTCGGCCGCCGCGCGGAACGCCTTGCCCGCCCGCGCCAGCGTGCCCGTGGCGGGCGTCAGCCGCTCTTCCATCTCGGCCT
Organism: Pseudomonadota bacterium; assembly: GCA_021845805.1. Taxonomy (GTDB): domain Bacteria; phylum Pseudomonadota; class Alphaproteobacteria; order Rhodobacterales; family Rhodobacteraceae; genus Solirhodobacter. Next base: position 43,177 of record JAJZVD010000022.1, on the reverse strand, counting down.
TCAGCGCGCGCGCCAGCACCGGCGCCGCCCCTTCGGTGCCGATCGCCACCACCACCGGGTCGCGGTCGACGATGGCGGGGGTGATGAAGTCGGACGCCGCGAGATTGTCGATCACGTTGACCAGCGCGCCCTCCGCCCGCGCCAGAGCGGCGATCCGGGCATCCCCGGCCTCGTCCTCGGCGGCGGCATAGACCAGCGTGGCCCCCGCCGCGTCGCCCGGCCCGAAGGCGCGGGGCACCAGCGCGATCCGCCCCTCGGCCGCAAAGCCCGCCACCTCGGGCAGCGGTTCGGCGGCAAAGACCACGATCTCGGCCCGGGTCTTCAGCAGAAGCCGCAGCTTGGCCAGCGCGGCCTCGCCGCCGCCCGCCACCGCGATGCGCCGCCGCGCGACGTTCAGAAAGACGGGAAAGTGGTCCATGGGCAGGCATCCGGGGCTGAAATCTTCGTCTCAATATAGAATTTTATCCCGCCGATCCGCCAGACGCCCTTGCAAACAAGGAAGATCGTTCCGATACTGCCGCCACGGGGAAACGCGGTTTCGGAATTGAAAGGGATCAGGAATGGCCGTCCGGCTTGACGAGATGGATCGGAAAATCCTCACCGAACTGCAGGAGGATGCGGGGCAGTCGCTGGACGAGATCGCCCGCAAGGTCGGCAGTTCCAAGACGCCGGTCTGGAACCGCATCCGCAAGCTGAAGGAGCTGGGCGTCATCACCCGCCAGACGGTGATCCTCGATGCCGAGGCGCTGGGGCTCGAGGCCTGCTTCTTCGTGCTGATCCGCACCAGCGAGCACGAGGCGGGCTGGCAGAAGAAATTCCTCCAGGCGCTGCGCCAGCGCCCCGAGGTGCTCGAGGCGCACCGGCTCGCGGGCGACATCGACTATATCCTGAAGGTGCGTGTGGCCAATGCGCGGGCCTATGACACCTTCTACCAGGCGCTGATCTCCGAGGTGCGGATCTACAACGTGACCGCGCTGCTGAGCATGGAAGAGATCAAGTCGACCACCCTCCTGCCGCTCTAGGGCCGGGCCGGGCAGGGGGGCGCTGCCCCCCGTCGGCTGCGCCGCCTCCCCCCGGGATATTTGACGACAGAAAATGGGCAGGCCGCGCCTTCATTTTCTGTCGTCAAATATCCCGGGGGTGCGGGGGCAGGGCCCCCGCGCGCTCAGGCCGGGTGCACCGCAAGGCCCGAAAGGCCGTGGAAGTGGTAGACATCGGCATAGCGCGGCGGCGCGGCCAGCCGCAGCCCCGGCAGGCGCGCGAAGAGGATCGGCAGGGCGGTGGCCAGTTCCAGCCGCGCCAGCGGCGCGCCCACGCAGAAATGCAGCCCCGCGCCGAAGCTCAGGTTGGGTTTCGCCACCCGGGCGGGGTCGAAGCGGGCGGGGGCCTCGAACATGCCGGGGTCGCGGTTGGCCGCCGCGAGCAGCAGCGCCACCTCCTCGCCCTTGCGGAAGGTGTGGCCCATGACCTCGACATCCGCATAGGCGTGGCGGCTGAAGAGGTGCAGCGGCGGGTCGTGGCGCAGCACCTCCTCCACCGTTGCCTCGACCCGGTCGGGGGCCAGGGCGGCGGCGGGGGTCTTCTGTTCCAGCAGCGTCTTGACCGCGATGCCAAGGCTGTGGACCGTCGCCTCGTGGCCCGCGTTCAGAAGCAGGATGCAGGTGGTGATCAACTCGTCGGTCGTCAGCCGCTCGCCATCGGCTTCGGCGGCGATCAGGTGGGTGATGAGGTCATCGGCCGGGCGCGCGCGGCGGTCTTCGACATAGGACCGCAGGAAGGCGGCGAATTCACCTGCGGCGCGGGCGGCCGCGTCTTCCATCGCCCGGGTGCGGCGGGCCTGGTACATGCCCACCATGGCATTCGACCAGCCGAGAAGGTCTTCGGCCATGCTCTCGGGCACGCCCAGCAGGCGGGCGATGACGATCACCGGGATCAGCCGGGCGAAGGCCGGCATCAGGTCGAAGTCGTCCTTCGGGAAGCGGTCGATCAGCCCATGCGAGAGGGCGGCGATCTCGGGTGCCAGCGCGGCGATCCGGCGCGAGGTGAAGGCGCGCAGCACGAGGCTGCGCAGCCGGGTGTGGCGCGGCGGTTCCAGTTCCAGCATGGAATGCGCCTCGACGGCATAGAAGGGCGCCTGATGGGCCGGGACCGGCTGCCGTTTCTCGGCGGGCACCTCGCGGCCGAAGCGGCGGTCGCGCAGGATGGCGTTGACCCCGGCGTAGGACAGGACTGCGGGCATCGCGTAATCCTCCCAGACCACGATCCTGCCCAGCGCGCGCGCCCGTTCGTAGAAAGCATAGGGGTTCTGCACGAAGGCGGGATCGGTGGGCGATTGCGCGATGCGGGGCAGGGTCATGCGGCGGGCTCCTTCTGTCGGGCCGAGGAAAGCGCGGCCGCGCGCGGGCCGCAAGGGCGCCCTGCGACGATTTTCCGCAGCCGCGCCTGCGCCCCGCTGTTCTCGGGGCTGGTGCAATCGGGGCAAATCGCCTATACTGGACGGATTGATGGCCGAGCCCGACCGATGCCGGGCGACGCCGACGAAGACACGAAATCCGCTGCAGGGCAGGCGCCGCTTTCAAGGTTGCGGGCGTTCGGGTGTCTGCGGAGGGTGCAGAGGGGGGGGCTGTCGGGAGCACCCCCCTTCGTTTTTTCAGACCAGCGCGCCGCCTGCGTCGATCCGGGTCTTGCCGCCCAGATAGGGTGCGAGCGCCGCGGGCAGCGTGATCGAGCCATCGGCCTGCTGGCCGTTTTCCAGCACCGCGATCAGGGTGCGGCCCACCGCAAGGCCCGAGCCGTTCAGCGTATGCACGAATTCGGGCTTGCCGCCGCCCGCGGGGCGGAAGCGGGCATTCATCCGCCGGGCCTGGAAATCGCCGCAGACCGAGACCGAGCTGATCTCGCGGTAGCGGTTCTGGCCGGGCAGCCAGACCTCCAGGTCATGGGTGCGCTGGGCGCCGAAGCCCATGTCGCCGGTGCACAGCACGATGACGCGGTAGGGCAGGCCCAGTTTCTGCAGGATCGCCTCGGCGCAGGCCGTCATCCGCTCGTGTTCGGCGCGGCTCTGGTCGGGGGTGGTGATCGAGACCATCTCGACCTTCTCGAACTGGTGCTGGCGCAGCATGCCTGCGGTGTCCTTGCCCGCCGAGCCCGCCTCGGAGCGGAAGCACTGGGTCAGCGCGGTCATGCGGATCGGCAGGCCCGCCTCGTCCAGCACCTCGCCCGCGACCGTGTTGGTCAGCGTGACTTCGGACGTGGGGATCAGCCACCAGCCGTTGGTCGTCTGGTAGCTGTCCTCGGCGAATTTCGGCAACTGGTTGGTGCCGTACATCGCCTCTTCCTTCACCAGGACCGGGGTCCAGGTCTCGGTCAGGCCGTGCTCGGTCACATGGGTGTCCAGCATGAACTGCCCAAGCGCGCGGTGCACCCGCAGCACCGCCCCGCGCAACAGCACGAAGCGCGCGCCCGACAGCTTTGCCGCCGTCTCGAAATCCATCCCGGGCGTGACGCCCGCGATCTCGTAATGCTCCTTCGGCGCGAAGTCGAAGGCGCGCGGGCTGCCCCAGCGGCGCAGCTCGACATTCTGCGCCTCGTCCGCACCGTCGGGTACGTCGGCCAGCGGGCTGTTGGGGATGGTCAGGAGCAGGTCGCGCAGCGCCGCGTCCTGCGCCGCCGCCTCTTCGGTCAGCCGCGCCACCTCGGCCTTCTTCTCGGCCACAAGGGCGCGCAGCCGCTCGAATTCCGCGGTGTCGCCGCGGGCCTTGGCGGCGCCGACCTCTTTCGAGGCGGCGTTCTGCGCGGCCTGCGCGGTCTCTGCGGCCAGAATCCGGGCGCGCCGCGCCTCGTCGATCGCCAGCACCTGCGCCGACAGGGGCGCCAGCCCCCGGCGGGCAAGGGCCGCGTCGAAGGCGGCGGGGGTCTCGCGGATGGCGCGGATGTCGTGCATGTCTCACCTCGGGTTTTCGGATGGTTTGCCCGATTTCCCGCCGCGAGGGAAGGGCGCCGCCGCGGTTTCGGCGGGGGCGGACCTTGCCGAACGCCAGCGGCCGCGGCGCCGGGATCAGCCGTTCAGGTCGCCAAAGCCGCGGCCGTTCTTGATGAGGTCGAGCAGCAGGTCGGGCGGGGCCCAGAGCGGGTCTTCGGTGGCAAGCTGCGCCAGATCCTTGCGCACCTGCACCAGCCCCGCCAGGTCGGCCTGCAGCATCGGGCCGCCGCCCCAGCGCGGAAAGCCGTAGCCTGCGATCATGGCCAGGTCGATGTCGGCGGGCCGCGCGACCTCGCCCGCCTGCAAGAGCCGCGCGCCGACCGCGATCATGGCCAGCAGGACGCGCCGCACGATCACCGCGGGCGGCAGCACGCGCGGCGGGCGGCCCGCGCGCGCGGCGGTGAGAAAGTTCACCACCACCGGGTCATCCTGCCCCTCGGGGCGGCCGGGCGGCCAGGCAAGCCAGCCCGCGCCGGTCGCCACCCCAAGCCGCCCGGCGGCGGCCAGGTGCCCCGAGAGCGGCGAGGCCGCGCCGGCAAGCCCCGCCATGTCGGCCAGCGCGCAGGGCCCCTGCGCCGCGCCCCAGGCCCGCAGCGCGGCGTCGAGCGTGGCCGGGGTGCCGCCTTGCAGCAGCGTCACCTCGGCGGCGGCCAGCGCCGCGGCCTGCACCGTGGCCCCGGCAAAGGCGCCCCGGCCGATGACGGGCAGCCGCTTCAGCCGGCGCGCCAGTGCCGCCGCGGTGGCCAGCGCGGCCGGATCGGTGGCGGCGCCCGCGGCAATCTCGATCAGCCGGGCGCCCAGCGGCAGCGGCGGCAGGTGCAGCGCCAGCGTGTCGGCGGCGCGGGGGGCGTCGGGGCCGAGCCCCGCCGGATCGGCCAGCGCCAGCACGGCGCCGGGGCGCAGGCGCGGGGCCAGCGTCCCCAATCCGGGGGCGCCGCGATCCAGCACCAGATCGGCCCCGGCCAGCGCCTCGGGGTCCAGCCGCCCGGCCAGCCGCACCCAGTCGGCATCGCGCTGCTCGGGCGACAGCATGCCCTGGCTGACCGCGGCTTCCTGCGCGAAGGCCACCGATTCCAGCGCGGCGATCAGCCGGTTCCGGTCGGGATCGACCAGGATGACCGACAGCCCCGCCGCCAGCAGCGCCAGCACCAGCGCGGTGCCATCGGGGCCAAGCCCCGCAAGCCCCACGGTGGACAGCGGCCGCGGCGCGGCGGCGGGCAGGGGGGCGGTGCGTTCGATGCTGCGGGCGTAGTGCAGGCCCCGGGCGGCGGGGCTGGCGGCCAGATCCTCGGCCGCGGCGCGTTCGAAGGTGAAGCCCGCGGCGGGCGGCAGCAGCAGCGCCGCCTCGACGCAATCCACCAGCCGCGCGGCGGCGGGCAGGTGCGGGTGGCGCGCGGCCCGCCGGGCGGCGTCCACCGCGGCGCTGTAGGCCACCGGGTCGCGGAACCCGTCGCGCCGGTCGCGCGCGGGCATGGGCAGGCCCGCGGCGGCCAGTTCCAGCGCGCGCGCCCGCGCCGCGGCGAGGGGATCGGCGTCGACCACCCGGTCAAGCAGGCCGATCGCCAGCGCATCGGCCGCGCGGATCGGGCGGCCGCCGGTCAGCAGGCGCAGCGCGGCCTCGGCGCCCACCAGCCGCGGCAGCCGCTGCGTGCCGCCCGCAGCCAGCCCAAGGCCCTGCGTCACCTCGGGAAACCCCAGCCGCGTGTCGGCGGCGGCCACCCGGCCATGCGCGGCCAGCGCCAGTTCCAGCCCCGGGCCCAGCACCGGCCCCGCCAGTGCGATCACGACGGGGCGGGGGCAGGATTCGATCCGGTCGCAAAGCTGCCAGAGCGGCGGGGCGGCGCCCTCGGCGGCCAGCGACGGCAGGCCGGGGCGGGCGCTGCGGATCACCAGCGCGCCCAGTTCGGGGTTCTCGCCCAGCGTCTCGACGGCCGTCATCAGCGCCCCGCGCGCCGCCGCATCCAGCAGCGCCGTGTCCAGCGTCAGGATCGCCAGCCCGTCCTGCCGGTCCAGGGACAGCGGGGTCATGCCATGCCTCCACCGGGGCTGTCGCACCCTTTGCGCGGCGCTGTGCGGCGGATGGCTGCTCCGTCTTCCATACCGTCATTAACAGGCCCAAGCGCCGGTTTGGCAATGGAAATAAGTGGCAGAATTGGGGCAAGGCCCGCCGTCATGCCCGCCGTCATGCCCGCCGCCGCGTGTCAGGTCGGTCGGCGGGGGGGCGGGGGGGCGGGCGGCAGGATCGCGGCCAGCGCCTGCAGTTCGGCCAGAAGCCGGGCAAGCGCCGGATCGGCGGGGCGGCGCGTCTCGGCGGGGCAGGCGGGGCGGGTCGGGGGCATCGGATGGCCTTTCGGTGCAGGGGTCACGCGGCGCAGCGGCTGCAGAATGGGGTATAGGGCAGCACGTCCAGCCGGGCATCGCCGATCGGCGCGCCGCAGCGGGCGCAGATGCCGTAGTCGCCATCCTCGATCCGGCGCAGCGCCGCCTCGATCATGCGGATCTCGGTGCGGGCGGAATGGCCCATGCCTTCCAGCACCTCGTCGCCCTCGCGCTCGGTCGCCATCTCTTCCCAGTCGCGGGATTCATGGGCGTCGAACTCGCCCTCGATCGCGGCGAGGCGCGCCGACAGGGCATCGCGGCGGACCTGAAGCTGGGTCTTGCGGGCTGTGATCGTGGTCATGGACGTCTCCCTTCCAATTGGGCAGACTAGGGGCACCCGGCGGGCCGGGCCTTGACGCAGGTCAAGTCTGGGTCCGCGGGGCAAGGACACAACATGCGAATGTTGATATATGTCGTCGGCCCCCCATATCGAGGGTCAGACAGCCGCAGGAGGAATCCGATGTCGCCCGCCGTGAAGGCCTTCTTCGACAGCGCGACCAACACGATCACCTATGTCGTCCGCGATCCGGCGGGCACCCGTTGCGCCATCGTCGACTCGGTGCTCGACTTCGACTACGCCTCGGGGCGTACCGATACCCGGTCGGCCGATGCGGTGATCGCCTGGGTGCAGGAGCAGGGGCTGACGGTGGACTGGATCCTGGAAACCCATGTCCACGCCGACCACCTGTCGGCCGCGCCCTACATCCAGGAACGTCTGGGCGGCCAGATCGGGATCGGCGACCGGATCACCGTGGTGCAGGAGACGTTCGGCAAGATCTTCAACGAGGGCACCCGCTTCCAGCGCGACGGCAGCCAGTTCGACCGCCTGTTCCGCGAAGGCGACAGCTTCCACATCGGCCAGTTGCGCGGCGACGTGCTGCATACGCCGGGCCATACGCCCGCCTGCCTGACCTATCTGATCGGCGACGCGGCCTTCGTCGGCGACACGATGTTCATGCCCGACTACGGCACGGCGCGCTGCGACTTTCCCGGCGGCTCGGCGGAAACGCTTTTTGACTCGATGCAGAAGATCCTGAGCCTGCCCGAGACCACGCGGATCTTCGTGGGCCACGACTACAAGGCGCCGGGGCGCGAGGAATTCGCCTGGGAAACCACCGTGGCCGAGGAGAAGGCGCGCAACGTTCACCTGGCGGGCAAGTCCAGGGCCGAATTCGTCGCGATGCGCCAGGCGCGCGACGCGACGCTGGCGATGCCGCGGCTGATCGTGCCGTCGTTGCAGGTGAACATGCGCGCAGGCCAGATGCCCGAGCCCGAGGAGAACGGGGTGAGCTATCTGAAGGTGCCGGTGAACGGGCTCTAGTCAACCGTCCGCGAGCGCCCTTCCGCCCGCCGCGGCAAGCGTCTAGGATCGTGCCGCCCGCCCAGCCGGGCGCCAGCCGAGGGACACACATGGACATCCGCCCGATCACCGACAGCTACGCCGTCTCGCCCCAGATCCTGCCCGCCGATGCCGCCGCGCTGAAGGCGGCGGGGTTCGTCACGGTGATCTGCAACCGCCCGGATGGCGAGGTGTCGCCCGAACTGTCGGCGGCCGAAGTGCGGGCCGCGGTCGAGGCGGCGGGGATGACCTTCGTCGAGAACCCGCTGAGCCACGGCAACCTGACCGAAAGCCACATCGCGCGCCAGCGCGCCGCGATCGACACCGCGGGCGGCAAGGTCTTTGCCTATTGCGCCTCGGGCAACCGCAGCTCGGTTCTCTGGGCGCTGGCGATGGCGGGGGCGCTGCCGGTCGATGACCTGATCGGCCTGCCTGCGCGGCATGGCTACCAGCTTGGCGGGCTGCGCCCGGCGCTGGAGGCACGCGCGGGCGGGCAGGGCTGAACCGCATGACGGCGGGCGCCGGGGCCGGGAACGCCGGGGCGGCCCGCAGGCGCAGGCCGCAGGCCGCCGACGCCCGGCGGCTGGACGCTCTTGAGGCCGGGGCGCGGGGCGCCTTCCGGCAGGCGGGGCTTCTGACCATCCTGTCCGGGCTGCTCTGGCCCCTGCAGGCCTGGGGGGTCGCGGCGCAAATCGCGGGCTGGCTGGACGGCCGGGCCGGCGTGGCCGCGGCGCTGATCGCGGCGGGGGCGTTCTTTCTTCTGGCCGTGCTGCGGGCGCTGCTGGATCACCGGGCGGGCGCCGTCGTCTATGCCGCTGCCGACCGGCTTCTGGGGGCAGAGCGCGCGGCGATCCTGGCGCGCGAAAGCCTGCGGGCGACGGGTGGCCCCGCCTCGGCCGAGGTCGGCGCGCTGATGGCGCAGAAGCTGCCGATGCTGGTGCCCTACCTGACCCGCTACCGCCCGGCGCAGATCCGCGCGGCGGTCCTGCCGCCGGTGCTGCTGGCGCTGACGGTCTGGCATTCCTGGGCGGCGGGGCTGGTGCTGCTGGTGGCGGGGCCGCTGATCCCGGTCTTCATGGCGCTGATCGGCATGGCCGCGAAAGAGGCCAGCCAGAAGCAGATGGCCGAGATCGGCGATCTGAACAGCCTGTTGATGGACCGGCTGGGCGCGCTGGTCGACATCCGCCTTCTGGACGCGGGCGCGCGGACGGCGCGCGATTTCGCGGCGCGGGCCGAGGGGCTGCGGGCGCGCAGCATGGGGGTCTTGCGCATCGCCTTCCTGTCCTCGGCGGTGCTGGAGCTGTTCTCGGCGATCGGCGTCGCGATGGTGGCCGTCTATGTCGGGCTGTCGCTGCTGGGAATGGTGCAGTTCGGCACCTGGGCCGGGCCGCTGGGCCCGGGCGAGGGGATCTTCCTTCTCCTGCTCGCGCCCGACTACTTCCTGCCGCTGCGCGACCTGTCGGCGGCCTGGCACGACCGCGCGGCCGCGCTGGCGGTGGCGGGCGAGCTGGCCGCGGCCGAGGCCGAGCCCGCCGAACCGGCGCTGGGCGCGGGCGGGGCGGGCGTGCCGCTGGCGGGGCCTGCCACCCTGGCGCTGCGCGCTGGCGTGGTCGTGCGTGGCACCCGGATGCTGCGGCTGCCCGACCTGGTGCTGGCGCCCGGCGACCGGGTCGCGCTGACCGGGGCCAGCGGGGCGGGCAAGTCGACGCTGCTGGCCGTGCTGGCGGGGCTTCAGCCGCTGGCGGCGGGCGATCTGACGGTGGCGGGCGTGCCGCTGACGGCCGCCACCGCCGACGGCTGGCGGGCCCGGCTGGCCTGGGTGGGGCAGGCGCCGCATTTCCTGGACCAGACGCTGGCGCGGAACCTGGATCTGCGGGGCACCGACGCCGATCTTGCCTCTGCGCTGGCGGCGGCGCGGGCCGAGGCCGTGGTGGCCGCGCTGCCCGGCGGCCTTGACGCGCGGCTGGGCGAGACGGGGGGCGGCATCTCGGGCGGCGAGGCGCGCCGTCTGATGCTGGCGCGCGCCTTCGCCGCCCGGCCCGAGGTGCTGCTGGCCGACGAGCCCACGGCCGATCTGGACCGCGAGACCGCCGATGCGATCATCGCGGCGCTGATGGAGCTTGGCGCCCGGGGGGCCACGCTGGTGGTGGCGACCCATGATCCGGTGCTGATCGCGGCGCTGGGCCGCGAGGTGCGGCTATGAGCGCGCTGGGACCGGTCTGGCGCCGGATCGCGCGGGTGCGGCCGCGCACGCTGGCGCTGGGCGCCGCGCTTCAGGTGGTGGTGCTGGTTGCGGGTGTCGGGCTTCTGGGCCTGTCGGGCTGGTTCATCGCGGCGGCGGGGGCGGCGGGGCTGGCCGGGGCGGGGACCGCCTTCAACATCTTCGGCCCCGGCGCGGGCGTGCGGGCGCTGGCGCTGGGCCGGACCGCCGCGCGCTACGGCGAACGCATCCTGACCCATGACGCCACGCTGGCAGCGCTGGCCGCGCTGCGGGTGGACTTGTTGCGCCATCAGGTCGGCGCGGGGCTGGACGCGATGCTGCGGCTGCGCGGCGCCAGCGCGCTGAACCGGGTGACGGCGGATGTCGACGCGCTGGATGGCGTGGCGCTCAGGCTGGCGCTGCCGATCCTGGGGGCCGTGGCCACGTTGGCGCTGGCCTTCGGGCTGCTCTGGGCGGTTGCGGGGCCGATCGTGGCGCTGTGGGTCGTGGGGGTGTTCCTGCTGGCGGGCGGGGCGGCGATGCTGGCGGCGGCGCGGGCCGGGCGCGCGCCCTCGGTCGCGGCGGAACGGGCCGGGCAGGCGCTGCGCCGCGCCATGATCGACCTGGTGCGGGCGCGGGTGGAACTGATCGTGCATGGCCGCATGGCGGATCAGCGCGCGGCGGTGCTGGCCGAAGACGCCGCCGCCCGTGCCGCGGGGCGGGCGCAGGACCGGGTGGACCGCGGCGCCGCGCTGGCGCTGGCGCTGGTCGCCGCGGCGGCGCTGGCCGGGGCGCTGGGGCTGGGCGGCCTGCTGGTGGCCGAAGGGCGGCTGGGCGGGCCGCTGGCGGCGGTCGGGGTCTTCGTGGCGCTGGCGCTGGCCGAACTGACGCCCGCGCTTCGGCGGGGGATGGGCGAGCTTGGCCGGATGCAGGACGCGGCCGACCGGGTGATCGCGGCGGGGCCGCCCGCGGAACCGCCGCGCCCAACCACGGGCCCCGCGCCGGGCCCCGCGCCGGGACCGGCCACGGGCGGGCTGGTGGCCGAAGGGCTCTCCTTCCGCCGGGTGGGCGCGGCGCGGCCGGTGTTCGCGGGCCTGTCCCTCAGCGTTGCGCCGGGCGAGGTGGTGGCGCTGGCCGGGCCCAGCGGCACCGGAAAATCCACCGTGCTCTTCGTGCTGGCCGGGTTGATCGCGCCCGAGGCCGGGCGGGTCACGGTTGCGGGCGCCGATCTGGCCCTGTTGCCAGAGCCAGAACTGCGCGCCCGCCTGACCCTGCTGCCGCAGCGGACCGCGCTGGTTGCCGGGACGGTGCTGGACAACCTCGCCCTTGCCCGCGACGGGCTGGACGAGGCCGAGGCCTGGGCCGCGCTGGAAGCCGCCGCGCTGGCCGCCACGATCCGGGCCAAGGGCGGCCTTGGGGCGCGGCTGGGCGAAGGGGGCGCGGGCCTGTCGGGCGGCGAGGCGCGCAGGCTTGCGCTGGCGCGCGCGCTCCTGCGCCGCCCGGCCGTCCTGCTGCTGGACGAGCCGACCGAGGGGCTGGACCCCGCGATGGCGGCGCAGGTGCTGGCCAACCTGCGTGCCGCGCTGCCCGCCACCGCGATCCTGACCGCCTCGCACCGCGCGGCGGAACTCGGCTGGGCCGACCGGGTGATCCGGCTGGGCTGAGGCCCGCGCCTGTCTCTTTTGTCGCACCCTCAGGGGCTTAAACAGCGTCACTGCCCCTGCGGCATTTGATGCGGATCAAATGCATCAATAACCATGCAGCCTATATGATGGTCGTAATGTGAGTCGCCGGATCATCTTTTCCGGCTCCATGGGAGCACACACATGGATATCAGCGTCGTTGACCTGTCACGCTTTCAATTCGCGATGACGGCGATGTATCACTTTCTTTTCGTGCCGCTGACGATCGGGCTGTCGATCATCGTCGCCACGATGGAAACGGTCTACGTGATGACCGGGCGCCCGATCTGGAAGCAGATGACGAAGTTCTGGGGCTCGCTCTTCGGGATCAACTTCGTCCTGGGCGTGGCCACCGGCATCACCATGGAATTCCAGTTCGGGATGAACTGGAGCTACTACAGCCACTATGTCGGCGACATCTTCGGCGCCCCGCTGGCCATCGAGGGGCTGATGGCTTTCTTCCTCGAGGCGACCTTCGTGGGGCTCTTCTTCTTCGGCTGGGACAAGCTGTCGATGCGGGCGCACCTGGCGGTGACCTGGCTGGTGGCGATCGGGTCCAACATGTCGGCGCTGTGGATCCTGATCGCGAACGGCTGGATGCAGCACCCGGTCGGCGCCGCCTTCAACCCGATGACCATGCGGATGGAGATGACAAGCTTCTGGGATGTGGTGTTCAACGAGGTGGCGCAGGCCAAGTTCGTGCACACCGTCTCGGCCGGCTATGTCACCGCGTCGATGTTCGTGCTGGGCGTGTCGGCCTGGTACCTGCTGAAGGGGCGCCACATCGAACTGGCCCGCCGCTCGATCGCGGTCGCGGCGGCCTTCGGGCTGGCCTCGTCGCTGTCGGTCGTGGTGCTGGGCGACGAGTCGGGCTACACCGCGGGCCTGAACCAGAAGATGAAGCTCGCCGCCATCGAGGCGATGTGGGAAACCGAACCCGCCCCCGCCCCGTTCACCGCCTTCGGCCTGCCCGATCAGGAAACCCGCACGACCAAATGGGCGGTCCACATTCCCTATGTGATGGGGCTGATCGGCACCCGGTCGCTGGATACGCAGATCCCGGGCATCAACGACCTGGTGAAGGAGGCCGAGGTCAAGATCCGCTCGGGCCTGGTCGCCTATGACGCGCTGATGGAATACCGCGCCACCAAGGGCAACGTGCCCGAGGCGGTCAAACAGAGCTTCGAGGCGCATTCCGAGGATCTGGGCTACGCCTTCCTGCTGAAGAAATACGTCGATGACCCCCGCACCGCGACGCCCGCCCAGATCGAGGCCGCCGCCAACGACACCGTGCCGACCGTCTGGCCGCTGTTCTGGGGCTTCCGCATCATGGTGGGGCTGGGCTTCCTGTTCATCTTCACGCTGGGCTATTTCTTCTACCGCGCCTCGTTCCGCGGCATGAAGTTCCCGCGCGGCGCGCTGAAATTCGCGGTGCTGGCGATCCCGGCGCCCTGGATCGCGGCCGAGATGGGCTGGCTGGTGGCCGAGTTCGGCCGCCAGCCCTGGACGGTGGACGGCGTGCTGCCCACCGCGCTGTCGGTCAGCCAGCTGTCGGTCACCCAGGTGCTGCTGACCATCACGGGCTTCGCGGTCTTCTACACCGTGCTCTTCATCGTCGAGATGGGGCTGATGCTGAAATACATCCGCAAGGGCCCCTACATGGACGTGGCCGAGACCGAACGCTGGACGGCGCGCCATGTGCACCGGCTGTCGACCCATGACGGCGCCGTTCCCTTCGCCAACCCTGCGGAGTAACCCCCATGATCCTGCATGATCTTCTGTCGCTCGACCTGCTGCGCGTCATCTGGTGGGTGCTTCTGGGGGTGCTGCTGATCGGCTTCGCGCTGACCGACGGCTTCGATCTGGGCGTCGGCACGCTCCTGCCCTTCGTGGGCAAGACCGATCTGGAACGCCGGGTGGCCATCAACACCGTGGGCCCGGTCTGGGAAGGCAACCAGGTCTGGTTCATCCTGGGCGGCGGCGCGATCTTCGCCGCCTGGCCACCGCTCTACGCGGTCAGCTTCTCGGGCTTCTACCTTGCGATGTTCCTGGTGCTGGCCGCGCTGATCCTGCGGCCGGTCGGGTTCAAGTACCGCTCGAAGCGCGACGATGCGACCTGGCGGGCGACCTGGGACTGGGCGCTCTTCGTGGGCGGCGCGGTGCCCGCGCTGATCTTCGGCGTGGCGGTGGGCAACGTGCTGCAAGGCGTGCCCTTCCACTTCAACGAGGACCTGATGTCGTTCTACGACGGCAGCTTCTTCGGCCTGCTCAACCCCTTCGCGCTTCTCGTCGGCATCGTCTCACTTGCCATGCTGACCACCCATGGCGCGGCCTGGCTGTCGCTGAAGGCCGAGGGGCCGGTGGCGGCGCGGGCGCGGGCGATCGGCTCGGTCACTGGGCTGGTGGCGATCCTGGGCTATGCGCTGGCGGGGCTGTGGCTGGCGCGCGGGATCGAGGGCTATCACCTGGTGGGCGCGGTGGCCGCGAACGGCCCCTCGAACCCGTTCCTGACCGAGGCCGCGCGCGGCGGAAGCTGGATGGCCGCCTATGCCGAACGGCCCTGGATCGCGGTGGCGCCGGTGCTGGGCTTTGCCGGCCTGGCGCTGGCCGTCATCGGCCTGCGCCGCGGGGCCGAGGTCTCTACGCTGCTGTGGTCCAAGCTGGGCATCCTGGGCGTGATCTCGTCGGTGGGGCTGACGATGTTCCCCTTCCTGCTGCCCTCGATCACCGATCCGAAATCCTCGCTGACGGTCTGGAACGCGTCGTCCTCGCACATGACGCTGTTCATCATGCTGGTGGCCACGGTGATCTTCATGCCGCTCATCCTTCTCTACACCGCCTGGGTCTACAAGGTGCTGTGGGGCAAGGTCACCGAAGCCGACGTGGCCGAACAGAGCCAGAGCCTCTACTGAGAAAGGAGCCCGAGATGTGGTACTTTGCCTGGATGCTGGGTCTGCCGCTGGCGGTCGGCTTCGCCGTCGTGAACGCGATGTGGCTGGAGATGCAGGAAGACCGCGCGCTGGCCGACGAAGGCGCGCCGCGCGGACGCAAGCCGGGGCGCTGAACGCCCGCGCGCCTGCCTAGGCGCCAAGGATCTCGGCCAGAAGCGCCCCGGCCGCCGCCGCAACCGGGGCGCTGAGCCGGGCACCGGGCCCGAAGGCCGCGCCCTCGATCCCGTGAACCGTCAGCCGCGCGGGCAGCATCCCAAGCGCCCGCGCCGTCTCCACCGCCTCGGCCAGCCCGAACCGGTGGGTGGAATAGTGGAACAGGTCCGCAGGCAGCGGGTCGTGGCCGCCGAAGCTCACCCGCGTGCCCGGCGCGGCCCCGCTCCGCGTCGCATCCACCAGCACCAGATGGCCCGCCTCGGCCATCGCGTCCAGAATGCCCGTCCCGTCCCCCTCATGCGGGCGCGCGGGCCAGCCCGCCGCGGCCAGCCGCGCCGCCACGAAGGGGCCCACCCCGTCATCCGACCGGAACGGGTTGCCCACCCCCAGGATCAGCAGTTCCGTTGCCATCCCCTTCCGCTCCCATTTTCTGTCCGCAAATATCCCACGGGGGTGCGGGGGTGTGAAACCCCCGCTCGCGCCGCCTACCGCTCGACCGTCAGCGTCAGGAAATGCGTGGCGCAGCTGATGCAGGGGTCGGAGTTGCGGATCGCCTGTTCGCAGCGCAGCCGCAGCGCGTCCTGCGGCAGATCGAGGCTCGCGCGCACCACGCGGGCAAGGTCGGCCTCCATCTGCGGCTGGTTCTGCGAGGTGGGCGGCACGATCCGGGCGCGGGTGATCCGGCCCTCCGCATCCAGCGTGTAATCGTGCCAGCACAGGCCCCGCGGCGCCTCGGTCGCGGCCTGGCCCCGGCCTTCGCGGGCGGGCCCCGCGACGAAGGCGGGGGTGGGGGGCACATAGGCGCGGATGATCCGCGCGGCCTCCTCGAGGGCATATTGCACCTCGACCATCCGCACCAGGATCGACCGGAACGGATTGGTTTCCACCGCGCCCAGCCCGCAGTCCCGCGCCGTGGCCTGCGCGCCGGGCGACAGGCGGGCGAAGTTGTTGGCATAGCGCGCCAGCGGGCCGACCATGTAGACCGAGCCATCCGCCATCCGCCCCTGCAGCGCGTTCGAGCGGCGGACGTGATGCTCCACGACGTGGTCGCCGAACGCCGCCGCCGCGATGTCGAGCCCGCGCGACGATCCGATGCGCCCCTCGCAGATCGGATAGACCTCGGGGTGGATCAGCGAGACGAAGTGGTAATCGCCCGTGTCCTGCGGAAAATCGAATGCGGCGAAGGTCAGCGCCAGGTCGCGCGCGGCCCTGATGCCCCAGTCGAGTTCCGGCAGCAGCGCGGCCAGCGCCGCGGGCTCTGGCGCGCGGTAGAACCCGCCGACGCGGGTGTTGACCGGGTGCACCGCCCGCCCGCCCACCGCCTCCATCAGGCTGTTGCCCAGCTTCTTCAGCCGGAGCGCCCGTCTTACCAGGTCGGGGTGTTCCTTGGCGATGTCCAGCGCCGAGTCGAGCCCCAGGAAATCCGGCGCGTGCAGCATGGCCGCGTGCAGGACATGGCTTTGGATCCATTCGCCGCAGTAGATCAGCCGGCGCAGCGCGTGGATTTCGGGGCTGACGCATAGCCCCAGCGCCGCCTCCATCGCCTGACAGGCGCTGGCGATGTAGGCGATGGGGCAGATGCCGCAGATGCGGCTGGTGATGTCGGGAGCCTCGGCATAGGCGCGGCCGACCAGCAGCGCCTCGAAGAACCGGGGCGGCTCGAAGATGCGGAACTCGCACCGTTCGACCTCGCGGCCGTTCAGCTTCACGTAAAGCGCCCCTTCGCCTTCCACCCGCGCCAGCGCGTCGACCTGGATGATCCGCTCAGTCATGGCGCAGGCTCTCTGTCGCGAACTCCGGGGCGGCGGCGTTGAAGCTGCGGTAGAGGTCGCGCAACTGGGGCGCCGTCTGCCCCAGCGCGGCAAGCCGGGCCGACAGCGCCGGGGCGTTCGGCGTCTCCTTCGGGCCGAAGCAGCCATAGCAGCCCCGCCCGACCGCGGGGCAAAGATTGCCGCAGCCCGCCTGCGTCACCGGGCCGAGGCAGGGGATGCCCTGCGCCACCGTCACGCAGACCGTGCCGCGCGCCTTGCATTCGGTGCACTGCGCCGTCTTCGGCACCCGCGGCCTGCGCCCCGCCAGCGTCGCCGCGATCAGTTCCAGCAACTGCCGTTTCGATACCGGGCAGCCGCGCAGTTCGAAATCCACCGCCACATGGTCCGACACGGGGGTCGAGGTGGCGAGCGTCGAGAGATATTCCGGATGGGCATAGACCAGCCCCGCGTAATCGGCGACCGAGGCGAAGTTCCGCAACGACTGGATGCCCCCCGCCGTGGCGCAGGCGCCGATGGTGATGAGCGTCCTCGACACCCGCCGCACCTCGCGGATGCGTTCCGCATCATGCGGCGTGGTGATCGAGCCTTCGACCAGCGAGACGTCATAGGGCCCGTCGACATGGGCCGAGCTGGCCTCGAGAAACGCGGAAATCTCGATCTGCCCCGCGATCTCCAGAAGCTCGTCCTCGCAGTCCAGCAGCGTCAGCTGGCAGCCGTCGCAACTGGCGAATTTCCACACGGCGAGCTTGGGCTTGGGCATCCTACAGCTCCTTCACGCCGATGCGGGCGGCAACCCTGTCATAGCGGAACACCGGGCCGTCCTTGCAGATGAAATCGCCGCCGAACTGGCAATGCCCGCAGAAGCCCACCGCGCATTTCATGTTGCGTTCCAGGCTGACCCAGCAGGCGGATGGCGGGATGCCGATCTGCCCCAGCGCCTGCACGCAAAAGCGCATCATGATCTCGGGCCCGCAGAGAAAGGCGGTGACGCTGTCGGGCGCCACCCCCGCCAGCGCGCGGGGGATCAGCGTGGTCACCACGCCCACCCGGCCGGTCCAGCCGGGGCGGGCGTGATCCACCGTCACCTCGACCGTGGCATCCGGGCGCGCGCGCCAGTCGCGCAGGTCGTCGGCATAAAGAAGATCCTGCGGCGAGCGCGCGCCATAGACCAGCGTCAGCCCCGCATGGTCCGCCCGGTTCGCCAGAACATGGGTCAGGATCGGCCGCACCGGGGCCAGACCCAGGCCGCCCGCCACCACCAGCACATGCCGCCCCTTCGCCGCAGCGACCGGCCAGGGCGCGCCGAACGGGCCGCGCACGCCCAGCATGTCGCCTTCCTTCAGGCCCACGATCGCGCGCGAGACAGGCCCCACGTCGCGCGTGGTATGCGTCAGCACCGGCGCCGCGGCATCGCCCGAGATCGACACCGGGATCTCGCCCACCCCGAAGGCGTAAAGCATGTTGAACTGCCCCGGCGCGAAGCGCATCGGCGGGCCGTCGACGGGCGCCAGATCCACCGTGGCCACGCCCGCGCTTTCGGGGCGCGCGCGCAGGACGCGGTAGCGGCGGGGCAGCATCGGGTCCATCAGCCGACCCCGTAGAGGTCAAGCAGTTGCAGCCGCAGCGCGCGCAGCCGGGCCATCAGATGCGGCACCCATTCCTGGAACATCCGGTAGCCCAGCGCCGGGTCTGCCGCACATTTGCGGCGCAGGCAGGCGGCATCGAGGCTGATCGCCCGCACCTCGGTCAGGGCCAGGGCATCGTTGGCATGCGTTCCCGGCGCCATCAGCCAGGCCCAGCCGAACAGATCGCCCGGATGCAGCGTTTCCACGATCAGCGCGCCGCGGGCGGGGGTGGCGATTTCCAGCGCCACGTCGCCATGGGTCAGGATGTAGAAGCGGTCGGCCGCCGCCCCTTCGGCATAGATCCGCGCGCCGGAGGCAAAATGTTCGTTCTTCGCGCAGCCCGCGAAGAGCGCGACCGTGTCGGCATCGAACCCGCGAAACAGCGGATGTTCGGCCAGGATCGTGTCGAACCGGCGGATGGTCATGGCGGGCCCCCCTCGCAGATGGCTGCGGCCTCGGCGGTGATGTCGATGCCCACCGGGCACCAGGCGATGCAGCGCCCGCAGCCGACGCAACCCGACGTGCCGAACTGGTCATGCCAGCTTGACAGCTTGTGGGTCATCCACTGCCGGTAGCGGGATCTGGTGCTGAGGCGGACCGAACCGCCGTGAACATGGGTGAAGTCGATGGAAAAGCAGCTGTCCCAACTGCGCCAGCGTTCGGCATGCGCGCCCGAGAGGTCGGTGACCTCCTCGACATCCGAACAGAAGCAGGTGGGGCAGGCCAGCGTGCAATTGGCACAGCTCAGGCAGCGGCTGGCCACGTCATCCCACTGCGGATGCTCGGGGTTGGCCGCAAGCCGGGCGGCCACATCTTGCGGCATCCGGCGGGTCTGCGCGGCGGCGGCGCGGGCCGAGATGGCGCGCGCCTCGGCCTGCCGGGCGGTGTCGGCCAGGGGCAGGGCCAGCCGCGCGGCCACCGCGGCACCCCGGTCGCTGCCGATCTCCAGCAGCAGGCCGGTTCCGGTGGCAAGCTCGGTCAGCGCCAGATCGCAGCCCCGCTCGGCCCGCGGCCCGGTCTTCATCGTGGCGCAAAAGCAGGTCTCGGCGGCGCGGGCGCAGTTCACCGCCACGATCAGCGTGGCGGCCCGGCGGCGGGCGTAGCCCTCATCGGCGAAGGTGCCGTTGTCAAACACCCGGTCCTGCACCTCGATGGCCGCGATCTCGCAGGCGCGGACGCCGAAGAAGGCCGTGGGGGGGTAGGGGTCTTCGTGCGCGGTCAGGTCGAACCCCGCCGCCGTACGGTCGGCAGAGAAAAGCTTCTGGCGGGCCGGGAACAGCCAGGCCTTCCAGCTGTGGGGGCCCACGACGTAATCGAACCAGCGGCCCGGTGGCCCGGGCTCCAGCCGGTAGTTTCCGGGCGCCTGCGTGTCGGTCAGGCCCTGCGGCAGGTCGTCGGGCGTGATCGGGGCATAGGTCAGCGCCCCCTCGGCCGGTTTCGGGCCGATCACCCGGAACCCCGCCGCGACGAGTGCTGTGACCAGATCCCGCGGGTCGCGGAGGAGAAGGGGCGGGTGTGCCATGCCGCCAGTGTAGCAACATGTCGCAGGGCCCGGAATTGATCTGGCGCAAGGCCGGGCGCCAGCGCGGGGGCGTTTGCCCGATTCGCGCGCGCCCTGCCGCGCCCCGGCCCGCGCGATGCGCCCCCCGGCGGGCGACCCCCGCGGGGACGGTGCACCGATCGGTGTCTTGGGAAGGAATATGGCAGGAATGTTAGATTTGGCCGGAAACAAGCCAGATTCCCGGCTAAAAAGGTATGATTATGTCAAACCCTTCAGGGGTCATGCCGACGGCTCACAGGCGTCATCCACGGCGCGCGGCAGGCGGTCGGCCTGTCCTGGCCGTGATGTTTCCGCGCGCATGCAGGCGGCCGACGCGATTCCGGCACGATCTGGATGAAGATCGTCGCATTGCATCATGTTTTCATTTGATATTCTTCAAAAATCCGGCGGCCTTCGGTCGCGGCGGGGGGCGCGCCGTCCGGGCGCCCGCGGCGCGCCTCTCTTGCAAAGCCCGAAGGCTGCGTTACGGTCGCCTGCCCCGCCATCGGCGCAGACAGGCGCGGGCTGGCGCGCGCGGAACGGGGGCAGGGCAATGGCAGAGGCCGAAGAAGCGGTGCAGGCTGCGCGCGGGCGCAAGGCCAGCAGGGAGACGCGGCGCCAGCAACTGATCGAGGCCACGATCGACAGCCTGGCCAAGCGTGGCTACGCCGATACGACCCTGGCCGACATCGCCACCGGCGCGGGCCTGTCGCGCGGGATCGTCAACTTTCACTTTGAAAGCAAGGACAACCTGCTGATCGCGACGCTGCAATACATGGCCGACGAATATGTCGATCACTGGAAGGGGGCCTATCGCCGCGCGGGGGCGCGCGCCGCAGACCGGCTCTGGGCGGTGGTCGCGGCTGATTTCGACCGCAGGCTCTGCACCCGGCGCAAGCTTGCGGCCTGGTGCGCCTTCTGGGGCGAGGCGAAATCGCGCCCGACCTATCAGGCGCTGTGCGGGGCGCGCGACGACGCCTATCAGGCCACGGTCGAGGCGCTGCTGGCCGAGCTGAAGGCCGAGGCGGGCTATGACTATGCCGCCGCGCCCCTTGCGCTGGCGCTTTGCGCGATGCTGGAAGGGCTCTGGTTCCGGCTGATGATGGGCGACGGGGTGACGCGCGAGGATGCCCATGCCGCCGCCCGCACCTTGCTGGCGACGACGTTCCCCCGCCACTTCACCGCCGAGGGGCCACGGATGGCGTGACGCCGGCGGTCGCGCCGGGCTCAGCCGTGCCAGAGCCCGTCGCGCACCAGATCGTCCATCGTGGCGCGGATCGCGGCATCGAGGATGTCGACCATCGTGTCGATCTGGGGCCGCGTGATCGTCAGCGGCGGCGACATCACGCACATCTGGATCAGCGGCCGCACCAGAAGCCCGCGTTCCTGGCAATGGGTATCGATCCGCTTGCCCACCTCCAGATCCAGTTCCAGCGGGTTGCGGCTTTCCTTGTCGGCCACGCATTCGATGCAGGCCATCAGCCCCATGCCGCGCACCTCGCCCACCAGCGCGTGATCCTCCAGCCGCTTCAGCGCGGTCTGGAAATGGCCCGCGTTCGCGCGCGCCTCGGCCAGCACCCCGGCTTCCAGCAGATCGAGGTTCTTCAGCGCCACCGCACAGCCGATCGGGTGGCTGGAATAGGTCAGCCCATGCGCGAAGGTGGCATCGGGGTGGTTCGACTTGCGCAGGTCGTCCAGCATCCCGGCCGACATCATCACGCCCCCCAGAGGAAAATAGCCCGAGGTCACGCCCTTGGCAAAGGTGATCATGTCGGGTTCGATCCCGAACACCTCCTGCGAGGCGAACACCTCGCCCAGCCGGCCAAAGGCCGTCACCACCTCGTCCGAGATATACAGGATGTCATGCGCCCGGCAGAGATCGCGCATCCGCTTCAGGTAGCCCGGCGGCGGCACCACGACCCCGCCCGAGGCCTGGATCGGCTCGGCGATGAAGGCGCCGATGCGCTCGGCGCCGTGGTGCGCGATCGCCTGGCGGAATTCCTCGACCAGCAGGTCGGTGAAGCCGTCCACGGTCATCCCGGCGGGGCGGCGGAAGGGGTCGGGGCAGCTCAGCCGGATCACCAGATCGCGCGCGGCGAACATCCAGTCCTGGTCCCGCGGCCGCCCGTTCAGCGACCCGGAAAGGTAGGACGCGCCGTGATAGGCCCGGTCGCGCGTCACGATCAGCTTCTTGTCCGGCCGCCCCTTCACGTCGTTGCGGAAGAAGGCAAACCGCAGCGCGGTTTCCACCGCCGAGGTGCCGCCGGTGGTCAGGAACACATGGTCGAGATCGCCGGGCGCATGGGCTGCCAGCCGCGCGGCCAGATCCAGCGCGGGGGTGGTCGAGGTGTACCAGGGCGAGGCGTAGCTGAGCGCCATCGCCTGTTCCTGCATCACCTGCGCCAGTTCCGCCCGCCGGTGCCCCAGGTTCACGCACCACATCCCCGCGGGCCCGTCGATCAGCCGCCGCCCGTCCTCGTGCAGGATGTAGATGCCGTCGCCATCGCCCACCGCGCCGGGGGCGCCCAGCCCCACCTTGCCTGCCGTGGGCCAGGGCTGCACCAGATGCGCGCCCGCCTCTTCGCGCCGCGAAAGAAGCGCGGCGGGGCTGTCCGCCGTGGGCCGCGGGATCGCCGTCATCTTCGTCTCCATCGGGCTGATTTTCAGGAAATGTTCAGAACAAGTGCATGAATTTCATTTCACAATCATATCAGGATTGAATGGTGGTTCAATAACGGAATGGCGGGTAGCCGGCCGGATGGGAGACCTGGAAAACAGATCGGCCGCGGCGGGGGCCGCGGCCGATGCAGGGGGCGCCGGGTGGCGGGGCCGTCAGGCCGCCGCGATCTCCAGCGTCGGGTAGTCGGTATAGCCTTCCGCGCCGCCGCCGTAATAGGTCGCGCGGTTGCCCTCGGCCAGCGGCGCATCGGCCTTCAGGCGCGCCACCAGATCGGGGTTCGAGATGAAGGCGCGGCCAAAGGCCACCGCATCGGCGGCGCCGGTTTCCACCGCGGCGATCGCCATCTCGCGGGTGTAGCCGTTGTTGGCGATGTAGTTGCCGTCATAGACCGCGCGCAGTTCGGCCATCCCCGCGTCGGTCTCGTCCGTGCGGGCGCCGCCCGTCGGGCCTTCGACCATGTGCAGGAAGGCCAGCTTGTAGCGGTTCAGCCCCTCGATCGCGTGGCGGAAGAGCGCCATCGGGTCGCTGTCGACGATGCCGTTCGCGGGCGACAGCGGCGAAAGGCGCAGCCCGGTACGGTCGGCGCCGATGGCCCCTGCCACCGCCTCGACGACCTCGAACAGGAAGCGGCTGCGGTTTTCGATGCTGCCGCCCCAGGCGTCGGTGCGCTGGTTCGAGCCGTCGCGCAGGAACTGGTCGATCAGATAGCCGTTGGCGCCGTGGATCTCCACGCCGTCAAAGCCCGCGGCGCGGGCGTTGCGCGCGGCCTGGGCAAAGTCGGCCAGGATCTGCCGGATCTCGTCGGCCTCCAGCGCGCGGGGCAGCGAGACCGGGGTGAAGCCCGTGCCGTCGAAGGTCTGCGACTTGGCCTGGATCGCCGAGGGCGCGACCGGCGCCTTGCCGCCCGGCTGCAGCGAGGTGTGCGAGATGCGGCCGACATGCCAGAGCTGGATCACGATTTGCCCGCCCGCGGCGTGCACGGCATCGGTCACCGTCTTCCAGCCTTCGATCTGGGCAGGCGAATAGATGCCCGGCGTCCAGGCATAGCCCTTGCCCTCGGGCACGATCTGGCTGCCCTCGGTCACGATCAGCCCGGCACTGGCGCGCTGGGCGTAGTAGGTCGGGGCCAGAACGGACGGCACGTCATCGGCAGGCCGCGCGCGGTTGCGCGTCAGCGGCGCCATCACGACGCGGTTCGAGAGCGCCAGCGCGCCAAAGCGCGTGGGGGTGAAGAGCTTGGGTTGGGTCATGGGTCGTCCTTTTGCATGGCCGCGAAAGGGGATGCGGCCGCGGTCAGCCTCAGATCGTCCGGTCGCGGGGGGATTTCAAGGCCGCTTTGGACATGGCCGGGTTGCAGCGGCGATTTCCTGACCTGTATCAAGGCGAGAGGCACGGGATCGCGCCACCCTCGGGCATGACGACAGGGGAGGGCAGGGATGCGCTGGATCGTGATGGGGGCGGGATTGGGGGCGGCACTGACCGCGCTGGGCTGCGCGGTGCAGCCGCAGGCGGATGGAAAGGCGCTGTTCCACGACTATTGTGCGGGCTGCCACGGCGACGATGGCCGCGGCGACGGCCCGGCGGCGCTGGGTCTGGCGCGCAAGCCCGCCGACCTGACGACGATTGCCGCGCGCAACGGCGGCACCTTCCCGCGGGTCAAGGTGATGAGCTGGATCGACGGCTTCACCCGCGCGGGCAAGCATGGCGGGCAGGTGATGCCGATCTTCGATCCGCTTCTGAGCGGGCCGAACGTGCTGGTCGACACCGGCAACGGGGTGGTGACGCCCACGCCTGTGCAGCTGGTGGCCCTGGCCGATTACGTCGAAGGCTTGCAGCGGCCGAAGTAAGGGGGGCTTGGGGCGCCCCCGCCGATCTGCTATCGGGGCCGCATGAGGTCTGTCTGGCGCGAACGTCTGGTCGGTCTGCTGGTGGTGCTGGGGCTTGCGCTTGGCACCTCGGTCGCGGTCGCGCGCCAGCGGATGCCCACGCCGCAGGACATGGAGGCGGCCGAATTCCTGGCGCTTGGCGGCACGCTGGGTGACCTCTGCGGCGGCTCGGCCGCGAAGGGGATCGCGGCGGCGCTCGATCATTTCTGCGCAGGCCCCGGGCTTGCGATGCTTGACGCGCCGCAGGGCGCCTGGGTGGCGGCGGTGCCGGGCGCGGCCCGTGCGGTGCCCGTGGGGCCCGCGGGGCACCCCGTGGCGCCGCCCCGCGCGGGCGGTCAGGGCGCGCGGGCGCCCCCGCGGCTGGCCTGAGCCACCGCCGAACCCAGACCCCTACCTGCCGGAGGCGCGACAGCGCGCCGCCCGGCCCGCCGCCGGTGCCTCGCCGGCAGAAAGACCCGTGATGAAGACGTACGCCCTGATCCTGGCGCTTGGCCTGTCGCTGTCGGCGACGGCCGCCCTGGCCCATGCCCATCTGACCGCCCAGACCCCGGCGGCCGGCGCGACGGTCGCCGCCCCCGCGGCGCTGAGCCTGACCTTTTCCGAAGATGTCAACCTTGCCTTCACCGGCGTCGCGATCACCGGCCCCGACAAGGCCCCGGTGACGCAGGGCACCCCCAGCCTGAATGCCGACCAGACGGTGCTGACCGTGCCGGTCGCGGGCACGCTGGCCGCAGGCACCTATACGGTGGACTGGCACGCCCTGTCGAACGACGGGCACAAGACCCAGGGCCACTACACCTTCACGGTGAAGTAAGCCAATGGACGGGGCGCTGATCGCGGTTCGGTTCCTGCATTACGGGGCGGCGATGCTGCTCTGGGGGCAACTGGCCTATGGCGGCGCCCCGAAAGGGCGCGGCGCCCTCTGGGGGCTGATGCTGCTGACCGGGGGGCTCTGGCTGATGCTGGAGGCGGGGGTGGCGGGGAACGGCTGGCCGTCGGTCACCGACCCCGCGGTGATCCGGGCGCTGCTGGCCGATACGCCGGTGGGGCAGGCCTGGGTGATGCACATGGCGCTGGTCGCGCTTCTGGGCCCGGCGCTGCGCCACGGCGCGGGCCGTACCCTGCCGCTGGCGGGGGCTGCGCTGGCCAGCCTCGCGCTGGTGGGCCACGCGGCGATGGACCAGGGCGGCCTTGGCATGCTGCACCGGCTGAACGCGGCGCTGCACCTGCTGGCGGCGGGCTACTGGCTGGGGGCCTTGCCCGCCGTGCTGCGCGGCCTTGGCGCCCCGGGCGAAGAGGCGCGGCTGATGCGCTTTTCCCGCTGGGGGCATCTTGCCGTGGCGGGGGTGCTGCTGACCGGGCTGGGCAACACGCTTCTGGTGCTGCACCACCTGCCTGATGACCTGGCCTCGGCCTATCAGGGCCTGCTGATCGCCAAGATGGGGCTGGTTGCGGCGATGGTCGCGCTGGCCGTGCTGAACCGCTATGTCTTCGTGCCGCGCCTTGCGCGGGGCGGGCTGCCCGGCCTGCGCCGCGGCACGCTGGCCGAGATCGCGCTCGGCATCGCCGTTCTGGCGCTGGTCAGCGCCTTTGCCACCTTCGACCCGGTCTGATGCGCCCGGCTTGATGCAGGACAACGACGCCGCCGCCCGAATCCCGCAGGCTCCGGAAAACGGCGGAGGCGGAGATGTTCGAGGTTCGGCTGCACGGGCGGGGCGGGCAGGGGGTGGTGACGGCGGCCGAACTGCTGTCGGTCGCGGCCTTTGACGAGGGGCGCCACGCCCAGGCCTTTCCCAGTTTCGGAAGCGAGCGGATGGGGGCGCCGGTGGCCAGCTTCTGCCGGATCGCAGAGGCCGAGATCCGGCTGCGCGAACCCATCGTGGCGCCGGACGCGCTGATCATCCAGGACCCCACGCTGTTCCATTCGGTCGATGTCTTCGCCGGGCTGAAGGACACGGGCTACCTGCTGGTCAACTCGGTCAGGACGCCCGCGGCGCTGGGCATCGCCGACATCGCCGCGCGGCTGCCGGTCGGCCATGTCCGCTGCCTTCCCGCCGGCGACATCGCGCAGCGCCACATCGGCCGACCGCTGCCCAACGCGGCGCTGCTGGGCGGCTTTGCGGCGATGACCGGGGTGGTGGGGCTCGACGCGGTGCTGAAGGCGATCCGCGCGCGGTTCGCGGGTGCCACGGGCGCGGCGAACGCGGCCGCGGCCCAGGAGGCTTTCGCGGCGGTGAAGGAGGCGGCGACATGCTGAAGCAGATCGAGGGATCGCAGGGGATGGCCGAGGCCATCGCGCTTTGTCGGCCGCAGGTGATCTGCGCCTATCCGATCACCCCCCAGACCCATATCGTCGAGGGGTTGGGCGCGATGGTGAAGGACGGCCGCCTGTCGGGCTGCGAATACATCAACGTGGAATCCGAGTTCGGCGCCATGTCGGTGGCCATCGGCGCCGCCGCCGGGGGCGCGCGGGCCTATACGGCGACGGCCAGCCAGGGTCTCTTGTTCATGGCCGAGGCGGTCTACAATGCCGCGGGGCTGGGCTTGCCGATCGTGATGACGCTGGGCAACCGCGCCATCGGCGCCCCGATCAACATCTGGAACGACCATTCCGATGCGATGGCGCTGAAGGACGCAGGCTGGATCCAGCTTTACGCCGAGACGAACCAGGAGGCGGCGGACCTGCACATCCAGGCCTTCCGCATCGCCGAGGACCTATCCTGCCCGGTCATGGTCTGCGTCGATGGCTTCATCCTGACCCATGCCTTCGAACGGGTGGACCTGCCCACGCAGGCACAGGTGGATGACTTCCTGCCGCCCTACCGCCCGGTGCAGCGGCTGGACCCTGCCAACCCCTATTCCATCGGCGCGATGGTCGGCCCCGAGGCCTTCACCGAGGTGCGCTACCTCGCCCATCAGAAGATGATCGACGCGCTCGACGTGATCCCGCGCGTGGCGGCGGAGTTCGAGGCCGCCTTCGGGCGCGCCGCGGGCGGGCTGGTGCGGCCCTACCGCACCGAGGGGGCAGAAACGCTGGTGGTGGCGCTGGGCTCGGTCAACGGCACGATCAAGGATGTGGTCGATGCCGAACGCGCGGCCGGGCGGGCGGTGGGAAGCGTCTCGATCGGCGCCTTCCGGCCCTTTCCGCTGGCCGAACTGAACGCCGCGCTGGCGGGGGCGCGGCGCGTCGTCTGCCTGGAAAAGAACCTGGCGCCGGGTCTTGGCGGGGCGCTGGCCTCGAACGTGCGGATGGCGCTGCGGGGCCAGGCGCCCGTGCATACCGTCATCGCGGGGCTGGGCGGGCGGCCGATCACCCGGGCGGGCATCGCGGGCGTGCTGGCCGCCGCCGCGCAGGACGCGCTGGATGACCTGACCTTCCTTGACCTCAACCGCCCCGTGGTCGAGGCGCAGCTGCTGCGCGCCGCGGGCCTGCGCGAAAGCGGCCCGATTGCCGAAAACCTGCTGAAGGCGCTGAACCCCGGCCGGGTCGAGCGGGTGAGCCCGCGGAGGATGCAAGAATGACCGAAACGCAGAAGGTCCGGTTCTACCAGACAGGCACCCATACTGTGGGCAACCGCCTGATGGAGGCGGAAAGCCGCACCGTGCAGGCCAGCCCCGAGCGGTCGAACGCCATCACCTCGGGGCACCGCGCCTGCCAGGGCTGCGGCGAGGCGCTGGGCGCGCGCTATGCGCTGGATGCGGCGATGCGGGCCACGGGCGGGCGGATGGTGGCGGTGAACGCGACCGGCTGCCTCGAGGTGTTCACCACGCCCTACCCGGAGACAAGCTGGCAGGTGGCCTGGCTGCATTCGCTGTTCGGCAATGCGCCCGCGGTTGCGACCGGCGTCGCCGCCGCGCTGCGTGTCACCGGGCAGCACGACGTGCGGGTGGTGGCCCAGGGCGGCGACGGCGGCACGACCGACATCGGCTTCGGCTGCCTCTCGGGCCTGTTCGAGCGCAACGATGACGTTCTCTACATCTGCTACGACAACGAGGCCTACATGAACACCGGGGTCCAGCGGTCCTCGGCCACGCCCGCCTTCGCGCGCACGGCGACCACGCCCGCGACCGGGCCGCACCCGGGCAACGTGGCGGGCACCGGCAAGAACCTGCCCCGCATCGCCATGGCGCACGAGATCCCCTATGTGGGCACCGCCTCGGTCGCCGATCTGCACGATCTGGAGGCGAAGGTGACGCGCGCCATGGCGATCGGCGGCGCGCGCTACATCCACATCCACGTTCCCTGCCCGCTGGGCTGGGGCGCGGCCGCGCATGACACGATCCGGCTGGCGCGGCTGGCGGTGGAAAGCGGGCTGTTCCCGCTGATCGAGGCCGAGCATGGCGAGGTGACGGCCGTGAAGCCGATCCGCCGCCGGGTGCCGGTGGAGGATTACCTGCGCCCGCAGAAACGCTTCGCCCACCTGTTCCGCCCGGGGCACGAGGACCGCGCGACGCTGGCGGCCATCCAGGCCACGGCCGATGCCAACATCCGCCGCTACGGCCTTTGCCCGGAGGGACAGGAATGACCGACGCCCCGAAGCCCTTCGCCATCACGCTCGATCCGGGCTCCAGCAGGGCCAACCACACCGGAAGCTGGCGCAGCGAACGCCCGGTCTATGTGGACCGCCTGCCGCCCTGCAACGCGCAATGCCCCGCGGGCGAGAACATCCAGGGCTGGCTTTACCACGCGGAGTCCGGCGATTACGCCGCCGCCTGGCAGGTGCTGATGCAGGACAACCCGCTGCCCGCGGTGATGGGGCGGGTCTGCTATCACAGCTGCGAAGGCGCCTGTAACCGCGCCACGCTGGACGAGGCGGTCAGCATCCATGCGGTGGAACGCTTCCTGGGCGATTACGCGCTGGACCACGGCCTGCGCCCGCAGGTGGCCGCCCCCCCGTCCGGCAGGCGGGTGCTGGTGGTGGGGGCGGGGCCCTCGGGCCTGTCCGCGGCCTACCACCTGACCCGGCTGGGCCATGCGGTGACGATCCGCGAGGCGGGGCCGATGGCGGGCGGCATGATGCGCTTTGGTATCCCCCGATACCGGCTGCCGCGCGACGTGCTGGATGCGGAAATCGCCCGCATCCTTTCCCTCGGTGTCACGCTGGAACTGAACTCGAAGGTTGCCGACATCGAGGCCGCCTTCGCCGAAGGGTTCGACGCGATCTTCACCGCGGTCGGCGCCCATCTGGCGAAGCGGACCGAGATCCCGGCCCATGCCGCGGGGCGCATCCTGGATGCGGCGGGCTTCCTTGCGCGGGTCGAAATGGGCGAGGCGCCACAGCTTGGCCGCCGCGTCATCGTCTATGGCGGGGGCAACACGGCGATGGACGTGGCGCGCACGGTGAAACGGCTGGGCGCCGATGACGCGATGGTGGTCTATCGCCGCAGCCGCGCCCAGATGCCCGCCCATGCCTTCGAGGCCGACGAGGCCGAGGACGAGGGCGTGATGATGCATTGGCTGCGCACCATCACGGCGGTGGATGGCGCCGCGGTGACGGTCGAGAAGATGGTGATCGACGCCACCGGCCGCCCGCAGCCCACCGGCGAATTCGAGGTGCTGAAGGCCGACACGCTGATCCTGGCCCTGGGGCAGGACGCCGACACCGGGTTTCTGGCCCGGGTGCCGGGCGTCGAGGTTGCGCCCGACGGCGTGGTCGGCGTGGACGCGCGGATGATGACCGGGCGGCCCGGTCTTTTCGCCGGGGGCGACATGGTTCCGGCCGAACGCACGGTGACGGTGGCGGTGGGCCACGGCAAGAAGGCCGCCCGCCACATCGACGCCTGGCTTCGCGGCGGGGCGCTTGACGCCCCCGAAAGGCACGCGCCCGCGACCTTCGAGCGGCTGAACACCTGGTATTACGACGACGCGCCGCGCAGCCTTCAGGCGGAACTCGCGCTGGTCAGGCGCCAGACCGGGTTCGACGAGGTGGTGCAGGGCCTGACCGAGGCGACCGCGCTTTACGAGGCGCGCCGCTGCCTCAGCTGCGGCAACTGCTTCGAATGCGACAACTGCTTTGGCGTCTGCCCCGACAACGCGGTCATCAAGCTTGGCCCCGGCAACCGCTTCCGCATCGACTACGATTACTGCAAGGGCTGCGGCCTTTGCGCCGCCGAATGCCCCTGCGGCGCGATCGAGATGGTGCCCGAGATCGGCTGACCCGGCCAACCTGCGCCCCGGTTGACCCACGTCAAGGCGGTGCGGCGGCAGGGGGGCTAGCCTTGCCGCATCCCTTTCAGCGCACCCCCCGGAGGCCGCCATGGACGCCAATGTGATCTTCTTCGAACATCTCAAGCGCGCCGATGTGGCGCGGGTGGGGGGCAAGAATTCCTCGCTGGGCGAGATGATCGGCGCGCTGTCGGCGCGCGGCATCCGGGTTCCGGCGGGCTTTGCCACCACGGCGGACGCCTATCGCGCCTATATCGCCCACAACGACCTGGGCAGCCGCATCGGCGCGGTGCTGGCCGATCTGGCGGCGGGGCGCGTGGCGCTGGCCGAGGCGGGGCGGGCGATCCGCGGCCTGGTGCTGGCGGGGGAATGGCCCGCCGACATCCTGGCCGACATCCGCAAGGCCTACCGCGAACTTTCGGCGCGCGCGGGCAAGGCCGCGGCCTCGGTCGCCGTGCGGTCGTCGGCCACCGCCGAGGATCTGCCGGATGCCAGCTTTGCGGGCCAGCAGGAAACCTACCTGAACGTGGAAGGCGAGGCCGCGCTGCTGGATGCCTGTCGGCGCTGCTATGCCTCGCTGTTCACCGACCGGGCGATCACCTACCGCGGCCTGAAGGGGTTCGACCACATGAAGGTCGCGCTGTCGGTGGGCGTGCAGCAGATGGTGCGATCCGACATCGGCGGATCGGGGGTGATGTTTTCCATCGACACGGAATCGGGGTTCGACAAGGTGGTGCTGATCACCGCCGCCTGGGGTCTGGGCGAAAACGTGGTGCAGGGCGCCGTGGACCCCGATGAATATGTGGTGTTCAAGCCCTTCCTGAACCGGCCCGGCCTTGTGCCGATCCTGGAAAAGCGGCTGGGCGAGAAAGAGATCAAGATGATCTACGACGCGGGCGCGGGGAAGACGACGAAGAACGTCGCCACCTCGAAGGCCGAGCGCGAGGCCTTCGTGCTGACCGATGCCGAGATCCTGGAACTCGCCCGCATGGCCGCCACGATCGAGGACCATTACGGCCTGCCGATGGACATGGAATGGGCCCGCGACGGCGACACGGGCGCGCTTTACATCGTGCAGGCCCGCCCCGAGACGGTGCAAAGCCGCACCGCCGCCGGGGCGATGAAGGCCTATACGGTCAGGACGAAGGGGCCGGTGCTGGTCTCGGGCCTGTCGGTGGGCAATGCGGTGGCCACGGGCCGGGTCTGCGTGATCGAAAGCGCCCGCCAGATCGACCAGTTCGTGGACGGCGCGATCCTTGTCACCTCGACCACCGACCCCGACTGGGTGCCGATCATGAAGAAGGCCGCCGCCATCGTGACCGACCACGGCGGCCGCACCAGCCACGCCGCCATCGTCAGCCGCGAACTGGGCGTGCCCGCGGTGGTGGGCACCGGCAACGCCACCCAGGCCCTGACCACCGGGCAAGAGATCACGGTGAACTGCGCCGAAGGGGAAACCGGCCTTGTCCATGCCGGGGTCAGCACCTTCACGGTGGAAGACCTGTCGCTGGACCGGGTGCCGCAGACCCGCACGCGGATCATGACGAACATGGCCGACCCCTCGGCCGCGGCTCGCTGGTGGCGGCTGCCCAGCGACGGGGTGGGGCTGGCGCGGATGGAGTTCGTGATCAACAACGTCCTGCGCGTGCATCCGCTGGCGCTTCTGCACTTTGACACGTTGACCGATGCGCGTGCCCGCGACGACATCGCCGCGCTGACCCGCGGCTATGCCGACAAGGCGGAATACTTCGTCGACGGTCTGGCCCGCGGCCTGTCGCGCATCGCCGCCGTGGTCTGGCCGAAGCCGGTGATCGTGCGGATGAGCGATTTCAAGACCAACGAATATGCCGAGCTGCTGGGCGGGCGCCAGTTCGAGCCGGTCGAGGAAAATCCGATGATCGGCTTTCGCGGGGCCTCGCGCTACTACCACCCGGCCTACCGCGAGGGGTTCAAGCTGGAATGCCGCGCGATCCGGCGGCTGCGCGAAGAGATGGGCTTTGACAACGTTGTGGTCATGATCCCCTTCTGCCGCACCCCCGAAGAGGCCGACCGCGTGCTGGCCGTGATGGCCGAAGCCGGGCTTGAGCGTGGCAAGAACGGGCTGCAAGTCTATGTGATGTGCGAGATTCCCGCCAACGTCATCCTGACCGAGGACTTCGCGCAGCGGTTCGACGGCTTCTCCATCGGCTCGAACGACCTGACCCAGTTGACCCTGGGCGTCGACCGGGATTCGGGCGATCTTGCGGGGCTTTTCGACGAACGCAACGCCGCCGTCCTGTGGATGATCCGCACGGTCATCGAGCGGGCGCACCGGGTCGGGGCCAAGGTCGGGCTGTGCGGGCAGGCGCCCTCGAACGACCCCGCCTTCGCGCGGCTTCTGGTCGAGGCGGGGATCGACTCGATCTCGGTCACGCCCGACAGCTTCCTGGCGGTCAAGACCCATGTCGCCGCCGCCGAGGCCTGAGGCCGAAAGGTGAGTTGCAGCCCGCCCGCGCCAGCGCCATCCTGCGGCCAGCCGACAACCGCGGGACATGGCCATGACTGACCCCGATGCGCCCCCGGGCGCGACGGCCGAAGAGGATCTCTTCGGTCAGGCCCGCATGATGGTGCGGGCCTTCTGGGCCTCGCGGCAGCGCAACCGGCTGTTGGGGCTGGCAGGGGCGCTGATCGGCGTGATCCTGGCGACCGCCTGGATGCAGATCCGCCTGAACGCCTGGAACCAGCCGTTCTACGACGCGCTGACCCGCAAGGACTGGGCCGGGTTCGTCCGCCAGCTTGGCGTCTTTGGCACGCTGGCCGGGGCGCTTCTGGTGCTGAACGTGGGGCAGACCTGGCTGAACCAGACCGCGCGGCTGGTGCTGCGGCGGGGGCTGGTGGACGACCTGCTGGGCCAGTGGCTGCAACCCCTGCGCGCCTTCCGGCTGGCCAATGCCGGGCAGATCGGCCAGAACCCCGACCAGCGGCTGGCCGCCGACGCCCAGCACCTGAGCGACCTGACGACCGATCTGGGCATCGGCCTTCTGCAATCCACGCTGCTGCTGGCATCCTTCGTGGGGGTGCTGTGGGAACTCAGCGCCGGAATGTTTCTGAAGATCAGCGGCTATACCTTTGATCCGCCGGGATATATGGTGTGGTGGGCGCTGCTTTATGCCGGTGCCGCCAGCCTGATCAGCTGGCACGTTGGCCGCCCGCTGATCCGGCTGAATGCCGATCGCTACGCCCGCGAGGCCGACCTGCGCTATGAGCTGGTGCGGGTGTCCGACGGGGTCGAGGCCATCGCCATGTACGGCGGCGAGCCGGCCGAACGCAACCGCCTTGACGTCGCGCTGGGCGCGGTGATGGCGGTGCTGCACCGGATCGTGGGCGCCACCACCCGGCTGACCTGGGTGACGGCGGGCTATGGCTGGTTCACGCTGGTGGCGCCGATCCTGGTGGCCGCGCCCAGCTATTTCAGCGGCAAGATGACCTTCGGCCAGTTGATGATGGCGGTCGGCGCCTTCAACCAGGTGCAGCAGTCGCTGCGCTGGTTCGTGGACAACGTGTCGTCCATCGCCGATTGGCAGGCCACGCTTGTGCGGGTGGCGAATTTCCGTACCGCGGTGCAGGAGATGGACCGGATCGGCGCGGCCGCGAGCCGGATCGATCTGGTCGAAGCCGGGGGGGCGGACATCCGGCTGACGGGTCTCTGCATCGCCGGGCCCGCGGGCGCCGTGACGCTGAGCGCGCCGGACCTGACCCTGACCCCCGGCGAGCGGGTGCTGGTGTCTGGCGGGCCGGGCTCTGGCAAGACGCTGTTCTTCCGCGCGCTGACCGGGCTCTGGCCCTGGGGGCACGGCCGGATCGAACGGCCGGGGCGCGACCGCATCATGTTCCTGCCCACCCGCGCCTATCTGCCCACCGGCACGCTGCGCGCGCTTCTGTGCTATCCGCAGGCCGAGGGCAGCTTTCCCGACACAGAGGTCGCCGCCGCGCTGGAGGCGGTGGGGCTGGGCCGGATGGCCGCGGACCTTGGCAAGTTCCACCGCTGGGAACGCCACCTGACCGAGAACGAGAAGCACTGCCTGGCCTTCGCCCGCGCCATCCTGCAACGCCCGGACTGGGTGGTGATCGACGACGCACTGACCTTCCTCGACCCCACCTCGCGCAAGCGGATCGAGACGGTTTTCCAGACCCAGGCGAAGGACATGGGCATCATCAACATCGGCCATGACGGCGCGATGCCGGGCTTTTACACCCGCGAAGTGACACTGACGACCGACCCCGCGGGCCCCTGCTTCACCCCCTCAGGCCAGGGCTGACCGGCGCGAAAACCCCATCCGCGCCAGCGCGGGGGCGATCTCGGGCGCGGACATGAACAGCCGCCACAACAGCCCAGACCGCGCGTTTTCCACCATCACGACGATCGGCCCCTGGTCGATCGCCAGATGGCTTTCGGCCACCCAGCCCGCGGTTTCGTTGAAGGCATCGCGCATCCCCCAGTCGCCCCACAGCAGGTGGCCCAGCCCCTCGTGATAGTGCCGCAGCGCCGCCAGCGACGGCTCTGGCGTGTAGGGCAGGCAGGAAATCGCGGCGGTGGGGGCGATCACGCCCTGGTCGTTGGTGGGGGAAAAGGCGTTGTAGCCCTTGTCGCCGTCGCAGGCGGTCAGCCCCCAGGCGGGGCCGTAGCCCGCGAAGGCGCGCGGGTTCGCCCGCGCATAGGCGTGGTGGATCAGCGCATGGGCGCGGTTCTGGGCGAAATAGTCGGCGTGCCGGTCCACCAGCCCGCGCGGGTCAAGCCCCATGAAGCTGTAGTGGGTGAAGAACAGCGGCCCGCCATAATCGGGGCCCAGCGGCAGGCGGATGCCGTAGAAGCTCTTGCCGTTCTCGAAGCTGCGCGAGGTCTTCCACCCCGTCTCGTAGGCTGCAAGGTCGATCGGATGGCTGGGCGAGGCCAGCCCCAGCACAAAGGCGATCAGCCCCTCGTGGTAGCCGGTGATCGGCAGCGCGTCGGCCCAGTCGCCACGCTCGGTCCAGTGCCACATCATCCGGTCGGGGGCCGGGCAGAACGCCGCCCAGTCGACCCCGCGCCAGAGCGTGTCGATCCGCGTCGCGGTCACCCCGCTGCCCAGCCACTGCCGCGCGGCCAGCAGGCCCATCATCAGGAAGGCGGTTTCGACGATGTCGCCGCCGTCGTCATTGGGGGAAAAGGCCACCGTGGCGCCCGTGCTGCCATTCATCCAATGCGCGAAGGCACCCTTGTACCGTGGCGCGGAAAACAGGAACTCCACCACCTTGCCGATCCGCGCCGCGACATCGGCGCGCGGCAGGAAGCCGCGCTCGGCCCCCGCGATCAGCGCCATCAGGCCAAAGCCCGTGCCGCCGGTCGTCACGGTCTCCAGCACGTCATAGCCGTAGCTGCCCGCCGAGCGTTCGCGCGCCATCCCCGAGACGGGGTGCGCGAAGTCCCAGAAATAGCCCAGCGTCCGGCGCTGGATCAGGTCAAGCAGGTCGTCATCACCCAGCCGCCTGCCCATCGCTCAGGCCCGCGCCCAGGTCACGCGGACCGCTTGCAGATCCTCGGCGTCGGGGCCCACCAGCAGGTCGAAGTCGCCCGGCTCCCAGTCGTGGGTGACACTGGCCAGCGTCTCGCCCACCGGATAGCGCAGATCGTCTGGGGTGACGTGGAAGGTCGCGTCGCGCGCCTCGCCCGGCGCAAGCTCCAGCCGGGCAAAGCCGATCAGTTGGCGCATGGGGCGCGAGGTCTGCCCCGCCACGTCGCGCAGGTAAAGCTGCACCACCTCGGTGCCCGCCCGCGGCCCGGTGTTGGTCACGCTGACCGACAGCGTCAGGGTGTCGGCCTCGGTCAGCGCCGTCGCGCTGACGCGGGGGGCGCCATAGGCAAAGCGGGTGTAGCCCAGCCCGAACCCCGCCGGGAACAGCGGGGTGTGCGGCCCCTCCAGGATGCAGGCGGTGGTGAACTTGCGGAACACATGGCGGCCCGTGGCGTCAACCTCGGTATCGCCCGCCACATCCACCCCCAGCCCCCAGATCGGCCGCCCGGTGGGCAGATCCTCGGTGCGGTAGGGCAACTGGCCCACGTTGCGCGGCAGCGGCAGGCTGAGCCGCCCGCTGGGCGCGACCTTGCCGAAAAGCACATCGGCGATGCCGTGTCCGCCTTCGTTGCCCGGATGGCCCGTCCAGATCAGCGCGTCGACCAGCGCCGCCTCGTCGCCAAGCGCCAGCGGGCGCCCGGCGATTGCCAGCAGGATCAACGGCTTGCGCTGCGCCCGCGCGATGGCGGCGATGGCGCGCACCAGCGCGGGCTGGTCGCCGGGCAGGGTGATGTCGGCCCGGGTCGAGGATTCGCCCGCGTGCTCCTTGGCCTCGCCCAGCACCAGAATGATCGTATCGGCCGCCCGCGCGGCGGCCTCGGCCCCGGCCAGCAGCGCGGCGGGGCTGTCGGGCCCGATCACCACGGATGGCAGGTCGGCGTTGTGCATGTTCAGTCGCGCCGCCTCGGACGTGTCGTTCACGATGTTGCAGCCCTTGGCATGCAGCACGCGCGCCCCCGGCGCCGCGGCGGCGATCCCTTCCAGCACCGTCACGGAATGGTCGGGCGCGACATCGATGGCCCAGGTGCCCTGCATGTCGATGCGGTCCTGCGCCAGCGGGCCGATCACCGCCAGAGTGCCCTTGGGGGCCAGCGGCAGTATGCCGGTGTTCTTCAGCAGAACCAGAGACTTGGCCGCCGCCTCGCGGACAAGGGCCACGTTTTCGCGGGTATAGGTCACGCGGTTGCGCAGCCCCTCGTCCATCCCGATATAGGGGTCGGCGAACAGCCCCAGCCGCCATTTCGCCACCAGCACCTGTCGCGCGCGGGCGGTGATCTCGGCCTCGGTCACCGGGCCGAAGCGGTAGGCGCCCCAGCGCTGGTGGAACCGGTCGGGCGCCTCGGCCCCTTCGGCCACCAGGCCCGGCAGGTATTTCAGGAAGGCCTGGCT
Organism: Pseudomonadota bacterium; assembly: GCA_021845805.1. Taxonomy (GTDB): domain Bacteria; phylum Pseudomonadota; class Alphaproteobacteria; order Rhodobacterales; family Rhodobacteraceae; genus Solirhodobacter. The sequence continues at coordinate 5,842 of JAJZVD010000022.1, read as the reverse complement.
GACCAGATCCACATTCACCCCGGCCTTGAAGGCCAGATAGGCCGCCTCGCGCCCATTGGCGGCGATGCCGTGGTGGACAAGCTCGGGGTCGATGGCGGTGAAGTCGGTGACGATGATCCCGTCGAACCCAAGCTGCCCGCGCAGCACATCCTGCAAGAGGCCCGGATGGGCGGTGGCGGGGATGTCGTTGATCGTGTTGAAGGCGACCATGATCGCGCCCGCCCCCGCGGCCACGCCTGCGCGGAACGGCTCCATGATCCGCGCCAGCGTTGCGGCCGAGGCCTCGACCCCCGCGTAATCGCGCCCCGCCCGGGCAAGGCCATAGCCCATGAAATGCTTCAGCGTGGCCATGAACCGGTCGGGCCGCGCCATGTCACCATCGGCGCCCTGATAGGCCCGCACGATGGTTTCCGCGATCCGGGCGCCCAGAAAGGGAAACTCGCCGTTGCCTTCCGCGATCCGGCCCCAGCGGGCGTCATGGCAGATGTCGAGCATCGGCGCCCAGTTCAGGTTGATGCCATCGGCCCGCGCCTCGCGGGCGCACATCGCGTTGATGCGGCCGATCAGGTCGAGATCCCAGGAACAGGACAGCGCCAGCGGGATCGGCCCGCCGGTCCGGTAGCGCTGGATGCAATCCTTGCCGAAGAAAAGCGGGATGCCGTTCGGGCCCTGTTCCACCGCCAGCTTCTGCAACGCGCGCCGCTCGCCCACCGAGGCGCCCCAGGAGATCCCGCAAAGCTCGCCGCGTTCGACCATCACCGGCACGTCCACCGCCTCGCCCACGCCGGTGGTGTCAACCCCCGCGCCTGAGGGGTAGTTCAGCTGGCCCACCTTTTCCTTCAGCGTCATCCGCGCCAGCAGCGCGTTCAGGAATGGGTCCATCTGGGTCATGCAAGGGCTCCGGCGTGGCAAGTCGGTGGGGCAGGTCGGTGGGCAAGTTGGTGGGCAAGTCGGTGGGGCAGGTCATTGCGGCGCATCGGCCGCCGAGGGCGCAAGATGCAGCCGCCCCCCGCCGCGGAAGCGGCGCAGCGTGATGGTGCCGTCGTCGATTTCGGCCACCCAGTCATAGACGGGCGCGCCGGACGACAGGAAGGGCATCGCCCGGTTGTGAATGGAACTGATCACCGTGGTCTGCGGGCAGTTGCGCCGCAGCACCTCGTAGAACTCGGCCTGGGCATGGGGGTCGAGCCCCGCCGTCACCTCGTCCAGCAGCGCCACTTCGGGCCGGTGCAGCAGCAGTTGCGCCAGGATCAGCCGCTTCTTCTGGCCGCCGGACAGCGCCCTGTCCCAGGGGCGGCCGTGGCAGGTCCGTTCGTGCAGGCAGCGCAGGAAATCGGGAAATCCCAGGCCGGTTTCGGCCAGCACCGCGGCGATGTCCGCATCGGAAAAGTCGTCCTCGTCCTCGGAGCCCGCCACAAGCTGCTTCAGCGTGGTCTCGGGGGTGCGCATCGCCTGCGCGGCATAGAAGGGCTTGCGCCCGGCGGGCAGCGTCACCTCGGCGCGGCCGTAATCCTGCTGGCCCATCAGCGCGTTCAGGAACGAGGTCTTGCCCCCGCCCGAGGTGCCGATCAGCGCGGTCCAGGACCCCGCGGGGAAGTGCAGATCCTCGGGCGCGCGCAGGAAGGGCTTGGCCAGGTGGCCTTCGTGCATCAGTTCCAGCCCGCGCACCCGGATGCCCTGGTCGGCCGGGTGAAAGCGGTAGTGGAACTCATGCACCCCGGTCGCCGCGAAATAGGCGCGGGTGTCCTGCACCTTCTCGATCTCGGTGGCATATTCGGTCACCCGTTCGGCATCGGCCTTCAGCGCGGCCAGCGCGGGCGTCACGTCGATCAGCCAGGAAAAGCCGTTGGTCAACTGCCCCACCAGCGCGGCGGTGGTGACATAGGTCTGGAAATCGATCGCGCCCTGCGCATAGGCGGGCAGCGCCAGCACCGAGGCGAGGATCTGGAACGACACCAGCGTGTAGAAATCATGCAGCCCCAGAAAGCCTGCCTGCAACAGGTTGCTGCGGTGCCAGACCCGGTCGATTTCTCCGTAAAGCGCGCGGTTCACCTTGGCCTGCACCCGTTCGCCCGCCGCGGCGGTGATCTGACCCGCGCGGCGGAACATGGTGTTCAACTCGCTGCGGAAGGCGCCCTCGGCCTCCATGAAGGTCCTGTTCACCCCGCGCATCACGTTGCCGATGCGGGTGAAGCCCCAGGTGCAGAGCACCGCGAAGGGCACGATGGCCCCCAGCGTCAGCGCAAAGCTGCCCGCCCCGCCCAGGTCGGGCAACTGCTTGACCGGGCGCGAGATCTCCCACAGCTTCCACGACACCTCCCAGGCGCCGGTCGCGACGGTCAGCACCCCCATTGCCAGCCCGATCGCGTTGCCCGTCAGCGTCTTGAGGCATTCCTGCTGGCGCTGGTCCAGGCTGTCGAGCCGGGGGTTGGTCTGGATCTTCAGGATCGTGTTGCCCTCGGCCAGCGTCGCCGCGGTGAACCGGTCGTTCAGCCAGGCGCGCCACTTCCGTTGCAGGGTCTGGGCGATGTAGTGGCGCACCGCCACCGTGGCCACGCTCAGAGTGATCATGGCCACCAGAACCACCGCCGCCGCGCTGAAGCGGCCCATCGGGTCAAGGTTGCCGGGCGTCTGGTAGCTGGCCTTCGCGCTTTCGAAGGCACCCGCCGATTCCGCGATCCAGATGCCGACCTTGCTGATGAACCAGCTCAGCACCGCGATGGCAATCGCCAGCGCCCAGGCAAGCCTGCGCTGGGGCGAGCGCCAGAAGGCGGTCAGCAGCCCCCAGAACGTGCGCATCCCGCCGACCGGGGTCCGCGGCACCGCCTGCGGCGGAGGCTGCGGGGGGAACTGCTCTGTGTCAGCATGCGCATTCACCGGAGGTTTCTCCCGTTCTTCCTGCGACGTGCCTCGTACCTCAGGGCGGAGTGTAGTGCGATTCTGGGCTTTTGTGTGGCAATTGGCCGCGCCGGCAGGGAAAACCCGCGGCTTTCGCGGCCAGCAGGGCCTGAAACGCGGCAAAAAGCTGGCGCATCGCCGGGGGTTTTGCCGGAAAGCGCGCGGCGTCATCCATGTCATGCACGATCAGCGCCACGTCCACCTCGAAGACCAGCAGCCGCCCGTCGGGCAGTTCCGCGCAATCGAGGCCGACGTAATCCAGCCCGATCCGGTCGGCCAGCGCGGCCAGCGCCGCGGCATGGCGGCGGGCAAAGCCATCGGCAAAGCCCGCGATCCAGGCCGCCTCGGCTGCGCGGCGGTCGGCGTGGGTGTCCATGTCGGCCGAGAGGTAATGCACGATCCAGTCTTGCGACAGCGCCAGATGCACCGGGTAGGGCCGGCCGTCGATCAGCACCACGCGCGCCTTGGCAAAAAGCCCGTTCGCGCCGCGATAGTCGACAAAGCGGGTCAGGTAGAACCGCTCTGTCCCGGTCTCGGCCAGAAGGTCGGCCAGGTGCAGCGCATCGCCCACCCGTTCCATCCCGGCGCCCGCGTGGCTGCCCTCGGGCCGCAGGATCAGCGGCCAGTCCAGGCCCGGGTGCAGCGTTTCAGGGCCCGCGCCCAGCAGCAGGGGTGCCAGCCCGGCGCGGGTCAGCCGCAAGGTGGGCGGGCAGACCAGTCCGGGCACCCCCTGAAGCCGCCGCGCCACCCCGTCGCGCGTCAGCCCGGCGATGCGGTCGGCGGCGGCGTTCACCACCGGCCGCGGCCAGGCGGCAAGCCGCGGCGCCAGCGACCTGAGCAGGGCGCGGCGGTCCGGCGCCTCGCCGATCGCCAGCATCGCCACGTCATGCGGCGGCAGGTCCGTCAGCGGGTCGTCGGGCGTCACGAAATGCAGGTGCAGCACCGCATCCGACCCCGCCAGCAGAAAGTCGAGCGGCGTGTTCGCCATCAGGTCGCCCGGCGCCACCAGCGCCAGCACCCGCGGGCCGGTGCCCCGGCCCAGCACGATGCGATAGTCGTGCCGCAGCCGCAGCGCCTCGTCCATCAGCGCGGCGCCCGCCTCGGACTGGCCGCGGGCGTGGAAGAGGTAGGCCAGATCCAGCATCGCCGCCGCATCCTGCCCGTCGCGTTCCAGCCGGGCGATCAGCGCCGCCGCCACCGCCTGCAGATCGCCGCCGCCATAGGCGTGGCGGGCCTGCGCGGCCAGCCCGGCGATACGGTCGGGGGCGGGGGTGGCGTCAGCCAAGCGCGCCCTCCAGTCGCAGCACATCCGCGACCAGCCGGTCGATGTCGGCCGCCGTGGTCCGGTGGTTCACGATGGCCGCGCGGATCGCCAGGCGCCCGTCCAGCCGGGTGACCGAGGGGGCCAGCGCCCCTTCGGCATGCAACGCCTCGACGATCCGGGCGCTGAGCGTGCCATCCGCATCGCGCGCGGGGCGGAAGCAGACGACGTTCAGCCCGACCGGCGCGGCCAGCGCCAGCCGCGGCTCTGCCGCAACCCGCGCGGCCAGCCGGGCGGCCAGCGCGCAGGTCTGCCCGATCATCCTGCCCAGCCGGTCCAGCCCGTAGGTCGTCAGCGTGAACCACGTCTTCAGCGCGCGGAACCCCCGAGACAGGTCCGGCCCCACGTCGCAAGGCCACCAGTCGCCCCCGGCCAGCCCGGTTTCGGCGCGGCTGAGATAGGCCGTGTCGGCGGCGAAGGTCTCGCGCTGCCAGGCGCCGTCGCGGCACAGAAGGAAGCCCGCGTCATAGGGCACCTGCATCCACTTGTGGAAATCGAAGGCCAGGCTGTCGGCCCGCGCGATCCCCGCCAGCCGCGGCGCAAGGTCCGGCACCAGACGGGCAAAGCCGCCCAGCGCGGCATCCACATGGAAATGCACCCCCGCCGCTGCGGCCAGATCGGCCAGCGCGTCCAGATCGTCCACCGCGCCGGTGTTCACCGTGCCCGCGGTGCCCACGATCAGGAACGGCCGCGCCCCCGCCGCGCGGTCGGCCGCGATCCGTTCGGCCATCGCCGCCACATCGACCCGGCCCGCGGCGTCGACCGGGATCAGCCTCAGCGCGTCCGACCCGATCCCCGCCATCTCCATCGCGCGCGGCACACAGCCATGCACCTCGGCCGAGGCATAGGCCACCAGCCGCGCGCCGCCCGTCCCCGCCTGCCGCACCGCAGGGCCAAGCGCGCGCACCCGCGCGATCAGCACTGCCAGGAAATTCGCCTGGCTCGCCCCGGTCAGGAACAGCCCGTCCGCCGTGGCGGGAAAGCCGTAAAGCTCGGCCATCCAGGCGGTGATCTGGCGTTCCACCGCATGGGCCATGTGGTCGCGCCCGCCGCAATTGGCGTTGAAGCCGGCGGCCAGCATCTCGGCCAGCATCCCCACCGCCGTGCCGCCGCCCTGCACCCAGCCCATGAAGCCCGGATGCGTGTTGCCCGCGCCATAGGGCAGCACGCTGTCGCGGAACACCCCGTAAGCCTCGGCCAGCGGCCCGCCCGCCCGCGGCAGCCCGGCCCGGAACGCCGCCCGCGCCCCGGCGGGGGCTGCCTGCCACAGCGGCAGGTCGCGGCGATGCTCCAGATGGTCGAGCATGTCATCCAGCATCCGGTGCGCCTGCGCCCGCAGATCACCCCAGTCCGCCGGATCGAGCGTGGTGGTAGTATCAGCCATTCTGTGCTTCCCGTGCCGGAATCGGTCACGCGAAGGCATAGTGCGAGGGAAAGGTTACGTCTTGGCTAAAGTGGAGGGGGAGGGGGGCTACAGCGGCCGCCGGTATGCACCATTCTGTCATCTTCCCGCGGAAAGGTGGTGCGCCATGAATGCGCACCCTACGGGTGGTGTCGGGGCGCGGGCGCGGCGCGCACCGGTCCCCCCCCTCACACCAGCCGGCTTGCCTCCACCGCCGCCCG
>JAJZVD010000021.1 GCA_021845805.1 Pseudomonadota bacterium | reverse complement strand
CGAGCGGGCAGAGGCACGCGGGGGCAGGTGGCGAGGGCCTCGCGCCGGGCCGCGGCATAGGAATCGGTCAGGTCGACATGGGCCCAGTCGGCGGGCGGGTGGCCCGCCAGCGCGGCGGCCAGCGCCCGCCGCATCAGGTGGTGGCTGCCCTCCCACACCACCAGCGGCGCCGCGCCGGGGTCGCAGTCGGTCAGCGGCACGCCAAGGATCCAGGCGTGCGGCGCCCGCAGCATCCGTCGGCGATCCGGGCCCACGGGCAGGATGCCGTCGACATGGGCGGCGTCGCGGTCGCGCCGGAAGCGGGCGGCGGCCGCGCTTTCCTCGGCGCCCGGGCGGGGATAGCCGGGCCGCGTCACCGAAAGCTGCCCGGCATCGAGCGGCAGGCGCGGCCCCAGCGCCCCGGCCAGGAACTCCATTGCCGCGCCCGCCAGCGGCGGCGCGGCGCCCAACCGGCCCTCGGTGTCGTTGGCCAGCACGTTGACCCCGGCAAACCAGGTGCCGTCGCAGCGCCACTGATCGGCATGCGCGGGATCGGCCAGCGCCGCAAGTGCTGCCGGCCGGGCGGCGGCGACCCAGTCGGCCAGAACCGGGTCGGGGCCGAACCGGGCCCAGCCGCGGGCCAGGAAGCCCTCGGCGGTCATCGCGCCCCTTTGCATCGCCGCCTCCCCATCCGTTGCCTGCCCGGTCTGGCCTGCCCGGTCTGGCCTGCCCGGTCTGGCCTGCCCGGTCTAGCTTGCCCGTGGCGCGGCTGCCAAGCACCGCCTTGCCGCCCGGGGGGAGCTTTCCGCTGGCGCAGGCCGCCCGGGCCGGTTAGGCAGGGCATCACCCCCTGCAACCCGGATGCCGCCATGACCGCTTCGCGCCTGCGCACAGCCCTGACCCTTGGCCTGATGTCCTGCGTCGGGCCCTTCGCGATCGACATGTACCTGCCCGCGATGCCCGCCATCGGTCGCGGGCTGGATGCCTCGGTCGCGGCGGTGCAGGGCACGATCACCGTCTATTTCCTGGCCTTCGGGGTGGCGCAGCTTGTCTATGGCCCCTGGGCCGACGAGGCGGGGCGCAAGCGGCCGCTCTATGTGGGACTTGCGGTCTTCATCCTGGGCTCGGTGCTTTGCGCGCTGGCGCCATCGGTTGGCTGGCTGATGGCGGGCCGTTTCGTGCAGGGGCTGGGCGGGGCCGCGGTGATGGTGGTGCCGCGCGCGATCATCCGCGACCTGCACACCGGGCCCGAGGCCACGCGGCTGATGGCGGCGATCATGCTGGTGATCTCGGTCTCGCCCATGCTTGCGCCGCTGGCCGGTTCGGGGCTGATCGCGGTCGCAGGCTGGCGGGCGATCTTCGGCGTTCTCTGCGCCGCGGCGGTGGCGAGCCTGCTGCTGGTGGGCTTCGCCCTGCCCGAGACGCTGCCGCCCGCGCGGCGGACGCGGGCCGACCCCCGGGCGCTGGCCCGCAGCGCGCGGCACCTGCTGACCGACCGGACGTTCCTGACGCTGACCTTCGTGGGCGGCTTCGGGATGGCGAGCTTCTTCGTGTTCATCGCCTCGGCCGCCTTTGTCTATACCGGCGCCTATGGCCTGTCGCCCACCGGCTTTTCGCTGGCCTTCGCGGCCAATGCGATCGGCTTTTTCGGTACCTCGCAACTGGCCGCCGGGCTGGGGCTGCGGTTCGGCGCGCCGCGGGTGGTGGCCGTGGCGACGGGGGGCTTTGCCGCGGTGACCCTGGCGCTGGCCGGGGTGGCGGCGCTGGGCGGCGACGGGTTCTGGGTGGTGGCGGGCGGGCTGTTCGTGGCCAATGCCTTCCTGGGCCTGGTGATCCCCACGACGATGGTAATGGCGCTTGATGCGCATGGCGATGTGGCGGGCATGGCGTCATCGCTGGGCGGCACGCTGCAGATGCTGGCGGGCGGGCTGATGATCGGGCTGTCGGGCCCGTTCTTCGATGGCACGGCGCTGCCGATGCTGGTGGCGATCGCCGTCTGCGGGGGCGTAGCCTTCGTCCTGTCGCGGATGGCGCGGGGCTGAGGCGTTGCCGGGGGGCGCTGCCCCCCCGGGATATTTGGGGACCGGAAAAGGGGGGGGCGCGCTCAGGCGGCGGCGCGCGTCACTTCGGCCAGGGCCGCATCGAGCGTTTCCAGCCCGGCGCCGGGCAGGGTGGCGCGTTCGGACAGTACGCGGCGCCAGAGCCGCGCGCCGGGGCGCCCGTGGAAGAGGCCCAGCATGTGGCGCGTGATCTGGTGCAGCCGCCCGCCCGCGGCGAGGTGGCGCGCGATATGGGGGCGCATCGCCTCGACCGCCTCGACCGGGGTCGGGCCGGGGGATGCGTTCCAGAACCGCCGGTCGGCGTCGATCAGGATGGCGGCGGGGTCGTGGTAGGCGGCGCGGCCGATCATCACGCCGTCCATCCCCTGGGCGAGGAGCGTCGCGGCGGTGTCCAGATCGGCGATGCCCCCGTTGATCGAGATGTCGATCGCCGGGAAGGCGCGTTTCATCGCCAGCACCAGCGGATAGTCGAGCGGCGGGATTTCCCGGTTTTCCTTCGGCGAGAGGCCCTGCAGCCAGGCCTTGCGGGCGTGGATGGTGAAGCGGCGCACCCCTGCGGCGGCGACCGTCTCGAGGAAGGCGGGCAGCGCCGCGTCCGGGGCCTGGTCGTCGACGCCGATGCGGCATTTCACCGTGACCTCGACCGGGCTGGCCGCGATCATCGCGGCCACGCAGTCGGCGACCAGCCCGGGGCGCTGCATCAGGACCGCGCCGAAGCAGCCCGACTGCACACGGTCTGACGGGCAGCCGCAGTTCAGGTTCACCTCGTCATAGCCCCAGTCGGCGGCGATCCGGGTCGCCTCGGCCAGTTCGCGCGGATCGGAGCCTCCAAGTTGCAGCGCGACCGGATGTTCGGCCGCGTCGTAATCCAGAAGCCGCGACCGGTCACCATGCACCACGGCGGCCGAGGTCACCATCTCGGTGTAGAGAAGCGCGTGGCGGCTCAGCGTGCGATGGAAGACGCGGCAGTGCCGGTCCGTCCAGTCCATCATCGGCGCGACCGAGAGGCGGTGGGGGGGATGGGGCATGGTCTTCCAGCGGGATCAGGGCAGCGGCAGAGCTATACCGGCGCAGGGCGGGAAAACCAAGGGGGCAGCGCCCCGGCGGGGGCGGCTAGCGTTGCAGCCGGGCCGCGCGGCCGCCGCGGCGGCGGGTCAGTTCGGGCGCGCGGTCGGGCAGGGCGGCCATGATCTCGCGGCGTTCGGCGGGCGTCATCTTCGACCAGCGGCCGATCTCGTCGATGGTGCGCAGGCAGCCCACGCAGAGCCGCGCCTCGGGGTGGACGACGCAGATCTTCACGCACGGGCTTTCGATCTCGTCGCGGTGCCAGATGTCGTCCTTCACGGCGCGTCTACCCCTCTGAGGCGCTGCAACCGGTCGAGCGCCCCTTGCAGGATATAGCCTGCCGCGACGTGATCGATGACCTCTTTGCGACGTTTTCTCGACGTATCCGCCTCGATCAGCGCGCGTTCGGCCGCCACGGTCGACAGCCGCTCGTCCCAGAAGCCGATGGGCAGGTCGGTCAGCCGGGTCAGGTTGCGGGCGAAGGCGCGGGTGGACTGGCAGCGGGGGCCTTCCGATCCGTCCATGTTGCGCGGCAGGCCAAGGACAAGCCCGCCCAGTTCGCGCGCCTTCGCAATGGCGAGAAGGGCCGCGGCGTCGTCGGTGAACCTGGTGCGCCGGACCGTTTCGGTCGGGGTCGCAATGGACAGCAGCCGGTCCGAGATCGCGACGCCGATGGTCTTTTCGCCCAGGTCAAGCCCGGCCAGCGCCCGCATCGGCGGCACCGCCCGGGCGAAATCGGCGATGTCCTCGAACACGCTCATCCGGCGACCCCCGCCTTTTCGGCGGCCGCGCGTACGATGGCCAGATCGGCGGGGTTGCCCGCCATCGCGGCCTGCGCCTTCGCCCAGGCGTCCTTCGCCTTGTCGGTCTGGCCCAGCACGGCATAGGCGTTGATCAGTTGCGCCCATTGCGCCGCGGTGCCGCCCTGGGTGGCGAGCCGGTCGGCGAGCTTGCCCACCATCCCCGCGATCATGGTCTGGCGGTCGGCCGGGCTCATGTCCTGCGCTGCGGCGACATCGCCCGCGCTGGGTCCCGCGACGCTGCCCTGGGGGGGCGCCCCCGGGGCGGGGGCCTGCGCCGCGGCCTGAACCTTGGCCAGGTCATCGGGCGCGCTGGCGAAGGCGGTCTCGGCCCTGGCCAGCGCGGCCTTCTGCTTGTCGGCCTCGCCCAGCACCCCGTAGGCGCGGATCAGCCGCGCCCATTCGTCGGCGCTGCCGCCCTGGCTGTCGAGCCGGGTGGCCAGTTGTTCGACCATCCCGCGGATCATCTGCTGGCGCGCCTCGGGGGTCATGCCCGCCGCCGCCTGCAGGTCCGCGGCGCCCGGCCCGGGGCCGGCGACGTCGGGCAGGCTGAAGTTGGTGACCCCGGCAAGTTCGGCCACGGTTTCGATCTGCGAGCGGATCGGCGCCACCCAGGGCGCGTCCGACGGGCTGTCGTTCAGCAGCGGCGCCCAGAGCTGGAAGGTCAGGTCGGGCCGCCCGGTCTGCAGGAACATCAGCCCCATGTAATAGCGCGCGGTGCCGTTCTTCGGGTCAAGCTGGAGCGCCTTCAGAAGGGGGGCATCGGCCTCGGGGGCGACTTCGCCGCGGGTCGCCAGGATCATCAGCGCGGCCTGCGTCGCATAGTCCTGGGCGGTCGCCTTGTCGCCCTTCAGCCGGATCACCTCGGCCTGGGCACGCCAGGCGGCGGGATAGTGGGCAAGCTTTGCCTCGTTTTCCGCCAGCAACTGCTGGCCGCGCAGGTCATCGGGGTGCTGCTGCACGGCGCTGCGCAGCTTGGCCATCAGGTCAAGGAACTGCGGGTCCGCGCCCTTGTCGTCGGGCGTGGGCGTCTTGGCCTCCAGCGCGGCCTGGTGCGGACGGTTGTCGCGGTCGGATTTGGCGGCGGCGTAGCGTTCGGCGATCGGCATGTCGGGGTAGCCCGGCGCGCCGATGTCGGCATACATCGCCAGCGCGCCGAGCGCGGCCGCCACGATCCCGCCGACGGCCAGCCAGCCCGCCCAGCGGGGCGCCCGGACGGCGGCGGTTGCCCCCTTCAGCGCGCGGTCGGCCTCCAGCACCCGGCGGGCCACCTCGGTGCGCAGCCGCCCGGCCTCTTCGGCGCCGATCATCCCGCGCGCGAGGTCGCGATCGACCTCCTTCAACTGGTCGCGATAGACTTGCAGGTCATAGGCCGCCGTCGCGTCGCCATCACGCCCCGCCTTCAGCCCCAAAAGCATCAGCCCTGACACCACAACGGTCATCCCGCCGGCCGCGAGCCAGAATTGCCAGTCAATCATGCCGGTCTCCTTTGCTTTCTCATGTAAGGCGGAACGCGGGGCCGAGGAAGGCACAATCGCTGGAATGACCGCGCAGGGGTCGGGGCAGGCTGTCGCAGGGGGATGTCGCATTTTTACCCGATTGCGCCGCATGGGAGTGCGGCGCTAAACCCGGGCTGATCCAGAACGCGAGCAGGGCCCGCCGGGCCGGGCCATGGGGAATCGAGCCGCCGATGAAACGCTATTCCGTCTTTGCCATCGCCCGCGAGGCGCTTCGCTATCACGAGGGTTGGGAGCGCGCCTGGCGCGCGCCGCAGCCGAAAGCCGCCTATGACGTGGTGATCGTCGGTGCCGGGGGGCATGGCCTGGCCACCGCCTATTACCTGGGCAAGAACTTCGGCATCACCAATGTCGCGGTGATCGAGAAGGGCTGGCTGGGGGGCGGCAACACCGGGCGCAACACCACGATCATCCGGTCGAACTACCTGCAAGACCCTTCGGCCGCGATCTACGAGAAGGCGCGCAGCCTTTACGAGACGCTGAGCCAGGATCTGAACTACAACGTGATGTTCAGCCCACGCGGCCTGCTGATGCTGGCGCAGACCCATCACGAGGTGCGCGGCTACCTGCGCACGGTGCACGCCAACACGCTGCAAGGTGTCGCGACCGAATGGATCGAGCCTGCCAAGGTCAAGGAACTGGTGCCGATCATCAACATCGACGGGCCGCGCTATCCGGTGCTGGGCGCGCTGTATCAGGCGCGCGGCGGCACGGCGCGCCATGATGCCGTGGCCTGGGGCTATGCCCGCGCCTGTTCCGACATGGGGATGGACATCATCCAGCAATGCGAGGTCACCGGCGTGCGGTCCGAGGGCGGGCAGGTGACCGGGGTAGAGACCACCCGCGGCGCCATCGCCTGCAAGAAGCTGGGGATCGTCGTCGCCGGGCATTCTGGCCAGGTGGCCGAGATGGCGGGCTTCCGCCTGCCGGTCGAGGCAGTAGCCCTTCAGGCGCTGGTGAGCGAGCCGATCAAGCCCTGCATGGACGTGGTGGTGATGGCCAACACGGTGCACGGCTACATGAGCCAGTCCGACAAGGGCGAGATGGTGATCGGCGGCGGCACCGACGGGTTCAACAACTTCACCCAGCGCGGCAGCTTCCAGCATGTCGAGGAAACCCTGCGCGCGCTGATCGAGACCTTCCCGATCATCAGTCGGCTGAAGATGCTGCGCCAGTGGGGCGGGATCGTCGACATGACCGGCGACCGCTCGCCCATCATCTCGAAGACGCCCTTGGGCAACTGCTTCATCAACTGCGGCTGGGGTACCGGCGGGTTCAAGGCGATCCCGGGCTCTGGCTGGGCGATGGCGGAACTGATGGCCAAGGGCCATTCGCCGCTGGCCGCCGATTTCGGGATGGAGCGGTTCCGCGAGGGGCGCTTCATCGACGAGAGCGTGGCGGCCGGGGTGGCACACTGATGGCTGCCGGTTTCAATCTTTCTGCGAGAAATGGCCGCGAATTTTCGGCGAGAATTCGGGACGCGCGAGGCGAGACATGCTGACCCTGACCTGCCCCTACTGCGGCGTGAAGGCCGAGGAAACCGAGCTGGCCCCCGGCGGCGAGGCGCATCTGAAGCGGTTCGGGCCCGGCTCGACCGATGATGATTACGAAAGCTACATGTTCGCGCGGAAGAACCCCAAGGGCGTGCATTTCGAACGCTGGCGCCATGCCTACGGCTGCGGGAAATGGTTCCTGGCCGCCCGCTGCACCGCCACGCTCGAGGTGTTCGGCACCTATCCGGCGCAATCCAAGGAACCCCCGGCAGAGCTGATCGCGAAGATCAAGGCGAAGCGGCCCGGGTGGGAGGGCTACAAATGAGCACCCGTCTGGCCCAGGGCGGCCGTCTGATCGACCGCACGACATCGGTGGAGTTTTCCTTCAACGGCAAGCGCCTGCGGGGCTTCGCGGGCGACACGCTGGCGGCGGGCCTTCTGGCCAACGACCAGATGCTGGTCGGCCGCAGCTTCAAGTATCACCGCCCGCGCGGGGTGGTGGCCGCGGGCGCCGAGGAGCCGAACGCGCTGGTCAATCTTGGCCAGGGCGGCCGGTTCGAGCCGAACCAGCGCACCACCACGACCGAGCTGTTCGACGGGCTGGCCTGCACCAGCCAGAACCACTGGCCCAGCCTCGAGTTCGACGTGGGCGTGCTGAACAACTATGCCGCGCGGCTCTTGCCCGCGGGGTTCTATTACAAGACCTTCATCCATCCGCGGGCGGCGTGGAAGCATCTGTTCGAACCCATCGTCCGGCAGTCGGCGGGGCTTGGGAAGGTGCCGCAGGAACGTGACGCAGACCGTTACGAATACTGCTATTTCTTCACCGATGTCCTGGTTGCGGGCGGCGGCATCGCGGGGCTTCAGGCCGCGCTGGCCGCAGCGCGCGCAGGGGCGCGGGTGCTTCTGGTGGAACAGGCGGCCCACTGGGGCGGCCGGGCGCCGGTGGATGGCGTGACCATCGACGGCAAACCCGCCGGGGCCTGGGTCAAAGACGCCGTTGAAGCGCTTGAAAAGATGCCGAATGTCACGCTGCGGCTGCGGGCGATGGCGGCCGGGGTCTATGACCACGGCTATGTGCTGGTGGACGAGAAGGTGGCCGATCACACCCCCGGCGACGGGCGGCCGAAGCACCGCGTGTGGCGGGTGCGGGCGGGGCGCGTCATCGCGGCCACCGGCGCGATCGAACGCCCGCTGGCCTTCGCAGGCAATGACATCCCCGGTGTCATGCTGGCCTCGGCGGTGCGCGACTATGTGGTGAACTGGGCGGTGTCGCCCGGCGACCGCACCGTGGTGGTGACCAACAACGACGACGCCTATCGCACCGCGCTGGCGCTGAAGGCGGCGGGGCTGATCGTGCCCGTGATCGTCGATGCGCGCCCGGTGGCCGACGGGCCGCTGCCGCAGGCGGCGCGCGCCGCGGGCATCCGGGTGGAAACCGGCCGCGCCATCGCCAAGGTCAAGGGCACGACCCGCGTGACCGGCGTTTCGCTCTGCCTGCAGGCGGGCGAGGGCGCGGTGCTGGAAGAGGTGGCCTGCGATGCGGTGGCCATGTCGGGCGGCTGGTCGCCCGTGGTCCACCTGTGGAGCCATTGCGGCGGCAAGTTGCTGTGGGACGAGGCGCAGGCGATGTTCTGCCCCGACCCGGCAAAACCGCCGACCGGCGCCGACGGGGCGGGCTTCGTGATCGCGGCCGGGGCGGCCAGCGGCGCGCTTCTGGCGGGCGCCTGCCTGGCCGATGCCGATGCCGCCGGACGCGGCGCCGCGTCGGACATGGGTGCGGCCGGTGGCTTGGCCCCCGCGCCTCTGGCAGTGGCCGAACCCGAGGCGCCGATGCTGCCGGTCTGGACCATGCCGCAGGGCGCCGGGCCGAAGCTGAAGATGAAGATGTGGCTGGACTACCAGAACGACGTGAAGGTCAGCGACGTTCAGCTTGCCGCCCGCGAAGGCTACACCTCGGTCGAACATACCAAGCGCTATACCACGCTGGGGATGGCGACGGATCAGGGAAAGCTGAGCAACATCAATGGCCTTGCCGTGCTTGCGACGGCACTGAACACGCCCATTCCGGCGGTCGGTACGACAACCTTCCGCCCGCCCTACACCCCCGTCACGCTGGGCGCGCTGGCGGGCGAGGCGCGGGGCGAGATCTTCCAGCCGCTGCGCCGCACGCCGATCCACGCCTGGCACGAGGCCAACGGGGTGGAATGGGAGCCCGTGGGCCTCTGGCGTCGCCCGTATTGCTTCAAGCGCGCGGGCGAGACGACCGAACAGGCGGTGCATCGCGAGGTGCTGAACACGCGGGAGAACGTGGGGCTGCTTGACGCCTCGACGCTGGGCAAGATCCTGGTGAAGGGGCCCGACGCGGGGCGCTTCCTCGACATGCTCTATACCGGCGTCATGTCCACCCTGCCGGTGGGCAAGTGCCGCTATGGCCTGATGTGCAACGAGAACGGCTTCCTGTCCGATGACGGGGTGGTTGCCCGGATCTCCGAGGATACCTGGCTGTGCCACACCACCTCGGGGGGGGCCGACCGCATCCATGCCTGGATGGAAGACTGGCTTCAGTGCGAGTGGTGGGACTGGAAGGTCTATACCGCCAACCTGACAGAGCAATACGCGCAAATCGCCGTGGTCGGCCCGAAGGCGCGCGAAGTGCTGGAAAAGCTGGGCGGAATGGACGTTTCGAAAGAGGCGCTGCCCTTCATGCAATGGGCCGACGGGCGGCTGGGCGGGTTCCGCGCGCGGGTCTACCGGATCTCGTTCTCGGGGGAACTCAGCTACGAAATCGCCGTTCCCGCGTCGGAAGGCCGGGCGTTCTGGGATGCCGTGGTGGCGGCCGGAGCCGCGTTCGGCGCGATGCCCTATGGCACCGAGGCGCTGCACATCATGCGGGCCGAAAAGGGCTTCATCATGATCGGCGACGAGACCGACGGCACGGTGATCCCGCAGGATCTGGGCCTGGGCTGGGCGATCAGCAAGAAGAAGGCCGACTATCTGGGCAAGCGCGGGCAAGAGCGGGTCCACATGACCGACCCCGACCGCTGGAAGCTGGTGGGGCTTGAAAGCCTTGACGGTTCGGTGATCCCGGATGGCGCCTATGCGGTGGCGCCGGGCACCAATGCGAACGGCCAGCGCAACACCGAAGGGCGGGTGACCTCGACCTACTATTCGCCCACGCTGAAGCGCGGCATCGCCATGGGGCTGGTGCGGCGCGGGCCCGAACGGATGGGGCAGACCGTGGAATTCCCGAAGATCGGCGGCGGCTCGGTGATTGCCCGGATTGTCGATCCGGTCTTCTACGACAAGGACGGGGAGAAGCAGAATGTCTGATCCGGTCAACGCAGGCGCCGTCAGCGCGCTGGGTGGCGCCCGTTCCGAGGGCTTCGCCACGGTCACGGAATTCGGGCCGCAGGGCATGATCACGCTGCGCGGCGATCTGGCCTCGGCCGCGCTGGCGGCGGCGGTGCAGGCCGCCGTGGGTATGGCCGTGCCCGCGCCGCGGCGGATCGAGACGGCAGGCGCGCGCGCGGCGGGCTGGATGTCGCCCGACGAACTGCTGCTGTGGCTGCCCTATGCCGAGGTTCCCGCCACGCTGGCCGTGCTGGAGGCGGCCCTTGCGGGCGAACATCATCTGGCCGTCGATGTCTCGGACGCGCGTGCCACCTTCCGCATCGCCGGGCCGCGGGCCCGCGAGGTGTTGATGAAGCTCGCGCCCGTCGATCTGGCCCCGGCGGTCTTCGCGCCTGGCGAGCTGCGCCGCACCCGCACCGCGCAGGTGGCCGCCGCGTTCTGGATGAGCGGGCCCGACGAGTTCACGCTGGTCTGCTTCCGCTCGGTCGGGCGCTATGTGTTCGACCTTCTGACGACCTCGGCCACGGCGGGCAGCGAGGTCGGCGTCTGGTGACACGTCGCCGCGCCGGGCTGCGGCGGGGCGATTTGATGTGGCGGAAAGGCGACTTTTTGCTTGCCTCACAACCGGGGCGCACCTAACGTTTCGCCGTCCGGGCGTGATGCGGGAGTATCAGTGGTGATTGTATGCGGTGTTCCGCCTTCACGCCCGGCGTGTCGTCGGGCCAGTCGCGTGCGGCCCGGCCCTTCGTTGCAGCATATCCGCATGGCCGCCCCCGGCTTGGCATCCGAGGCGTCGATCGGGCGCGGGCGCCTGACGTGTGGGCTGTTCCACCCCATTATCCGCCGGAAGGGTCTGCCCGATGGCGTGCGCGCGGCGGACCGACGGTCCGTGGCGGCATGCGGACGGTCCGCGGTCGGCACCGTGAGGGGCAGGGGGCGTTGCGGGCCGCAAAGGACGGGCGCGCGATCCCGGCGGAAGGCACAGGGGCAGCATATCGAGTGAGTGCGTGATGATGCGGTGGTTGCGTGTAAGTGGTCTGGCCCTTGGATGGGCGATTGCGGTGACGGGCGCGCAGGCGCAGACGGTCAAGCCGCGCCTGGTTTATGACTGCCACCTGACCCTGCGGCAGGGTCTGCTGCCTGCGCGCATCTTCCTGATGGAGATGCAGGCGCCGGGGCAGGTTGATGTCTGGGATGGTCTGGTGAAGGCGACGGTGGGCGCCCCCATGTCGGTCGAGGTCGAGGAGGATTCGCCCCAGCGCCTGCGCCTGAAATGGGTGGTCCGGGGGCTGAAGGGCACCAGCTCGCGCGGCGCGGCCGCCGAGTTCGATGTCGCCTACAAGGCGGTCTATGTGCGCGGCGGTCCGCTGACGATGACGGCCGAAGTGCTGGGCGGGTACGAGAATCCGCTGGCCCAGGGCTCGGGGGGCTGCACCCCGCAGTGACGCTTGCCCGGGGCGCCTCGGCCCCGGCCCGAACCCGGCCCCCGCCGATCACGCAGCCGTGCCGCGCGCCGGTTGCCCTTGACCTTCCCGTCCCGAAGGGCCTTATTCCCCCCCAGACGACCCCCTTGCGCGAAAGGATCGCACCATGGCTTTCGAACTTCCGGATCTTCCCTATGCCCATGACGCGCTGGCCGCCTTCGGCATGTCGAAGGAAACGCTGGAGTATCACCACGACCTGCACCACAAGGCCTATGTCGACAACGGCAACAAGCTGATCGCCGGGACCGAATGGGAAGGCAAGTCGCTGGAAGACATCATCCGCGGCACCTACAAGGCGGGCGCCGTGGCGCAGAACGGCATCTTCAACAACGCCTCGCAGCACTGGAACCACATGCAGTTCTGGCAGATGATGGGGCCGGGCAAGAAGGCCATGCCGGGCGCGCTGGAAAAGGCGATCACCGAGTCGTTCGGCTCGGTCGACAAGTTCAAGGAAGAGTTCGCCGCTGCGGGCGCGGGCCAGTTCGGCTCGGGCTGGTGCTGGCTGGTGAAGGACAAGGACGGCGCGCTGAAGGTCACCAAGACCGAGAACGGCGTGAACCCGCTTTGCTTCGGGCAGACCACGCTGCTGGGCTGCGACGTGTGGGAACACAGCTACTACATCGACTACCGCAACAAGCGCCCGGCCTACCTGACGAACTTCCTGAACAACCTGGTGAACTGGGAAGACGTGGCCTCGCGCCTCTGATCCGGCAGTGATCGACCGTCGAACCTTCCTGCGGGGCCTGCTGGGTATCCCCCTGGCGGGCCTCGCTGCTTCCGTCTACGGGTTCTTTGTGGAACCCGCGCTGGAACTTCGCGTGCAGCGCTGGGCGATCCGGCCGCAGGGCTGGCCCGCCGGGCAGGCGCTGCGGATCGCGATCCTGAGCGACCTGCACCTGTGCGAGCCCTACCTGTCGCTGGCGCGGCTTCAGCAGGTGATCGACCGCACCAATGCGCTGTCGCCCGACATCACCCTGATCCTGGGCGACATCCCCGCGTCATCCAAGTACCGCACCCGCGCCATCCCGCCCGAGGAAAGCTGCCCGCTGCTGGCCGGGCTGGCGGCGCCGCTTGGCGTTCATGCGGTGCTGGGCAACCATGACTGGTGGCAGGATCTGGCCGCCCAGAGCCGCCGCGCCGGACCCACGCGCACCGGGCTTGCGCTGGAACGCGCGGGCATCCCGGTGCTGCAGAACCAGGCGGTGAAGATCGGGCAGGGGCCGGGGGCCTTCTGGCTGGCGGGCTTGGGCGACCAGATCGCGTTTCCCAACGGGCAGGGCGGCTGGACCGGGGTCGACGACCTGCCCGCCACGCTTGCGCAGGTGACCGACGATGCGCCGGTGATCCTGATGGCGCACGAACCCGACATCTTCCCCCACGTCCCGCAGCGGGTGGCGCTGACGCTGAGCGGGCATACGCATGGCGGGCAGGTGCGCCTGTTCGGCTGGTCGCCGGTGGTGCCGTCGAACTACGGCAACCGCTATGCCTATGGCGTGGTGGAGGAGCGGGGGCACCACATCGTCATTTCCGGCGGCGTCGGGTATTCCGGCATTCCCGTCCGGTTCGGGATGCCGCCCGAGATCACGGTGGTCGATCTCAGTTGAGCGCGGCGCGCAGCGCGTCGGCCAGCGTCGCCACATCCGGCACGGCCTGCACGAAATCGGCCATGACCGGGGGGGCGAAGCCTTCGGCGATGATGTGGCCCATCAGCGCCAGCAGCGGCTGCCAGTAGCCTTCGGTATCCAGCAGGAAGATCGGCCGCGCGTGCAGGTCAAGCTGGCGCCAGGTCAGCACCTCGAAGAATTCGTCCAGCGTTCCCGCCCCGCCGGGCAGCACGACGATGGCGTCCGAATTCATGAACATCACCTTCTTGCGCTCGTGCATCGTCTCGGTCACGACCAGCGTCGAGAGATCGCGCTTGCCCCGTTCAAGGCTGAACAGATGGGTCGGGATCACGCCGAAGGTGCGCGCCCCGGCGCCTTGCGCCGCGCGCGCGACCTCGCCCATCAGGCCGACATCGCCCGCCCCATAGACCAGCCGCCAGCCCTCTGCCGCGATCAGTTGCCCCAGGGCGCGGGCCTCGTCGACATAGGCGGGGCGCGCGCCGGGCCGCGAACCGCAATAGACGCAGACAGAGCGCAGGGCAGGGGCCATTGGCGAAAGCCTTCGTTAAAGGGGTTGCGTTGGCCCCTGATAGCGGGGTTGATAGGGGGGCTCAAGGGTCGGGGGAACACGATCCGGCACGCGGGGAAGTGGGATGAAGGACTGGAAGGAACTCGGCGCGGGAAGCCGCGCGGGGATCATCGCCGCGGGTGTCATCGCGGTCGCCGCGCTGACCTATCTGGTGGCGCGCCCGCCGCAGCCGATGCCTGCGCCACCCGTCCCGGCGCCTGTCGCCAGCAGCCCCGCCACGCCCGCACCTGCGACGCCCGCACCCGCCACGCCTGCCGAGGCCCCGGCGGCCGCGTCAACGGCCCCTTCCCCGACGACGCCCGCCGCACAGGCAGAAGCGCCCGCTGCGCAGGCCGCACAGGCTCCCGCCGCACAGGCTCCTGCCGCGACCGGAGCGCCCGCCCCCGCCACGGCCGAGGCGACGACGCCCGCCGCGGTGGCGCCAAGCTTCGATGTGCTCCGTGTCACCCCCGATGGCCACGCGCTGGTGGCCGGGCGGGGCGAGGGCGGTGCCACCGTCTCGATCCGGATCGGCGGGGCCGAGGCGGCCTCGGCCAAGGTCGATGATGGCGGCCGGTTTGCCGCGATGTTCGACCTGCCCGCCGCCAGCGCCCCGCGCACGGTCACGCTGCGCCAGACCCTGCCCGATGGCAGCGTCGTCGAGGGCAGCCAGAGTGTCCTGATCTCGCCCACCGCCGCGGAGGTGGCCGCGGCAGGCGCCGCCGCCGCCAGCGCCCCTGCCGCCGCAGGCAGCGCGCCGACGGCCCCCGACGCCGCCGTCGGCAGCGGCACCACGGTCGGCACCCCCGCCGAGCCTGCCGCCCCGCAGGCGCCCGCGGTTCTGCTGACCGACAAGGGGCAGGTGACCGTGCTGCAACCCGGTGGCCCGGCCGCCGTGCAGAAGAATGTGGGCATCGACGCGATTTCCTACGCCGACAGCGGCGCGGTCGAGTTGGCCGGGCACGGCACGCCCTCGGCCAGTGTCCGGCTCTATGTCGACAACCGGCCGGTCACGACCGCCCCGATCGGCGCCGATGGCCGCTGGACCCTGCAGATGCCCGAGTTGGCCGAGGGCGTGCACACCCTGCGGGCCGACGAGCTGGACGCTGCCGGTCAGGTCACCTCGCGGTTCGAGACCCCGTTCAAGCGCGAATCCCCCGCTGCGCTGAAGGCCGCGGGTGTGACCGGCGGACCGCAGGTGGGGGTCCGCGCGGCCATCGTCACGGTGCAACCCGGCTATACGCTCTGGGGCATCGCGGAACGCAACCTGGGCAGCGGGATGTTGTATGTGAAGGTCTTTCAGGCCAATCGCGACCAGATCCGCGATCCGAACCTGATCTATCCGGGCCAGGTCTTCGCGGTGCCGGGCACGCCCTGAGCGCCGCCCACTGGCCTTTTCCCGCGCGGCGGCCTAGGTAACGCCCAGTTGAGGAGCAGGTCATGACCCATACCGATCCCGGCGCCGCCCGGACGGGGCGCAAGGGCCCCATGCGCACCATCCGCCGCATCCTTCCCTATCTCTGGCCGCAGGGGCAGGGCTGGGTGAAGCGGCGCGTGGTCGCGTCGCTGGTGGCGCTGGTGCTGGCGCAGATGGCCTCGCTGGTGACGCCGTTCTTCTACAAGGCCGCGGTCGACAGCCTGGCCCATACGGGCCGGGGCGAGGCGTGGCTGCTGACGCTGGGTGCCGTGGGGCTGACGGTGGCCTATGGCGTGTCGCGGCTGTTCAACACCGCGTTCGGCGAATTGCGCGACGCGATCTTCGTGCGGGTGGGCCAGCGGGCGCTGCGGCGGCTGGCGCTGGAAACCTTCACGCATATCCACCGCCTTTCGATGCGCTATCACATCACCCGCAAGACCGGTGGCCTGAGCCGGGTGATCGAGCGCGGGGTGAAGGGTGTCGACTTCCTGCTGCGCTTCACGCTGTTCTCGGTCGGGCCGCTGATCCTGCAACTGATGATCGTGCTGGTGATCTTCGCCTCGATCTTCACCGTCTGGTATGCGCTGGTCGTTGCTGTCTCGATCACGGTCTATGTGCTCTTCACCTTCCGCGTCACCGAATGGCGGGTGCAGATCCGCCGCCAGATGAACGAACAGGACACCGACGCGAACCAGAAGGCGATCGACAGTCTGCTGAACTTCGAGACGGTGAAGTATTTCGGCGCCGAGTCGCGCGAGGCCATGCGCTATGACGGCGCAATGGAGGGGTACGAGACGGCCGCGGTCAAGACCGGCCAATCGCTGGCCTTCCTCAACTTCGGCCAGACGCTGATCATCACCGCGGGTCTTGTGGCGGTGATGGTGATGGCCGCGATCGGTGTGCAGGAAGGTCGCCTGTCGGTTGGCGATTTCGTCATGGTGAATGCCTACATGATGCAGATCACCCAGCCGCTGGGTTTCCTTGGCACGGTCTACCGTGAAATCCGGCAGGCGCTGATGGACATGTCGGACATGTTCGACCTGCTCGACCAGCCCGCCGAGATCGAGAACCGCCCCGGCGCGGCCGAGCTTTCGGTGACCGGGGGCGAGGTGCTGCTGGATCACGTCTCCTTCGGCTACGAGGCCGCGCGGCCTATCCTGAAGGACGTGACGATCCGTGTTCCGGCCGGCCAGACGGTGGCGATCGTCGGGCCCTCGGGGTCGGGCAAGTCGACCATCGGGCGGCTCTTGTTCCGCTTCTACGAGGTGACGGGCGGGCGGCTGACCATCGACGGGCAGGACGTGCGCGACGTGACGCAGGACAGCCTGCACGCGGCCATCGGCGTCGTGCCGCAGGATACCGTGCTCTTCAACGACACGGTGCTTTACAACATTGCCTATGGCCGCCCCAATGCGACACCGTCCGAGGTCGAGGCCGCCGCGAAGGCCGCCAAGATCCACGATTTCATCATGTCGCTGCCCGAGGGCTACCAGACCAAGGTCGGCGAACGCGGGCTGAAGCTGTCGGGCGGGGAAAAGCAGCGCGTGGGGATTGCGCGGACATTGCTGAAGAACCCGCCGATTCTGCTGCTGGACGAGGCGACGAGCGCGCTTGACACCCAGACGGAACGCGACATTCAGGAAAGCCTGAAGGCGATGGGCAAGGGGCGCACGGTCATCACCATCGCACACCGGCTCTCGACCATCGCCGATGCCGACCGGATCGTTGTGCTGGAAAAGGGCGTGGTGGTCGAAGAGGGCCGCCACGACGACCTGCTGGCCCGCGGCGGGCGCTATGCCGCGATGTGGAACCGGCAATCGTCGGGGGCCGACGAGGACGAGGAAGAGGCGGCCTGAAACAGCGGGCGCGTCCGCCCGCCTCCGCGCGCGCCCCGCGTCCGGGCGGGGCGCCAGGCGTCAGTAGGCGTCGCTGCCGCTCTGCCAGGGTTTCACCAGATTGCCGAACCGGGTGAAGCGGCCCTCGAAGCTCAGCTCGACCGTGCCGATCGGCCCGTGGCGCTGCTTGCCGATGATGACTTCGGCCTTGCCATGCACCCGTTCCATCGCCTCCTGCCACTTGGCCATGGCTTCCAGGTTGTCGTCGCCGGGCTTTTCCCGCTCGCGGTAGTATTCGTCGCGGTAGACGAACATCACCACGTCGGCGTCCTGCTCGATCGAGCCGGATTCGCGCAGGTCGCTCAGCTGGGGCCGCTTGTCGTCGCGGTTCTCCACTTGGCGCGACAGCTGGCTGAGCGCCACGACGGGGATGTTCAGCTCTTTCGCAATGGCCTTCAGGCCCTGCGTGATTTCCGACACTTCCTGCACCCGGTTGTCCTTCGAGGTGCCCTTCAGAAGCTGAAGGTAGTCGATCATCAGCACGTCCAGCCCATGCGTCCGCTTCAGCCGCCGCGCCCGGGCGGCGACCTGGCTGATCGGCAGGGCCGGGGTGTCGTCGATGTACAGCGGGCAGGATTCCAGCGCCTTCGCCGCCTCGACAAAGCGGCGGAACTCGGCCTCGGTCATGTCGCCGCGGCGGATCTGTTCGCTGGGCACTTCGGCCGCTTCCGAAAGCACCCGCGCGGCAAGCTGTTCGGCCGACATTTCCAGGCTGAAGAAGCCCACGACGCCGCCTTCCACCGCGCCCTCGCCGCCCTCGGGCAGGCGGCCGCGCTTGTAGGCCCGGGCGATGTTGAAGGCGATGTTGGTGGCCAGCGAGGTCTTGCCCATCGACGGGCGCCCGGCCAGGATCAGCAGGTCGGACGGATGCAGGCCGCCCAGCTTCTTGTCCAGGTCGACAAGCCCGGTGGAAATGCCCGCAAGCCCGCCGTCGCGCTTGTAGGCGGCGTTGGCCACGTTCACCGCATCGGTCACGGCCTTCAGGAAGCTCTGGAACCCGCGTTCCGCCACGCCCTGTTCGCCCAGCTTGTAAAGCCGCTGCTCGGCCTCGATGATCTGGTCCTTGGGCTCGCTGGCCACCTCGACCTTGCCGGCCTTGGCCGCGATGTCACGGCCCAGCGCGATCAACTCGCGCCGCACAGCCAGATCATAGATCATCTGGGCGTAATCGCGTGCCGCATAGGCCGCGATGGCGCCTCCCGCCAGACGGGCAAGATAGGCCGCGCCGCCCAGTTCCTTCAGCCCCGGATCGTCGTCGAGGAACGCCTTGATCGTGACCGGCGAGGCCAGCGCGTTCTTCAGGATCCGGGCCGCCGCCACCTCGAAGATGCGCTGGTGCACCGGCTCGTAGAAATGCTCGGCCTTCACCAGCGACGACACCCGGTCGAAGATGTCGTTGTTGGTCAGAATGGCCCCCAGCAACTGCTGTTCGGCCTCGATGTTATGCGGTGCGACATCCGGTTCGAGGGCTTGCGTCAGGCCCGGCCGGATCGGCGTTATCTCTGTCATGGTCACTTCCTGTCCCGCCTGCCTCAATACGCCAACGGCTGCATCCGGCAAGAGGAAGAACCCTGTGGATGACGCGGGGCGAACCGGGGCAGAACCCTGTGGATGGCCTGTGGATTGTTTCAGCCTACCACATCTGGGTGCGTCTGTCGCGCCTTGCACAGCGGCTGGGTGATTCACCGCACCGTGTCGGCAGGGTCTCCCCCGCCCGCACGGGTGTGGCCATCGGCGGTTTTCAGCCTTTGCGCGCCTCCTGCCAGGCCCGCGGCGCGGTCAGGAAGCTTTCCACCTCGGCCAGGGTCGCGGCGTCGAAGGCGCCCTGCGCCCGCGCTTCGGCCAGCACGTCCCACCAGGTGCACAGCGCATGCAGGCTGATGCCCTGTTCTGCCAGCGCCTCGCGCGCGCCGGGGAAGATGTCATAGAAGAACACCACCGCCGTATGCGCGCAGGTGGCCCCCGTGGCCCGGATCGCCTCGACGAAGGACAGTTTCGACCCGCCATCGGTCGCCAGATCCTCGACCAGCAGCACCCGGTCGCCTTCGCCCATCACGCCCTCGATCCGGGCGTTGCGGCCGTAGCCCTTGGGCTTCTTGCGCACATAGGTCATCGGCAGGCCCAGCCGTTCGGCCACCATCGCGGCAAAGGGGATGCCCGCCGTCTCGCCGCCCGCGATGTTGGTGAAGGCTTCGAACCCCGCCTCGCGCAGCACGGTGCCGGCCATGAAATCCATCAGCGTGCCGCGGATGCGCGGGTGGCTGATCAGCTTGCGGCAGTCTATGTAGGTGGGCGAGGGCAGGCCCGAGGCCAGGGTGAACGGCGTCTCGGCGTTGAAATGCACCGCCTTGATCTCCAGCAGCATCCGGGCGGTCAGCCGCGCGATTTCCCCGGGTGCCGGGTAGGAAGAAGGCAGAAGCATGGGCGTGGTCCTTTGTTGTCTTCTTTCTGGCTCGAATATCCCCGCCGGAGGCTCCTCGGTCTGGCCCGGGGCCGCTCCGCGGGGGATATTTTCACCAGAAAGAACGCGCGGTCATTCGATGTGCCAGTGAAGCGGGAAGCCGGGGTCGAACACGGTCACGGGGCCCGCGCCGGTTTCGATCTTGGCCGGATAGGGGACGGGGGCGCCCTTGACCAGGGTGATCCTGTCCGCGTTGGCGGGCAGGCCGTAGAAGGCGGGGCCGTTGAGGCTCGCGAACCCTTCCAGCCGGTCGAGCCGCCCCATCTCCTCGAAGACATGGGCCAGGATCGACATCGTGTTCGTCGCGGTAAAGCAGCCCGCGCAGCCGCAGGCGCATTCCTTCAGCGGGTCGACATGCGGCGCCGAATCGGTGCCCAGGAAGAAGCGCGCATCGCCCGAGGTCGCCGCCTCGCGCAGTGCCAGCCGGTGCAGCTCGCGTTTGGCGACCGGCAGGCAGTAGTAATGCGGCCGGATCCCGCCCACCAGGATGTGGTTGCGGTTGATGATCAGGTGGTGCGTGGTGATGGTGGCGACCGGGCCGCTGTCGGCCGTGCGCACATAGGCCACCGCCTCTTGCGTGGTGACGTGTTCCATCACCACCTTCAGCCCCGGCAGCCTGCGGCGCAGCGGCTCGAGCACCCGGTCGATGAAGACCGCCTCGCGGTCGAAGATGTCCACCGCGGGGTCGGTCACCTCGCCATGCACGCAAAGCGGCATCCCGATCTCGGCCATCGCCTCGAGCACGGGCATCACCTTGTCGAGGTCGCGAACGCCCGAGGCCGAATTGGTCGTGGCCCCCGCGGGGTAAAGCTTGACCGCGGTGGCGAAGCCATTGGCGAAGGCGGCCGTCACGTCCTCGGGGTCGGTCGCTTCCGTCAGGTAGAGCGTCATCAGCGGGGTGAAGGACATGCCCTTCGGCAGGGCCTTCAGGATGCGTTCGCGGTAGTCGTTGGCCTGTTTCGCGGTGACGACGGGCGGCACCAGGTTCGGCATCACGATGGCGCGGGCGAAGTGGCGGGCGGTCTCGGGCAGCACGGCCTCGAGCATCGCGCCGTCGCGCAGGTGAAGGTGCCAGTCGTCGGGTCGGCGAAGGGTCAGGGTCTGGGTCATGATATGCCCGCGTTACACAAATCGCGGCATGATTTCCAGTGCCGCGGCGTTTGCCTTGTGCCGCGGAATCGGGCAGGTCTGGCGGGAAGATGCGCAGAGCCCCGTGTCACCCGCCGCAGGGCCGGGCCGCCGCAACGGCTTTGCCTGTCGCGGCTGATGGAAGAGGTTACAAGATCGCATGGCCGACGGTTCCGCCCTTGCCCCCCTTCTGGAACGCACCCGCGGGCGCGCGGCGGTAACGCTTGGCGCGCGGGGGCTTGAACGGCTGCACCAGTCGGGCTCGGCCAAGGCGTTCCTGCCGCGCGTCCATTCTGACGTGCCCGAGGTGGTGTTCCTGAACACGGCCGGCGGGCTGACCGGGGGCGACAGGCTTTCCTTCGCGCTGGCGCTGGGGCCCGCGGCGCGGGCGGTGGGCACCACCCAGACGGCCGAGCGCGCCTATGCCGCCGCTGACGGCCGGGCCGAGGTCGAGGTGGCGCTGACGCTCGGACCCGGTGCCGCACTCGACTGGCTGCCGCAGGAAACCATCCTGTTCGACCGCGCCGCCCTGTCGCGCCTGGTGACGGTGGAAATGGCGGGCGATGCTCGGTTCCTGTTCTGCGAAACCCTGGTTCTGGGCCGCGCGGCGATGGGCGAGACGCTGGCCACCATCGCGCTGCACGACCGGCGCGAGATCCGCCGCGCCGGGGTGCCGGTGCTGGCCGAGGCCGTGCGGCTGACCGATGCGACGCTTCGTGCGGGCCCCGCCGCGCTGGGCGGTCGGCGGGCGGTGGCCAGCCTTGCGCTGGTCGCGCCGGGGGCCGAGGATGCGCTGGCCGCGCTGCGCGCCGCGCTTGACGCCGAGGGGGTCGAGGCTGCCGCCTCGGCCTGGAACGGGCGCTGCGTCGCGCGGCTGATCGCGCCGGATGCGCTGCCCTTGAAACGCGCGCTCGCCCGCGCTTTGACTGTGCTGCGAGGGGCGCCGCTGCCCCGTGTCTGGCAGATATGAGGACCGCATGAACCTGACCCCGCGCGAAAAGGACAAGCTGCTTGTCAGCCTCGCCGCCATGGTGGCGCGCAACCGGCTGGCCCGCGGCGTGAAGCTGAACCATCCCGAAGCCATCGCGCTGATCACCGACTATGTGGTGGAGGGCGCGCGCGACGGCCGGTCGGTCGCCGATCTGATGGAGGCGGGCGCCCATGTCGTGCGCGCGGATCAGTGCATGGACGGAATCGCCGCGATGATCCACGATGTCCAGGTCGAAGCCACGTTTCCCGACGGCACGAAGCTTGTGACTGTGCACCATCCGATCCGCTGAGACGAAAGGGCAGGGCGATGATTCCAGGCGAAATCCTTCCGGCACCGGGCGAGATCGAGATCAACGCGGGCGCCCCCGTCACCGTGCTGATGGTGGCCAATACCGGCGACCGTCCGATCCAGGTGGGCAGCCACTACCACTTTGCCGAGACCAACGCGGGGCTGTCGTTCGACCGTGCGGCGGCGCGCGGCAAGCGGCTGGACATTCCCGCGGGCACCGCGGTGCGGTTCGAGCCCGGCCAGACGCGCGAGGTGCGCCTTGTGCCCTATTCCGGCGCCCGCAGGGTCTATGGCTTCAACCAGGCGGTGATGGGCCCGCTCTGACCCGCCCACCACCTTCAGGAAGGAGACTGCGATGATGACCCCGGTTGACCTGTGGCGTGCGTCGGTCTGCTTCTGGTGCCGCACGGCCGTCTTTCAGGCCGCGCTTGCCCAGCAGACGCTGAGCGCGCTGGGACTGCTGGCGCGGCCGAAACAGGACTGAGACGCCTGCACGCCGCGGCTAGAACAGGAAGTACCGCTGCGCCAGCGGCAGTTCCTTCGCTGGCGCGCAGGTCAGCAGCTCGCCATCCGCCCGCACCTCGTAGGTTTCGGGGTTCACCTCGATCTGCGGCATCGCCGCATTCAGCCGCATGTCGGCTTTGCCGATGGTGCGGGTGCCCTCGACCGCCAGCAGGTCCTTGGACAGGCCCAGCCGTTCCTTGACCCCGTAGGCGATGGCGGCGGTCGAGGTGAAGACCACCGCCGAACGTTCCACGCTGCGCCCGAAGGCGCCGAACATGGGCCGCGAATAGACCGGCTGCGGCGTGGGGATCGAGGCGTTGGGGTCGCCCATCTGGGCGCAGACGATGGTGCCGCCGATCAGCACCATCTCTGGCTTCACCCCGAAGAAGGCCGGGGACCACAGCACCAGATCTGCGCGCTTGCCTTCCTCGACACTGCCGATGTAGCGCGACAGCCCATGCGCGATGGCCGGGTTGATCGTGTATTTCGCCACATAGCGGCGGACGCGGAAGTTGTCGTTGTCGCCCGTCTCCTCGGGCAGGCGGCCGCGCTGCTGCTTCATCTTGTGGGCGGTCTGCCAGGTGCGGATGATGACTTCGCCCACCCGGCCCATCGCCTGGCTGTCCGATGACAGGATCGAGAGCGCCCCCATGTCGTGCAGGATGTCCTCGGCCGCGATGGTTTCGCGGCGGATGCGGCTTTCGGCAAAGGCCACGTCCTCGGGGATCGACTTGTCGAGATGGTGGCAGACCATGAGCATGTCGAGGTGTTCCTCGATCGTGTTCACGGTGTAGGGCATCGTGGGGTTGGTGGACGACGGGATGACGTTCGGTGCCGAAACGACCTTGAGGATGTCCGGCGCGTGGCCGCCGCCCGCGCCTTCGGTGTGGAAGGCGTGGATCGTGCGCCCCTTCAGGGCGGCCAGGGTGTTTTCGACAAAACCCGATTCGTTCAGCGTGTCGGTGTGAATCATCACCTGCACGTCCAGCGCATCGGCGACCGACAGGCAGCAGTCGATGGCGGCGGGGGTGGTGCCCCAATCCTCGTGCAGCTTCAGGCAGCAGGCGCCGCCACGCACCTGTTCCTCCAGCGCGGCGGGCAGGCTGGCGTTGCCCTTGCCCGCGAAGGCCAGGTTCATCGGGAAGGCATCGGCCGCCTGCATCATGCGGCCCAGATGCCAGGGGCCGGGCGTGCAGGTGGTGGCAAGCGTGCCATGCGCGGGGCCGGTGCCCCCGCCGAGCATGGTGGTCAGGCCGGAATGCAGCGCGTCCTCGATCTGCTGGGGGGCGATGAAATGGATATGGGCGTCCATGCCCCCCGCGGTCAGGATCCGGCCCTCGCCCGCGATGATTTCGGTGCCCGGCCCGATGACGATCGACACGCCCGGCTGCGTGTCGGGGTTGCCCGCCTTGCCGATGCCGCTGATCCGGCCGCCGCGCAGGCCCACGTCGGCCTTGTAGATGCCGGTATGGTCGACGATCAGCGCGTTCGTGATGACGGTGTCGGCCGCGCCCTCGGCGCGGCTGGCCTGGCTTTGCCCCATGCCGTCGCGGATCACCTTGCCGCCGCCGAACTTGACCTCTTCGCCGTAAAGCGCCGCCCCGGCGCCGCCCCCCGCCGCCTCGGCGGTCAGGTCGCGTTCGACCTCGATGATGAGGTCGGTATCGGCCAGCCGCACACGGTCGCCCGTGGTCGGGCCATACATGTCGGCATAGGTGGCGCGGGAAATGCGGGCGGGCATGGGCTACTCCGTTCAGTCCCCGGCACTATTTCCCATGGACCGGCAAGAGGCAACGAAACTCGGCTCTTGCGCGGTCGCGGAACGCACCGCTGCCGTTTACTTGGGCAGCGGCGCGCAGGGCACGATCAGGCAACGGATATCGCCACGTCGATGTTGCCGCGGGTGGCGTTGGAATAGGGGCAGATCTGGTGCGCGGCGTCCATCAGCGCCTGCGCCTGCGCCCGCTCGATCCCCGGCGCCGCGACCTGAAGCGCCACCGTCAGCCCGAAGCCGCCCGCCGCGTGGGGGCCGATGCCCACCTCGGCGGTGATCGTGGTTTCGGCGGGCAGGCGCACCTTCGCCTGGGCGGCCGCCACCTTCAGCGCGCCAAGGAAACAGGCCGCGTAGCCGGTGGCGAAAAGCTGTTCGGGGTTCACCCCCGGCGCGCCGCTGCCCCCGATTTCCTTTGGCGTGCTCATCGTCACGGCAAAGTTGCTGTCCAGCGACCGCGCGGTGCCGTCGCGCCCGCCCACCGCCTGCGACCGGGTCCGGTATTTCACATCGACGCTCATCGGAGCCTCCTTTTATCGTGCGATTTGATCGTGCACGATATATATGTCGCGGCAGAGCCGATTCGCAACGCTTGCGATCCTGTCGTGCGCGATTTATCTGGATGGCAGAGGTGCCCGATGTCCGATCCTGCCCCGATCACCCCCGCCGTGGACGAGATGCTGTGCTTTGCCCTTTACGGCGCGATGCACGAGATGACGCGCGCCTACCAGCCGTTGCTGGCCGAACTGGGGCTGACCTATCCGCAGTATCTGGCGATGCTGGTGCTGTGGCGGGGCGACGGGCGGCCGGTGGGCGAGATTGGCGCGGCGCTGGGGCTGGAGACGAGCACGTTGACCCCGCTTCTGAAACGGCTGGAGGCGGCGGGTCTGGTGCTGCGCGCCCGCGACGGACGCGACGAGCGGCAGGTGCGGGTGCGCCTGACCCCGGCGGGGCTGGCGCTGGCGCGCAGCGCAGCGGGGATCAGCGAACGGATCGGTTGCGCCACGGGGTTGCCCCTTGCCGAGATGGCCGACCTGCGCGACCGGCTGCAGGCGCTGCGGCGCGCGCTGGCGGGGCAGGGGTAGCCCCACCGTTGCTGCATCGCAGCAATGCGCCCCTGTCAGTTGTCCGGCGCGCTTGCCGGGCGCATATCGAAGGCAGGGAGGAACCCCGAACTCCGGAGGCTTCCGATGGCAAACGCCAATCTTTCCGCGCAGGATTTCGTCCGCGACCGGCTTGATGCCTACTTCTCGGCCCCGCTTGGCCCCCGCGCCGAACGCGAACGCCGTGCCCGGCTGGACCGGATGCAGGCGCTGGCCGCGCTGCCCGACGCCACGCTGGCCGCCCGCGGCCTGACGCGCGAGGCGATCCCGGCCCATGTCTTTGCCGACCTCTTCGACCTCTGACCGCGGCGCCTTCCTGCCGGGCGGGGGCCTCGGGGGCTTGCCCCCGGACAGGCGCGGGGGCACAATCGGGGCAATCATAACAACCCCGAGCAGGCCGATGAAACCGCTTCGCCTTCTGCCCCTGCTGCCCGCCCTTGTCCTCGCGCTTGGGGGCTGCATGAACGATTCCTCGTCCATCGCCACAGCGCCGGTCCGCGTGGCGACGGCGGCCGATGTGACGCAGTGCAAATATGTGATCAACCTCAGCAACCGCCCGGGACTTTACGGTGCCTTCGCGACGCAGGGGCAGGATTACGCACGCAAGTCGATCCTCGACGGGGCGGCGCAGTCCGGCGCGAATACGGTGGTGTTCGACAAGATCGAGCCCGGCTCGATGGTCACCGAACTGACCGCGACCGCCTATCGCTGCTGACGCCCGGCATGCCCGGCGGTAAGCTTGCACCCAGACCCCAGCCGAGGAGCCTGCCATGACCGATCTGCCCGCCGCCCGCCGCATCCGCCGCGCCGGACACCCGGGGGTGTTCGCAGACACGGTGACGCTGGGCTATGACGCGCGCTTCCTGCGCCGCAAGACGCTGGTGAGCGCGGGGGGGCTGCGGTTCCTGGCCGATCTGCCCGAGACCGTCAGCCTGGAGGCGGGCGACGCCTTCGAGCTGGAGGACGGCCGCCTGATCGGCGTGCGCGCCGCCGAAGAGCCGCTGATCGAGGTGCGCGGCGATCTGGCGCGGCTGGCCTGGCACATCGGCAACCGCCACACCCCCTGCGAGATCCGCGCCGACCGCCTGCTGATCCGCGAGGACCGGGTGCTGGCCGACATGCTGACCGGCCTTGGCGCCCGCCTGACCCGCATCGTGGGCGCCTTCACCCCCGAGGGCGGCGCCTATGGCCACGGTCGCACGATGGGCCACGACCACGGGCATGACCATGCGCACGGGCCCGTCCATCACCATGCCGCCCATGTCACGGACCCCGACGAGGATGCCGACGGGGCCGAGGGCGCCGAACCCGAGGTTCTGCGGTGAACCCAAGCCTGCTGACGCTGGTGCAATGGCTTTCGCCCGCCTTCCCGGTGGGCAGCTTTGCCTATTCGCACGGGCTGGAATGGGCGATGGATGCGGGCCGCATCCGCACGGCGGCCGGGTTGCAGACCTGGCTGGAAGCCGTGCTGGCCGATGGCGCGGGGCGGTCCGATGCGATCCTGCTCGCGCGCGCGATGGACGGGGGCGATCCCGCCCCCCTTGTCGCGCTGGCCGAGGCGCTGGCCCCCTCGCGCGAGCGGGCGCAGGAGGCGATGGAACAGGGCGCGGCCTTCTTGCGCACGACCAATGCGCTGAACGGGGGCGACTGGCCCCCGATGCCGCTGCCGGTGGCGGTGGGCGTGGCCGCGCGCGCGCTGGCGTTGCCCGCGGCCGAGGTGGCGGCACTTTATCTGCAAGCCTTCGCGGGCGCACTGGTGCAGGCGGCTGTCCGCTTCCTGCCCCTGGGCCAGACCGACGGGCAGCGGGTGCTTGCCGCCCTGCACCCCGTGATCCTGACCCTTGCCGCCGAGGCCGCGACCGCGCCGCTTGACGCGATCGGCTCGGCCGCCTTCGGGTCCGATCTGGCCAGCCTGCATCACGAGACGATGGAAACGAGGATCTTCCGCACATGACATCCCCCAACGGCCCGCTGCGCGTGGGCATCGGCGGCCCCGTCGGCGCCGGAAAGACGACGCTGACCGAGCAGCTTTGCCGCGCCCTGCGCGACCGCTATTCGGTAGGCGTCATCACCAACGACATCTACACCCGCGAGGATGCCGAATACCTGATGCGCGCCCAGGCCCTGCCGGTCGAGCGCATCCGCGGGGTGGAAACCGGCGGCTGCCCGCACACCGCGATCCGCGAGGATGCCTCGATCAACCTTGCCGCGGTGGCCGACCTGCGCCGCGCGATCCCCGATCTGGACGTGATCCTGATCGAGTCGGGCGGCGACAACCTGGCCGCCACCTTCAGCCCCGAACTGGCCGACCTGACGATCTATGTGATCGACACCGCCGCCGGGCAGGACATCCCGCGCAAGAAGGGGCCGGGGGTCATGCGCTCTGACCTGCTGGTGGTGAACAAGACCGACCTTGCGCCCCATGTGGGCGTCGATCCGGTGTTGCTGGAATCCGATGCCCGCACGGCGCGCGCGGGCCGCCCCTTCGTGATGGCCAGCCTGCGCCAGGGCCGTGGCGTGGCCGAGGTGGTGGCGTTTCTGGAAGAGGCGGGGGGGCTTTAGCCCCCCTGTACCTGCTCCAGCGTGACCTTGCCGGGGTAGAAGGCCAGATGGCCGGCGATGGCGGCAACATCGGGCTTCGGCGTCTCGTAGGACCAGGCCGCGGTGTCGATCCGGCCGCTTTTGGTCACGATGCTGAACGCCTTTGCCTGCCCTTTCCACGGGCAGGTCGTGGTGCCGCCGGTCTCTTCCAGGAAGGCCATCGCCACGTCGCCGCGCGGAAAGTAGATGACCGGCGGATAGCTGCCCTCGCGCAGTTCCAGGGCCTGCGCGCTTTCGGCCAGCACGGCGCCGCCGGCGCGGACCACCCAGGTGCCTGCGGCGAGGGTGATGCGGATGTGGTCGTTCGTCATCGGGGTCTTCCCTTTCATCAGGCGACCCCTTCGGATCGCGGTCAGATCGGCGCGGTTGCGGCGATCAGCCAGGCCCGCGCCGCGTCCGAGACGCGCGGCCCGATCCGGTCGCGTACCTCGGCGTGATAGGCGTTCAGCCAGTCGCGCTCGGCCCGCGAGAGGGCGTCGGCGTCGATCAGGCGGCGGTCCACCGGCACCCAGGTCAGCGTCTCGAAGCTGAACATGGGGCGCGGATCGGCCCCTGGCAACTCTGGCGCCTGTTCCACCACCACCAGGTTCTCGATCCGGATGCCGAAGGCCCCCTCGCGGTAATAGCCCGGCTCGTTCGACAGGATCATCCCCGCCTCCAGCGGCACGTCGGAGATGCGCGACAGCCGCTGCGGCCCCTCGTGGACCGAAAGATAGGCGCCGACACCGTGCCCGGTGCCGTGGTCGAAATCCTGCCCCGCGAGCCACAGGTGATAGCGCGCGAACCCGTCGAGGTCGCGCCCCGCCAGCCCCCGCGGCCACCGCGCGCGGCTGATCGC
This sequence comes from Pseudomonadota bacterium, assembly GCA_021845805.1. GTDB lineage: Bacteria > Pseudomonadota > Alphaproteobacteria > Rhodobacterales > Rhodobacteraceae > Solirhodobacter. Next base: position 23,828 of record JAJZVD010000021.1, on the reverse strand, counting down.
GATCATTCCCTGCAAGACGCGGGTGAAGGCCGCGCGCGCCTCGGCGGGCGGCTCTCCCAGGGCGATGGTGCGGGTGATGTCGGTCGTGCCATCGGGATACTGCCCGCCCGAATCCACCACCAGCAGTTCGCCTGCCGCCAGCGCACGGTTGGTTTCCTCGGTCACGCGGTAATGCATGATCGCGCCATGCGGGCCCGACCCGCAGATCGTTTCAAAGCTGATCTCGCGCAGGCTGTTGGTGGCGCGGCGATAGCCCTCCAGCGCGGTCACCACGTCCACCTCGGTCAGATCGCCGGGCGCGTTGGCGTCGAGCCAGCAGAGGAATTCCGCCATCGCCGCCGCATCGCGCAGATGCGCCTCGCGCATCCCCGCGATCTCGGCCGCGTTCTTGCGCGCCTTGGGCAGAAGGCAGGGGTCCTGCCCGGCCACCGCGGCCACGCCTGCGGCCTCGAGGATCTGCCAGACTGCCAGCGGCGCGGTCGCCGCATCCACCCGCACCGGGCCTGCCAGCGTCGTCAGCGCTCTGGCGAAATCGCCGGGCAGCGCCAGCGCCGCATCGCCCAGATGCGCGCGCACCTCGTCCGACAGCTTTGCCGGGTCGATGAACAGCGTCACCGCCCCGTCCGCCTTCAGGATCGCGAAGCCATGCACCACCGGGTTGCGCGCCACGTCGCTGCCGCGGATGTTGAACAGCCAGGAGATCGAATCCGGCAGGGTGATGGCACAGGCGGCCTGCCCGGCGCGGGCCAGTTCCGCGGCCAGCCGCGCGCGTTTGTCGGACGAGGATTCACCCGCGTAGTCAAGCGGGTGCACGACGACCTTGCCGCAGGGGGGCGCGGGCTGGTCGGGCCAGATCGCGTCCACCATGTTCGCCACCGGCTTCAGCGTGACGCCGGTGCCCGCAAGGGCGGCCTCGATCTTGCCGATCTCGTCGCGGGTGTGCAGCCAGGGGTCGAAGCCCACGACACCGGCCGTCAGGTTTTCCCGCAGCCAGTCGCCGGGCTTCACCTCGGGCCAGGGGACCGGGGTGTAATGCGCAAGATCCACCTGGCCTTTCACCTGCACCCGGTAGCGCCCGTCGATGAAGACGCCCGCCACCTGCGGCAGCACGATGCAGAACCCGGCCGACCCGGTGAAGCCGGTCAGCCAGCCCAGACGTTCGTCATGCGGGGCGACATACTCGCCCTGATGCACATCGGCCCGCGGCACGATGAAGCCCGCCAGCCCCTCGGCCGCAAGCCGTGCCCGCAGCGCGGCCAGACGGGGGGGACCCTGCTCGGGGCGGGCGGTCACGGCGAAGGATTGAAACATCAACGTCTCCCTGTGACGCGGCCGATCGCGCGGGCGCGGGCCTTGGGGTCGGCCTCGAACAGGGCGGCAAGCTGTTCGGTGATCGCCCCGGCCAGTTGCTCGACATCTGTGATAGTCACGGCCCGCTGGTAATAGCGCGTCACGTCATGCCCGATGCCGATGGCGATCAGTTCCACCGCGCGGCGGCGTTCCACCATCGAGATCACGTCGCGCAGGTGTTTTTCCAGGAAATTCGCGGGGTTGACCGACAAAGTTGAGTCATCCACCGGCGCCCCGTCGGAAATCACCATCAGGATCTTGCGCGCCTCGGGCCGCGCGAGCATCCGGCGGTGCGCCCATTCCAGCGCCTCGCCGTCGATGTTTTCCTTGAGCAGGCCTTCCTTCATCATCAGGCCCAGGTTGGCCCGCGCGCGCCGCATGGGGGCATCGGCCGCCTTGTAGATGATGTGGCGCAGGTCGTTCAGGCGGCCCGGCCCCTGCGGGCGGCCATTGGCCAACCAGCGTTCGCGGCTTTGCCCGCCCTTCCACGCGCGCGTCGTGAAGCCCAGGATTTCCACCTTGACCTGGCAGCGTTCCAGCGTGCGGGCCAGCACATCGGCGCAGATCGCGGCGATCGAGATCGGCCGCCCCCGCATCGACCCCGAGTTGTCCAGCAGAAGCGTGACGACGGTATCGCGGAACTCGGTGTCCTTCTCGTGCTTGAAGCTGAGCGGCGTCGTGGGGTTCGCCACCACCCGCGCCAGCCGCCCGGCGTCCAGGATGCCTTCTTCCAGATCGAACAGCCAGCTGCGGTTCTGCTGCGCCTGAAGCCTGCGCTGCAACTTGTTCGCAAGTCGGCTGACGGCCCCCTTCAGAGGTTCAAGCTGCTGGTCCAGATAGGCCCGCAGCCGGTCAAGCTCGGCTGGGTCTGCCAGGTCTTCGGCGCGGATTTCCTCATCGAAATCGGTGGTATAGACGGTGTAGTTCGGGTCCGCGTCGGAATGCGGGGCAGGGGGCGGCGGCTCCAGCGGCGCGTCGCCCTCGGGCATCTCGGCCTCGTCCGACATGTCGGCGTCGGGCTGGTCCTCCATCGAGACCTGAGCCTGCGCCTGATCCTGCTGCTGGTCCTGGCTTTCCTCGGGGCTGGCGTCGGCCTCTTCCTGGTCGTCGCTGTCCTCGCCCTGGCTTTCGGGGTTGTCCTCGTCTTCCTCGGCCTGGTCCTGGCCTTCGTCATCGTCCTGGTCGGGGTCGTCGCCAAGCTGGTCGCCATAGCCGAGGTCGGCGATCACCTTGCGCGCAAGCCGGGCAAAGGCCGCCTGGTCGCCCAGCACCTCGCCCACATGTTCGAGATCGGCCGCGGCCTGCTGCTCGATGAAGCCGCGCCAGAGGTTGGTGATGTTCTCGGCGCCCTTCGGCAGCGGACGCCCGCTGGCAAGCTGGCGCACCAGATAGCCCGCGGCGGTGGCCAGCGGCGCGTCCTCGCGCCGGGTGATCTGGGAATAGCCCTTGCGCTCGGCCTCATGCGCGATCTTGGCGTCGATGTTGGTGGCCGTGCCGGGCATGTCGCGGGCGCCCACCGCCTCGCAGCGGGCGGTTTCCATCGCCTCGTAGAGGTCCCGCGCCATCTGCCCCTGCGGCGCGTATCTGGCGTGGGTCTTCACGTCGTGGTAGCGGTGGCGCAGCGCAAAGGCATCGGCGGTGCCACGGGCCAGCAGCACCTCGTCGCGGGTCATCCGGCGGCTGACCTGCGGCAGGCGCATGGTGTCGGCCGTCATGCCCGGCGGGTCGATCGAATAGCTGACCGTCAACTCGGCGTCATGCGCCATGGTCTTGGTCGCCTCGGCCAGCGCCTTCTTGAACGGTTCGGCGGGATTGTCGGCGGGTTTGGTCATGGCATCACCGAAGGTCTGCGAGGGTCTTTGTGCCGCTGGCAAGCTCGGCGAGAAGGGCCACGTGTACATCCAGAGCGTCGATCACAGCGTAACCGGGATCGTGCGCGTCGTCGAACGCAAGGTTGAGGTCTGTTCCCGCCAGAACGACGGCTTCGGCGCCGAGATCGTCCACCATCCGGCGGCCCGCGGCGAAGAAGGCATCCCGCGTGGCCTCGGGGCAAGTGCCGGCGACCGCGACATCCTGATACATCTGACCAATGCGTTCGATCTCGTCATCCAGCGCCACGGCGCGGGTCTGCATCAACTGGCCGTAAAGGCGGGTGCGCATCACCACGCGGGTGCCCAGAAGGCCCACGCATCCGATGCCCCGCCCGGCGAAATAGGCATCAAGCGGGGCGACCGCCGACACGAGGGGGAGGGGTGACAGCGCCACCGTTTCGTCAAAACAGAAGTGCCCGCCCAGTGACGTGATCGCCGCACAATCCGCCCCCGCCGCTTTCAGCCGATCGATCAGCCGTGCGTAGACCGCTGCCTGTTCATTCCGCCGATCGGCGAGGTTGTTGGCGATCAACTCGTGAATGTCGGCCTGAACGATCGTCAGCTCCAGCCTGTGCCCGCCCATAGCCCGCGTCAGGCGCTGGTAATAAACCACCGTCGCCGCAGGTCCGATGCCGCCGATGAGGCCGATGTGCATCTCAGGCTCCCCGCATTGCGGGCCGGGTCACTTCATGCTCTGGCTTGCCGCGCTTTCGGGCAGTTCCTCGTTGAAGCAGCGCTGGTAGAACTCGGCCACTGTCTGGCGCTCCAGCTCGTCGCACTTGTTCAGGAAGGTCAGCCGGAAGGCATAGCCGATGTTTCGGAAGATCTCCGCGTTCTGCGCCCAGGCGATCACCGTCCGCGGGCTCATCACGGTCGAGAGGTCGCCCGCCATGAAGGCGGTGCGGGTCAGATCCGCCACCGTGACCATCTGGGCGATCTGCTTGCGGCCCTTGTCGGTGTTGTAATGCGGGTTCTTGGCCAGCACGATCGCAGTTTCCGCATCGTGGCTGAGGTAGTTCAGCGTGGCCACCAGCGACCAGCGGTCCATCTGGCCCTGGTTGATCTGCTGGGTGCCGTGATACAGCCCCGTGGTATCGCCCAGGCCGACGGTGTTCGCGGTGGCGAACAGCCGGAAGTACGGGTTGGGCGTGATGACCTCGTTCTGGTCCAGAAGGGTCAGCTTGCCGTCGGCTTCCAGCACGCGCTGGATCACGAACATCACATCGGCCCGGCCCGCGTCATATTCGTCGAACACGATGGCGGTCGGGTTGCGCAGCGCCCAGGGCAGGATGCCTTCCTGGAACTGGGTGACCTGGCGGCCGTCGACCAGCTTGATCGCATCCTTGCCGATCAGGTCGATCCGGCTGATGTGGCTGTCAAGGTTGACCCGCACGCAGGGCCAGTTCAGGCGGCTGGCGACCTGTTCGATATGGGTCGATTTCCCGGTGCCGTGATATCCCTGGATCATCACGCGGCGGTTGTAGGCAAAGCCTGCAAGGATGGCGAGCGTGGTATCGGGGTCGAACTTGTAGGTCGGGTCTTCGGTCGGCACGCGGTCGGTGCGGGCGGCGAAGCCCTTGACCTTCATGTCGGTGTCGATGCCGAAGACATCGCGGACCGAAATCTCCTCGGTCGGTTTCGCGTTCACATCCAGCATCCCGTCGGCCATTTTCGCATCCCTTCCGGGCGCCCGGCGCGCCCGCCCTTTCATCCAACCCCGGCTTGATGGAACATAACGCGGGGGGCTGCAAGGGGAAGGGCGACATGGGGCCGCCTGATCGCGGCAAAGGCGGGCGGCTGTCGCGGATTTCCGCGGGCACCACGGGGTCGGCCGACCTGGCTTGCCCGCGAATTTTCGCCGAACATTCGCAGCCGATCTTTCGGACGAAAGATCGGTGCAGGGCCGCGCCGCGGGATCAGTCGCGGAAGAACCGGCTGTCCTTGATCTGGTCCCAGGCCCAGACGACCTCTTGCAGGCGGTCCTCGTCGGCGCGGTTGCCGCCGTTCATGTCGGGGTGCAGATCCTTCACCAGCGCCTTGTACTGCTTGCGGATTTCCACCTTGGTCCAGGTGTCGCGCGCGTCGAGGATCTCCAGCGCCTTGCGTTCCGTCGGCGGCAGCTTGCGGGTCGAGGTCTGTGCCCGGCCGGGATTCTGGGTGGCCTTGTCGCCCAGGATCTCCATCGGGTCTTCCACGCCCAGCCGCGACCAGGCGCGCGCCTCTTCGCCGCGCTTGCCAAAGGGCTTGGTCTCGCGGTTCCAGACGCGGTCGCTGTCGACCTGCTTCATGAACTCTTCCTCGGTGTGACCCGAGAAGAAGTTCCACTTGAGGTTATATTCGCGCACATGGTCGCGGCAGAACCAGTAGTATTCGTCCAGAAGGTCCGGCGATTTCGGCGCGCGGTACTGCCCCGTCTCCTGGCAGCCGGGGTGGTCGCAGGCGCGCGTCGAGGTCTCGAAGGCGCCGGACATGCCGCGGCGGCCCTTCGTTCGGCGCTTCTTGTCGGCCGACACGCGGATGTCGAACTCGAAGGGGGGGCGGGTGGTCATGCGCTTGCCTTTCCGACTCGGACGCAAGAGTTTAGGGTTTTTCGCGTGACGTTGAAGGGGGCTGGGCCGGGAAAATGACGATGTTGGCAGAAATCGAGACACGACTGGCGGCGGCCTTTTCGCCGACCGCCCTGACGGTGGAAAACGAAAGCCACCGCCATGCGGGCCACGCAGGCGACGACGGCACGGGCGAAAGCCATTTCCGGGTGACGATCCGCGCCCCCGCGCTGGCCGCGATGAGCCGGGTCGAGCGGCATCGCGCGATCCACCGCGCGCTTGGCCCCGCGGTGACGGGCCGGATTCACGCGCTGGCGCTGGACGCGGGCTAGGTTATTCGGCGGGGGGCGCCTTGTCCTCGGCCCGGGCCTTGCCGGGGGCGGGGCCTACGGTCGGCGCGCCGCCGCGCTCGCCGAAGGGCGTGACCAGCCGGGGGGTCCGGAACCGTTTCGGCGCCTCGAGCGTGTGGATGCTGGCAAGCCGGGGGGTTGCCGGATCGGACAGCGGATCTGCCGCGGTCGGGGCAGCCAGCGCGGGCGCCTCGGCCTCTGGTTCGGTCGCCTGCGGCAGGACGCGGCGGAAGATCAGCATGTTCTGGTAGCTGGTGCTCAGCCGCCCGGTCAGGCCGTGACGCTCCTCGACCGGCAGGGTGTCGGCCCGCAGATATTCCCACCCGTCCCGGCCGAGCCCGTTCATCAGGGTTGCCAGTGCAAGGGCAAAGCGGTCTTCGGTGCTGCGCGCGCCCCGGGCCTTTTCACCGCGCCGCGGGGCTGGCACCACCTTGTACTCATACCGCGTCATGAAAATCCCCGCGGGTTGTGACATCGGATCGTCGGAAGAAGGTTAACCGGCGCCTTGGCACGAGTCCAAGAAAGAATGTGCTGGCCCCGGCAACATCCCGGCCCTGTCGGGCCGGATTTCGCAACAAAGCGCCCGCACCGGCAAAGTTGCGCCGAGCGCGCGGGGGCTCAGAGCCCCAGCTTCCGCGCCACCATCTCGTTCACCACGGCCGGGTTGGCCTTGCCGCCGGTGGCCTTCAGCACCTGGCCCGTGAACCAGCCCGCAAGCTTGGCGTTGACCTTGGCCTTTTCCACCTGCGCGGGGTTGGCGGCGATCAGCTCGTCCAGCGCCTTTTCGATGGCGCCGGTGTCGGTGACCTGCTTCATCCCGTGCTTCGCCGCCTGCGCGGCAGGGTCGCCCCCCTCGGCCCAGAGGATCTCGAACAGGTCCTTGGCCATCTTGCCGGTGATCTCGCCCGAGGTGATCAGGTCCAGCACGCCGCCGACCTGCGCCGCCGTCAGCGGGCTTTCGGCGATGGTGCGGCCTTCCTTGTTCAGCCGCCCGAACAGTTCGTTGATGACCCAGTTGGCCGCCTGCTTGCCGTCTCGGCCGCGGGCGACCTCTTCGAAATAGGTGGCGGCGTCCAGTTCCGCCGTCAGCACGTTGGCGTCATAGTCCGTCAGCCCGAAGTCGGCCATGAAGCGGGCCTTCTTGGCGTCGGGCAGTTCCGGCATACGGGCCGCGATGTCATCGACCCAGGCCTGCTCGATTTCCAGCGGCAGCAGGTCGGGGCAGGGGAAGTAGCGGTAGTCATGCGCCTCTTCCTTCGACCGCATCGAGCGGGTCTCGTTCTTGTCGGGGTCATACAGGCGGGTTTCCTGCACGACGGTACCGCCGTCCTCCAGAATCGCGATCTGGCGGCGCGCCTCGTAGTCGATCGCCAGCTGGATGAAGCGCATCGAGTTCATGTTCTTCAGCTCGCAGCGCGTGCCAAGATGGCTGAAGTCCTGCGTCGCCTGATATTTCTCGTATTGCCCCGGACGGCAGACCGAAACGTTCACGTCGGCCCGCAGGTTGCCGTTCTGCATGTTGCCGTCGCAGGTGCCGAGGTAGCGCAGGATCTGGCGCAGCTTGGCCACATAGGCGGCGGCCTCTTCCGGGCCCCGGATGTCGGGGCGGCTGACGATTTCCATCAGCGCGACGCCGGTGCGGTTGAGGTCGACGAAGGACATCGTGGGGTCCATGTCGTGGATCGACTTGCCTGCGTCCTGCTCCAGGTGGATGCGCTCGATGCGGACGCGGCGGGCGACGCCGGGGGCCATTTCCACGATCACCTCGCCCTCGCCCACGATGGGGTGGTAAAGCTGGCTGATCTGGTAGCCCTGCGGCAGGTCGGGGTAGAAGTAGTTCTTGCGGTCGAAGGCCGAGACGAGGTTGATCCTGGCCTTCAGCCCCAGCCCCGAACGCACCGCCTGTTCCACGCAGAATTCGTTGATGACCGGCAGCATCCCCGGCATCGCCGCATCGACGAAGGCCACGTTGGAATTCGGCTCGGCCCCGAACCGGGTCGACGCGCCCGAGAACAGCTTCGCGTTCGACGAGACCTGCGCGTGAATTTCCATCCCGATGACCAGTTCCCAATCGGCCTTGGCACCCTGGATGACCTTGGGCTTCGGGGCTTCAAACGTCAGATCGAGCATCGGGGCTGTCCTTCCTGCAATCGGGCTGATTTAGGCCAAGCCGGGGGGGCGGGGCAAGGCCGTTCACCGCCAGAACGGCGCGATGCCGACCCACAGACCCTGCAATTTCGCCAACGCCCGGTTGACCGGCCCCGGATGCGGGATCGCGCCGGTGGCCAGCCGTTCGGCCACCACCTCGGCCGGGCAGGGCAGGCCGGTCCGCGGATCGCGGTAGCGGGGGTAGGCGATCAGCGCGGCATGGGCCAGTGCAGGCAGGTCGGGCCGGGCGCGGCGGCGGTCGGGCCGGGGGCCAAGGTCGCGCGTCAGGCCCCAGCCCGCGTAGAAGGGCGCGCCGAGGCAGGTGACGGGCAGGCCGCGCAACAGCGCCTCGAACCCCAGGGTCGAGGTCATGGTCCAGACCTCCTGCACCTCGGCCAGCACGGCGGCGGGGTCGGTGCGGTGCAGGACCGCATCGGCCAGCCGGGCCAGATCTGCCGCAGGGACCGCGCCGGGGCGCAGCCCGGCCTCGACATCGGGATGCGGCTTGTAGAGGATCACCGCGCCCGGATTGTCCGCCCGCACCCGGCGCAGCAGGTCGAGGTTGGTCGCCACGCCGCCCGCGCCGCGCAGAATCGAGGCGTCATCCTCCACCTGCCCGGGTACCAGAATGCGGTGGCCGGGCGGCAGGTCGGGCCGGGCGCCGCCCAGGGTGTATTTCGTCACCCCCGCACGGATCAGCCCGGCCACCAGCCGTTCGGCACGCATCCGCCCGCCCGGCGGCGGCCCGGCGGCGATCAGCCGTTCCAGACGGCTTTCGCGCCGGGGGTCGTAGTAGATCCCGCAATCGTCCGTCACCAGCGACAGGGGCGGCACCAGATCCGCCCCCAGCCCGCGCGAGCGCAGGAAGCCGTCCTCGACCCGCAGAAGCGGCAGGCCCGCCTGCATGGCGTCCGTCTCCTTGCCCGCCCAGACCATCAGGCCGCGGCCGGTGGCGCGCGCCGTCGCTACCGCGCGGGCCGGGCGATCCTCGAAGATCACCCGCCGCGGGGTGCCGAACATCGCCTGGAACGGCTTCCGCTTCCACAGCCGCACGCCCACCGCCACATGGCCTGCGCGGTCTTCGCGGAAGGCGCGGGCCTCGGCCTCGAGCTGGTCCACCGCCGCCTCGAAGCTGCACAGCCGGTCGCGGCAGGGGTCGTACCAGGTCGGCGCCAGGATCATCGCGGCGGCGAAGATCTGCGCGCGGGTCAGCTTGCGGCGGCGGCGCGGCACCGGGGTCTCGTCTTCGGTCAGGCCCCAGCCTGCGTAGAAGGGCTGGCCGAAGACGCGGGGGCGGTGGCCCATCAGCAGCGCCTCGAACCCCAGTTGCGACGAGACGGTATAGACCGCCACAGCGCCTTCCAGCAGCTTCCAGGGCGAGACAGGATCGGTCAGCAGCGTGATATGGGCACGCGCGTCCTCGGGCCCGTAATGGCCTGGCCGCAGGCCCGCCACCGTTTCGGGATGGGCGCGGATCACGATGCGGGCGCCGGGGTGTTCCTCTTGCGCGAAAACCAGCATCTCGCGGAAGGTCTGGGCGCTGGCCCGGCCGTGGGGAATGGAGGCGTCGCCCCGGGTCTGGTCGATCACCAGCACATAGCCGGGCGCCGGCGGGGGCAGGGCGGGGTCGTGGGTGTTGTATTTCGACAGGTCCGCCGCCTGCAGCCGCCCGATCCCGTCGCGCGCGCGCGCCAGCAGTGCCGCGTCGTCCAGCGGGTGGGTGGCCAGCAGGGTTTCCAGATCCGACGGCGTGGCACTGTCGAAATGCACGCCGCGCCGGTCGATCAGTAGGCCAAGGGGCGGCGTGCCCGCCCGGCCCGGCCGGATCGAGCGCAGAAAGGCATCCTCGATGCGGACCAGTGCGGCCCCCCGCCGGGCGGCCACGGTCTCGCCCCGCGCGGCCAGCGCGCTGCGCCCCCAGACGCCCACCAGATCGCCCGCCCCCGGCAGCCCCAGCACGGGCGGCAGGCCCGCAAGCGTCAGGATGCGCCGCACCCGGCCCGGGCGCAGCAGGCCGCCCGTGTAACAAAAAAGCCGCCGGGGCGTGGGGTCCCCGGCGGCTTGAGGTGGTCTGGCCGTGGCCATGCGGCCTTACTTGCCCTGGACCGCGTTGCCGAACGAACTGCCGGTGGCCGCGGTGCTGACGGCATTGGCGCCCGATGCCGTGCTGCTGAACACCGACAGCGCCTTCTGCCACTGGACGAACGGCGCTTCGGTCACATAGACGGTGTCGCCGTCGCGGATCACGAAATCGCGCGCCTCGAACATGCCATTCGGTGCGGTCAGGTTCAGAACGTAGATCATGCGCTGGTCGCCCTGCAGGTCGGTTCGGCCCAGCACGGCGTTGGCGATGGCGGCGGGTTCATTGCGGAAGACGAAGACACCCGTGGGATCGGCCAGCGTGGTCGACAGCCCGCCGACCTGGGCGATGGCCTCGATGGCCGAAACGGTCTGGGTGGAGAACTGCACCCGGCTTTGCGCGCCGGTGGCCCCCAGCACGGTGAACGACCGCAGGTCGCGCTGCACATAGACCCGGTCATGGTTGCGCAGGGCGATGTCGAAGCCCGGGTTGTTGTAAAGGTCGCTCAGCCACACCTTTTCCGATGTCTTGCCGCGCGTCACGATGACCTCGGCGGTGTCGATGGCGATCGAGACGCCCCCGGCGCGCGCCAGCATCGCCGACAGCGTGCGGGTCGATTGCTGGATCGGGTAGACCCCCTGGGCGCCGACCGAGCCTTCCACCGTCACGGTGGCGCCGTCGCCTGCGACGCGGCCGATGGAGACCTGCGGATCAGGCGTCTGCGCCGCAAGCTTGCGCGTCACCTCCTCGCGCAGCGCCTCGGGCGTGTCGCCCGCCGCCTTGATGCGGCCGGCGTAGGGAACGTAGATGAAGCCTTGGCCATCGACCTCGACATCGTTCAGCACCGAGGCTTTCTGCCCAGGCGCCCCCAGAAGCGGATTGGCCACGTTTTCGAAGACGGTGATGGCCAGCTTGTCGCCCGGCTGGATCGTGTCGGGGCCGACGAGCCCCGCATTGCGGAAGGCGGCCGAGAAGCCAAGCGCGGGGGCCACCGCCGTGGCGCGCGTCACCCGGTCGTTCACCTCGACGACGAAGGCATCGCCCTGCTTCTGGACCGCACCCGCGAAGATTTCCTTTTTCGTGGGGCCGCTGCGCGGCACACCGCAGGCAGCAACGGCGCCGACCAAGACCAGAAGCGCCAGCCTGCGGACGCCCCGGATGCACTTGAACTTCACTGCTCGGGCTCCTTCTTGGGAACATGCCTCACGTTTTTCGGGTAAAATTACGGAACTCAGGCAGAAAAGCCAGCCGCTTCACGCGGGGCTAGCTTACCACGCGCAACTGTTGCCGCGGGGCCGCGTTTCCTGAAACAAGCGCATCATACGGGTCCTGCGGCGCCAGCATCATGTCCACGACCTGCCGCAACAGTTCGCGCCGCCCGCGTGACGAATAGAATCCCCCCGCCACCTGCGAGGTTTCCAGCAGGAAATGCCGGTAATCGCGATAGGCGCGGCTGTCCGGGCGGGTGGGGCGGGCGAAGAACTCGGGCAGGGGCTGGGTCGAGACGAATTCGGGCTTGCCATAGACCGCCTTGCCGAAGACCTTCAGCGGCAGACCGCGCCACAGCGCCTGCTGCGCGGCGGTGGAATTCACCGTGACCACGGTGCGGGTATGGTTGAGAAGCGCGGCAAGCTTGCCGCCGCGGACGAAATGCACCCGGCCCTCGACCCCCGCGGCGCGGGCGAGCCGCAGGATCTCGGCCTTCACCGGCACCCGGCCGTCTTCCAGCGGATGCGCCTTGAACACCAGGCGGTGATGGGGCGGCGCCCCCTTTGCGAACCCCTCGATGCAAAGCGCAAGAAACTCGGCCATCGTCGCGAAGGGCGAATGGTTGCGAAAGCTCGCGTCATGTTCCAGTTGCAGCAGCACAAGGTGGTAGGGATGGCCGCAGTGCTTGATCCGCCGGGTTTCCAGGGTCCGCTCGGCCTTGTGCCAGGGCATCAGCAGCAGGCGGCGCAGGTAAAGCCGGAACTCCTGCCGCACCGTCATGTCGCGATGCGGGCGAAAGTTGCGGTAGGCGCCGTTCCGCAGCAGCACGAACCCGTGGTATATCGCGCCGTAGAAGACGTGCTGGCGCATGTCGCCCCAGCGCGCGGGCGCATCGGGCAGATCCATGTCCAGCGGTGCCAGCGCCGCCTGCATCTGCGCCACCGTCATGTCCATGATGCGGGAATGCCCGTTCACCCCGCCGCGTTCGTAGGTGATCCAGAACGGGCGCAGGTAGCCTTCTTCGAAGACATGCACCGTCAGGCCCGCGGCGCGGGCGATCGCGGTCGCATGGGCATGGATCGGGCGGGTGTCGCCATACAGCACGACATCGGTGATCGCATGGGTGTCGATCAGGGCTCGGAAGCGGTCTGGCCATGCATCGGGGGGATCGTGAAAGGGGATGTAGCCGGGGGCATCGAACCAGAAGGCGTGGTCGCCTGCGTTGAAGCCCACGCGCCAGACCTCGCCCCCCGCCGCGCGCAGCATCCGCCCGAGCCGGTGGAAGAAGGGCCCGTGCGGCCCCTGCAGGAAAAGGAAGCGGCGTCCCGCCCCCGTGCCCTCGGTCATCGCGTCATCCCCGGATCGCCCGGCGGCAGATCGCCCGGCGCGGGCCGACGATGGCGGCGGGATGCGGCAACATCGTGGCAAACCGGCGGCGGAATTGTGGCGCCTGCCCGCCGGGCTTGCGCCCGCGCGCCCGGCTCGCTACCTCAGGGCGGGCAGGGAGATTGCACATGTTCACCGGGATCATCACCGACATCGGCCGGGTCGTGGCGCTGGACCAGCGCGGCGACCTGAAGGCGCGCATCGCCACCCATTACGACATCGCGGGCATCGAGATCGGCGCCTCGATCGCCTGCGACGGCGTCTGCCTGACGGTGATCGAGACGGGGACAGCCCCCGAAGGCTGGTTCGACGTCGAGATTTCCGCGGAAACCGTGTCAAAGACCAACATCGGGCGCAACCGCTGGTCGGTCGGCCATCGGCTGAACCTGGAACGTGCGCTGAAGGTGGGCGACGAGCTGGGCGGGCATATCGTGTCCGGCCATGTCGACGGCGTGGCCGAGGTTCTGTCGGTGACGACCGAAGGCGACAGCACCCGCGTGCGCTTCCGCGCGCCCGAGGCGCTGGCGGGCTTCATCGCGCCGAAAGGCTCCGTGGCACTGAATGGCACCTCGCTGACGGTGAACGAAGTCGAGGGGGCGGAGTTCGGGGTGAACCTGATCCCGCATACCCAGAAGGTGACGACCTGGGGCACTGTGGCCAGGGGCGATCTGGTGAACCTCGAGGTCGACACGATGGCGCGCTATGTCGCCCGCCTGCGCGAGTGGGGCCGTTGACGCCCGGCATCGGGCACAATGGCGGTCCGGCCGACGATGCGGGCCGAAGCTGGCGGCGGCACTGCTGGACGAAGGCGCGCGAACGGCTGCTGCCGACCCTGCCGGTCGAGGTGGTCCGGCTTCGCGTGAGGCGGGCCGCTGAACTGGGGCTCGACTATCGCACCTATGCCTCGGTGCGGGCCGCGACCGGGCATGACGTGGTGGCCTTCCTGTTCTCCTCGAACGCGCTCCGGGTCTGGCCCGCGGCGCCCGACCTGCCCGCCGACCGCGCGGCGAAGCTGGCCGCGCTGGTGGCCGTGGGGCGGCTGGGGCTGGCCTGCGGCAGGCTTTCGCCTGAAACGCTGGCCCGCCCGCCGCTGGATGCAGCCTTCGCGGCGCCCGGCGCGCTGGCCGGCTGGGCCAGCCAGCGCGCGGCGCTGCGCGACGCGCTGGGCCGCCTGCCGCCCGACCGCGTGCTGCTGGTGGGCGATCACGGGCTGGAACGCGACTGGTGCGCCGCCGGGCGGCTGGCGGGCTACGTTCCGGCCGAACGCTACTTCGCCCCGCTCTGACCCCGGTGCACAGGCCCCGCGCGCGGATGCGCCGGGCGGCACCCGCCGCGCCTCTGGCCTTCGGGGCGCGCTTGCGCTAGGTCGGGGCCAAGCGGAGGGCCCACCGATGAGCACGAGCAAGAAGACCGAATATTCCGACGCGATCTCCTCGGTCGAGGAGATCATCGAGGACGCCCGCAACGGGCGCATGTTCATTCTGGTCGACCACGAGGATCGCGAGAACGAGGGCGATCTGGTGATCCCGGCGCAGATGTGCACGCCGACGGCGATCAACTTCATGGCCATGCACGGCCGCGGGCTGATCTGCCTGGCGCTGACGGCCGAGCGGGTCGACCAGCTTGGGCTGCAACTGATGGACCGCAAGAATTCCTCGCGGCATTCCTCGGCCTTCACGCTGTCGATCGAGGCGGTCGAAGGGATTGACACGGGGATTTCCGCGGCCGACCGGGCGCGCACCGTCTCGGTTGCGATCGATCCCACCAAGGGCGCCGCCGACATCGCCTCGCCGGGCCACATCTTCCCGCTGCGCGCGCGCGACGGCGGCGTGCTGGTGCGCGCAGGCCATACCGAAGCCGCGGTCGATGTCAGCCGCCTGGCCGGGCTGAACCCCTCGGGCGTGATCTGCGAGATCATGAACGAGGATGGCACGATGGCGCGGCTGCCCGATCTCGTGACCTTTGCCCAGAAGCACGGGGTGAAGATCGGCACGATTTCCGACCTGATCGCCTATCGTCGGCGCCACGACAACCTGGTGCGGGTGACGCAGGAACGCATGGTGCATTCCGAGTTCGGCGGCGAATGGGCGATGCGGATCTATACCGATGCCGCGCAAGGCGCCGAACATATCGCGCTGATCAGGGGCGACCTGCGGGCCCCCGGTCCGGTGACGGTGCGGATGCACACGCTGGACCCGCTGCTGGACGTGGTGGGCCTGGGCGGCGCCGGGCGGGCGGCCGAATTCGGCCATGCGATGAAGCTGATCGCCAAGGAAGGCCGCGGCGCGCTGGTTCTTCTGCGCGACACCCAGATGAAGATCGTGTCGGAAGACACCGCCTCGCCGCAGACTCTGCGGCAGTACGGCGTGGGGGCGCAGATCCTGTCGGCGCTGGGGCTGTCCGAACTGGTGCTGCTGACGAACTCGCCCACGCCCAAGGTGGTGGGGCTCGAGGCCTACGGCCTGTCGATCGTCGGCACCCGCCCGATTCCGAAGGAGTAGGCCATGGCCGGTACCGAGACCCATTACACCCTGCCGCTGCCGGTCTTTGACCGGCCGGTGAAGCTGCTGATCGTGGTGGCGCCCTATTACAAGGACATCGCCGACAACCTGATCGCGGGCGCCCGCGCGACGTTGCAGGCGGTGGGGGCCGAACATGATCTGGTCGAGGTGCCGGGCGCGCTGGAGATCCCCACGGCGGTGGCGCTGGCGGAACGGCAGGCGAACTACGACGGCTATGTCGCATTGGGCTGCGTCATCCGCGGCGAGACCACGCATTACGACACGGTGTGCAACGACAGCTCGCGCGGGCTGACCCTGCTGGGGTTGCAGGGGGTCTGCCTGGGCAACGGCATCCTGACGGTCGAGAACCGCGCCCAGGCCGAGGTGCGCGCCGACCCTGCGGGGCAGGACAAGGGCGGCGGCGCTGCGGCTGCGGCCTTGCACCTGATCGCGCTTTCGCGCAAATGGGCGCGCCAGACCAAAGGCATCGGCTTCAAACCCGCGGGCGAGCCGATCCGCATTGCAGAGGACCCGAAGACCGCATGAGCGAGAAGCCCGACAAGCGCCAGATGCGGTCCGCCGCCCGGCTTTACGCCGTGCAGGCGCTGTTCCAGATGGAAGTGTCCGGCCAGACGGTCGAATCCGTCGTGCGCGAGTTCGAGACGCACCGCTTCGGCGCGGTCTACGAGGATGGCGAGATGGCCGAAGGCGATGTGGACCTGTTCCGCAAGCTGGTGGCCGACGCGGTGAACTGGCAGGCGCGGATCGACCAGATGACCGATCGCGCGCTGGTGGCCAAATGGCCGATCGACCGCATCGACCCGACGCTGCGGGCGCTGTTCCGGGGCGCCGGGGCCGAGCTGGTGCAATCGGCGACGCCGCCCAAGGTGGTCATCACCGAATATGTCGACATCGCCAAGGCCTTCTTCCCGGATGGCAAAGAGGCGCGCTTCGTCAATGCGGTGCTGGATCACATGGCCCACGAGCTGCACCCGGACGGCCTGTAAATTGCGCGACGCGCGGCATTTTCGCAGAATAATGTCGAGCGGCTGCAAACAGCGTTTGACAATGGGTCGCGCCGGGTGTCGCATGCAGGCAGGATTTACGGGAGTCGTGTGATGCCTGCCTTGGTTCGTCTTTACATCCGCCACGTTCTGATCGGCTTTGCCATATCGGCCGCGTTCTGCGCGACGCTGGTCTGGATGAACGTCGCGGGGCTGGGGCATCTGATCCTGGAGACCGATCTGGGCTGGGTGGCCGCCCTGATGCTGTTCGTGTCGAATGGCGTGGTCTTCGCGGGGGTGCAGTTCGCCATCGCCGTGATGCTGCTGGCCGAGGATGACACCGGCCCTCGCGGCGGGCATCGGCATGGCGCGGCGCGCGTCTTGCTGCCGGTTGCCATTCCGGTGAGGGATGTGCGCCAGGACCGCCGCCGCCGCTGATCAGTCGACGATAACGACCGAACGGCCCGCCCTTTGCGCGGGCCGTTTTCGTTTGCGCTGCGGGTCAGGGGCGGGCAGTGCCGGGCCCGATGAAGGGGGAAGGTGGCGGGAACCGCGGCAACCGTGCGGGCGTGAATTTCCCGAGAGCCTGGATGACCAGGTGGGAGCCAGATACCAGGACCACGATCCTGGCAGAGCCAGCTCCCTCGGAGAAGCTTATCGGCCACTGGAAAAGGGCCCGTCACGCGAAGGGCAGAAGCCCGCCAAGGTTCAAGATAGGCGCGTTGCAGCGGCCCGGCAAGGGGCCGTGCGGGGGGCGGTGCGGCTAACCGTCGAGCAACGTCGCGCTGTCGACAAGCGTCGCGAAATCCGCGGCAAGAAGCGCCATCGTGGCATCGAACAGCATCCGCGCCGACAGGCCCGCGCCAGGCAGATCGAAGCCGATCACCGCATCCCGCACCACGGTCATCCGAAAGCCCAGATCGGCCCCCGCCCGCACCGTCGAGTTGACGCAGAACCCGGCCACCGCGCCCACCACCGCAATCTCGCGCAGCCCCCGGCCCTGAAGCCAGGCGGCCAGGTCGGTCGAGGCGAAAGCCGAGGAGGTGCGCTTGACGAACACGGGCTCGGCATCGCGGGCCATCGCGCAGTCCATCGGCCCCACGCCCGGCGCCTCGGGATGCAGCGGCGAGGCGAGGTCATCATCGTGGTGGCGAACGTGCAGAACCGGCAGGCCGCGCTGCCGGAAGCGATCCGCCAGGGCCGCGATCCGGTCCGGCGCGTCCGGGTTGACGCAATCGCGCCCCGCCGCGATGCGATGCTGCATTTCGCGCTGCATGTCGATGATGAGCAGGGCCTGCATCCGCCATTCCCTCTGCCGGGGCCCGAATCGCCCTGCTGCGATGGTAGCACCCGCGCCGCAAGGCAGCCATGCCGGATGGCTGTTCTGGACATTTGTTCACGTCTTGTTCATAGTGGCGCCATGCCAGACGATCTCTCCTTGCCGCTTCAGCCGGGCCAGTTGCTTGCTCGTGGGGTTTGCCGCCACCTGCTGGGGCATGACTTCGTTTCGGTCGTCGAACTGGTGCCCGCGCCGGGGCTCAGGGTCGATGTGATGGCACTGGGGCCGAAGGGCGAGATCTGGATCGTGGAGTGCAAGTCCTCGCGCGTCGATTTCACCTCGGACCGCAAGTGGCAGGGCTATCTGCCCTGGTGCGACCGCTTCTTCTGGGCGGTCGATGCCGATTTCCCGTCCGAGCTTCTGCCGCCGGAAACCGGGCTGATGATCGCGGATGGCTACGATGCCGAAATCCTGCGGATGCCTGCCGAAACCCGGCTGGCCCCGGCCCGGCGCAAGGTGGTGGCGCACAAGTTCGCCCGCCACGCGGCCCTGCGGCTTCAGGCGCTGCGCGATCCGCGCCCGCGCGGCCTGCTGGCGACGGGGATGGAGCCGGGGTCCGGGGCGACCGGCGCCGATTAGGCTACTTCTTGCGCCGCCCGCCCGCAGGGGCACCGCCTTCCATGCTGCGCGCCATCTTGGCGGCGGCCAGCAACTCCTCGGCGATTTCCTCGGCCTCTTCGGGCTCGAAGTCGAGCGGCAACTCGATGCCGTCGCCCTCGATGTAGATCCGCACCATCCCGAGCGTGGTCGGCCCGATCTGCAGGTTCGCGGCGATGTCGCTTTGCTTGTCGATGCTCATGGCGCCCTCCGGTTTGCGCCTCGGTAGCGCCGAAGCGTTTGGCTGGCAAGCCCGCTTGACCGCGCCACGCCGCCTGCCATGCTGCCCGGGACCGGAGGCCGCGCCATGCACCAGACGATCACGCTGAACGACCTGGCCATCGGCGACGCGGGCTGGATCATCGGGCGGCACGCCCTGCTTTATGCTGCCGAGGAGGGCTATGACGCGAGTTTCGAGGCGCTGGTGGCCGAAATCCTTGCTGCCTACATCCGCACCCGCGACCCCGCCCGCGAACGCGCCTGGATTGCCCGCAGAGGGGAGGAGCGGCTGGGCTGCATCTTCTGCGTGCGGGTGGATGACGAGGTGGCCAAGCTGCGGCTGTTCCTGGTCGAGCCCGCGGCGCGCGGCACCGGGCTTGGCAAGCGGCTGCTGCGGGAATGTCTGGACTGGGCAAGGGCACGCGGCTATCGCCGGATGGTGCTGTGGACCCATGCCAGCCACCACGCGGCCATCGCGCTTTACGCGGCGCACGGGTTCTGCAAGATCGCGGAAACCGCGGGGCATGACTTTGGCCAGGACGTGATCGACCAGACCTGGGAAATCACCCTTTGAGCCGCGGCGAGGCTCTTGCAATCCGCCGACCCCGGCGCTAAACCGCCCCCGCGTGCCGCCTTAGCTCAGTTGGTTAGAGCACCAGATTGTGGATCTGGGGGTCCCCCGTTCGAGCCGGGGAGGCGGTACCACCTTCCGTGACAGCCTCTACCGAACCGCGCGCAGGCAGGGCCCCCCTTGCCCCGGCCTGTCGGATCGCCGCAGCGCGGCCGGACAATGATCCGCCGTGCGCGCCCCGGCGTATGTCACCATGAAGACCCGGTGGCGGGTCGGACGGGCAGGGGGTCACGTGGCAGAGGAACGATACAGCAAGGTGCCGCAGGCGCGCCTTGCGCGGCTTGCGGCGCTGGGCCAGATGGCGGGCGGGGTAGCCGCCGGGGCGCTGGGCGAAGGCATGCGCCAGCTTGCCCGCGGCGAGCGGCCACGCATCCCCGATCTGCTGCTGACACCCGTGAACATGCGGCGGGTGACCGATCAGCTGTCGCGGATGCGCGGTGCGGCGATGAAACTGGGGCAGATGATCTCGCTTGATGCAGGTGACGTTCTGCCGGCCGAACTGACGGCCATCCTCGCGCAACTCAGGGACTCGGCGCATGTGATGCCGCCCCGGCAGCTTGACCAGGTGCTGGTGGGCGCCTGGGGGCCCGCGTGGCGAAGCCGCTTCCAGCAGTTCGACGTGCGCCCGATCGCGGCTGCCTCGATCGGGCAGGTGCACCGCGCCCGGCTTCGGTCGGGGCGCGAGCTGGCGATCAAGGTGCAGTATCCCGGTGTCGCGGCCAGCATCGACGCCGACATCGACAATGTCGCGGCGCTCTTGCGTTATTCGGGGCTGCTGCCGGCCGGGCTCGACATCGCGCCGCTGCTGGCCGAGGCCAGGCGGCAGTTGCACGAAGAGGCGGACTACCTGCGCGAGGCCGAGCAGATGCGCCGCTATCGGGTGCTTCTGGCCGATGACCCGCGGTTTGCGCTGCCGGAACCGGTTGACGACCTCGTCGCCCCCACGGTGCTGCCGATGGACTTCCTGTCCGGTGCCCCGATCGAAAGCCTGTCCGACGAAAGCCAGGCGCGGCGCGATGCGGCCTGCGGGGCCTTGCTGGAGCTTGTCCTGCGGGAACTCTTCGTGTTCGGTTACATGCAGACCGATCCGAACTTTGCGAACTTCAAATGGCGCAAGGAGGATGGGCGCATCCTGCTGCTTGACTTCGGCGCCGCGCGCCCGATCCCGCCCGAGACTGCCGCGGCCTATCGCGACCTGCTGTCCGCCGGGCTGGCCGAGGACCGCGACGCGTTGCAGGACGTGCTTCTGCGCTACGGCTTCGTGTCGGAGGCGCAGATGCGCCGCAATGGCCCGGCGCTGGCCGAGATGGTCGGGATCGTGCTGGCCCATGTCGGCCGCAGCCGGGGCGGCGCGGGTCTGTTCGATTTTGCCGAGCGCGGCTTCGTCGGCGCGCTGCGGGACGCGGCCGCGCCTGTCGTGGCCGATCGCGCAAGCTGGCACGTTCCCCCCGTGCAGACGCTGTTCGTGCAGCGCAAGATCAGCGGCACCGCGCTGCTGTGCGTCCGGATGCGGGCCCGTGTGCCGCTGGTGACGCTTGCCGCGCGTCATGCGCCGCAGGCCTGCGATCCGGCCCCCTGCGGCCCCGAGACCGTGGCATGACGGGCGGCGCCGGCATGACCCCCGCGCGCGCGGCGCTTGTGCTTGGGGTCTTCGGGCTTGGGCCGTTCATCGGCTTCGCGGCCGCCGCCTGGCTCGCGCCCGGCATCGCGCCGCACGCGGCCCTGCAACAGGCAGAGATCTTGTGGGGCGCGATCATCCTGGCCTTCATGGCCGGGGCGCGCTGGGGCTTCGTGCTGTTGCAGCCCGCCGTGTCGACCGGGCGGCTGATGGCCTTTGGCCTGATCCCGGCGCTGTCGCTGGCGGCGCCCTTCCTGCCCGCGGCCTTCGCGCTGATCCTGCTGGCGGTCGGCTTCGTCGGCCTTCTGGCCGCGGAGCTTCTGCCCACGGCACGGCAGGAGGGGCCCGCCTGGTATCCGCCGCTGCGGGTCTTCCTGACGCTTGTCGTGCTGGTCTGCCTGATCGCCACGGCTCTCGCATAGCGCCGCCCGGCCCGCCCGCGCGGGGGGGGCGAAAACCCGGTGGCATGCCCGGCCCTGCTGCGCTATTCCAGCCGGAGTGACGGAAGCTGCGCGGCGCCCGCGGGACAGCCGCCGGCGCCCCCGGGTCTGATTGCTGCGGAGCCCGATCTTGACGACATCCGTCGTGCCTCTTCTTGCGTCGGGGTTCCTCATGGGCTGGTCGGTTGCCTGGCCGCCCGGTCCGATCAACACCGAGATCGCGCGGCGCTGCCTGGCGCGGGGCTTCTGGGCAGGCTTCGGCCTGCTGCTCGGGGCCTGTTCGGGCGATGCGCTCTGGGCGGTGCTGGTCGCGGTCGGGGTCGGCGCGGTCTTCACAGGGCCCGTCGCCCAGCAGGTGCTGGGCGTCTTGTCCATCGTGCTGCTCGGGCTTCTGGCCGTCACCTTTCTGCGGCGCGCCTGGCGGGCCTTCCGGGGAACCGCGGTGGCAGGGTCCGGCCCCCGGTTCGACAGCACGAAGGCCAGCTATGTCCTTGGCCTGACGATGGCATTGACCAGCCCGTGGAACGTGACCTTCTGGCTGGCCGCCATCGGGCGTCCGGGCATGACGGACCTTGGCCTGCCCGCGCTTCTCATGGTCGTGGCGGCGGTGATCGTCGGCGCGGCCACCTGGGGGCTTGTCCTGTCGGCCGCGGTGGTGGCACTTCACCGCCAGTTGGGCAGCGTCGGGCGGTGGGGGCCGGTTCTGATGAACGGGGCCACGGCGCTTCTGATGCTCTGGTTCATCCAGGGGGCGGCACGCGCGCTCGTCGGCTGATCGCTGCCCCAGACGGTCGGGGCGCGGCCTAATCGCCCTTTTCGATCAATTCAGGGCGGATCGCCGAATTGATCCGCCGCGCGTCGGCGGTCATGCTCCGGCCGAACCGGCGCCGTCCGTGGGCTGATGCCAGGGTGCGCGCAAGGGGAGCCAAGGGAGATGCGCTTGCTCTGGAACCAACCTGACCGGCCTGCCGCCAAGGCTCTGGCCCTCTTTGTCCTGCGGGGAGCGGGTGCGCGGTGACCGACCTTCCCGAACGCATGTCCGGCGTCCATCTGATCGGCCACGGCGGCCCCGAGATGCTGGTGTGGCGCGACGACCTTCCCGTTCCGCGCCCGGCCTCGGGCGAGGTTCTGGTCAAGGTGCTTGCCGCGGGCGTGAACATGACCGACATCAACACCCGCAAGGGATGGTACGGCGCCGAGGGGCGCCTTGCAGGCTGGGGCGGAGAAATGGCCTTTCCCCGGATCCAGGGCTCTGACCTGTGCGGCCGCATCGTCGCGCTGGGGACGGATGTCGAGGGGCTCGCGCTGGGCGCCCGGGTGATCTGCCCCACGAACCAGCACGAGCCCACGGCCGACAACCCGATCCGCTTTGTCTCGATCGGGTCCGAGTATGACGGGGCCTTTGCGCAGTATTGCCTGGTGAAGGCGCGCCATCTTCATGATGTCACCGCCTCGCCCTTGAGCGATGTGGAAATCGGCGCGATGCCCTGTGCCTATGGTACCGCCCACAATCTGCTGAGCCGGGCGAATGTCGCGGTGGGCGAACGTGTGCTTGTCACGGGGGCCTCGGGGGGGGTGGGGCTGGCCGCGGTGTGCCTTGCGCTGTTGCGGGGCGCGGATGTGACCGCCCAATGCAGCGTGTCGAAATCGGCCGTGCTGCGGGGCTTTGGCGCGGCCATTCTTCCCCGCGATGCCGAACCGCGTCGGCAAAGCTTCGATGTGGTCATCGACGTGGTCGGGGGCGATGGGTTCCAGTCGCGGCTGGATGCGCTGCGGCCGGGGGGGCGATATGCCACCAGCGGCGCCGTGGGCGGGCCGGTCGTCCGCGGGGATCTGCGCCGGGTCTATCTGAACGATCTGACGATCCTGGGCGCAACCCATCAGCCGCGCGAGGTCTTTGCCGGGTTGGTCACGATCATCAATACCGCGCGCATCCGCCCCGTTGTGTCGAACACCTACCCGCTGCGCGACATCGCGCGGGCGCAGGACGATCTGGCCAGCGGGCGTCACATCGGGAAGCTAGTGCTGGTGCCTCCGGTCGACAAGGACTGACCCCCAGGCCGCGGCTCGCTGCACATCGGGGGCTGTCATCCAGCGGATGACGACCGGGGCCTGTCTCTGCTAGGCTTGGGGCAGCGGGACGAACTGCCGTTGCCATCGTAACTCGTCTGCGCGGGCCGATCCGCGCGCGTGATGCCGCCGCCCGATGATCCAGAGGGGCCCATCGGGGCCGGGTGCGGACAAAGCCTCTGCCGATGCCGGTGTCATGGGCACCGCATCCGGCTTGTGCCCCCGAAACGATGCCGTAGCGCCTGCACAACCGGGAGGAACGAGATGAGCGATGCGCCAGAGGCAGACGGCCGCCCCCACGGGCCGCCGTGGATACGCCCTGCGATCCAGCAGAAGATCGCATGGCGCAACGATGACATCGTGATCTCGGTCCCGCCGAAAAGCGGCACGACATGGACGATGAACATCGTCCACCAGATCCTGACGGGCGGAACGGCAGATTTCGAGGACATCTACGCCGAGGTGCCGT
>JAJZVD010000088.1 GCA_021845805.1 Pseudomonadota bacterium | reverse complement strand
CCACACCTCCTCCTTCGAAGACCGCGCCGCCTATGACGCCGACTATGCCCGCAGCCTCAGCCTGACCGAAGACCTCCGCATCATCGCCCGAACCCTCGCCGTCGTCCTCGCCGCAAAAGGCGCGTAACACACACAAACACCACCCAAACCCGCGTGACGGTGGCGCGGCAGACACACTCGCCGGGCCCCGCCGCGCAAAACCGCCCCCGCCCGTCCGCGCCGCTTGGTCGGCCCGCCGGCCTGCCGTAACCTAGGCCAGAGGCAGTTCCCCAGGGCCCCGCCAGAGGGCCGAGACCGGAGACCATCGCGCATGACACCCGACGCGGGCCACCCCGCCCGGTGCCAGACAGACCGCCACCCGTCCCGGCGCGGGGCCACCGCGCACGGGGGGCGGCGATGACCGACGCCAGCCCGCAGGCGCGACCCGGCACGCGCGGCCTTGCGGGGCCCGCGCTCTTGATCCTGCTGACGCTTGCGGCGCTGCCGCTGTTCCGCCTGGGGCTGGGCGGGCTTGTCGAAGCCTGGATGACGCCGGAATACAGCTACGGCCCGCTGATCCCGGTGATCTCGCTTTACCTTTTCCTGCGCGAGATGCGCCGCCTGCCGCCGCCGCCGCCCGCCACAGGGATCGGCCCTGGCCTTGCGGTGCTGGTGCTGGCGCTGGCGGTGGCGCTGCTGGGCAACCTGATGGAGGTGCCCGACATCGTGGCCTACGGGCTGATCCTGTGGGTCGGGGGCGTGGTGCTGGTGGCCTTTGGCTGGGCGCGGGGGCGTCGGCACATGCTGCCGGTGCTGCATCTGGTCTTCATGCTGCCGCTGCCGCAGATCCTGTACTGGCACAGCAACATCGTGCTGCAGCACTGGTCTTCCTGGCTGGGGGTCTTCGTGCTGGACCGGCTGGGGGTGCCGGTGCTGCTGGAAGGCAACGTGATCGACCTGGGCGTCTACAAGCTGCAGGTGGCCGAGGCCTGTTCCGGGCTGCGCTACCTGTTTCCGATCCTGTCGTTTTCGTACCTTGTCGCGATCCTCTATAGGGGGCCGCTGTGGCACCGGCTGCTGCTGGTGGCGGCGGGGGCGCCGCTGACGGTGGCGATGAACGCGCTGCGCATCGCGCTGATCGGGCTACTGGTCGACCGTTACGGCATCGGCCAGGCCGAAGGGGCGCTGCACCTCTTCGAGGGCTGGCTGGTGTTTCTGGCCTGCGTCGGGCTCTTGTTCCTGCTGGCGGTGGGCTTGCAGCGGACCACCGCACGGCCGATGACGCTGGGCGAGGTGATCGATCTGGACACCCGCGGGATGCTGCCGATCCTGGCCGGGGTGGGGCGGATGCGGGCCGCGCCCGGGCTGCTGCTGGCGGCGGGCCTGACGGTCGCGGCCTCGGCGGGCTGGCTGGCCATCGGCAGGGACACGCCCGCCCCCTTGCCGCGGCTGAGCTTTTCCGCCTTTCCGCGGATGATGGGGCCCTGGGTCGGCGCCCCGGCCCGGCTTGACCCCGAGGTGGCGCGGGTGCTGGCGGCCGACGACTATGTGGACATGACCTATGTGGCCCCGGGCGAGGCCGATGCGGTGAACGTCTTCGTGGCCTTCTATGCCCGCCAGACCAATGGCGCCGCGATCCATTCGCCCTCGGTCTGCCTGCCCGAGGGCGGATGGGAGATCGCAAGCCTGGCGCCGCAGACCGTCACGGTTCCGGGGACGGCCTATGGCACCTTCACGCTGAACCGCGCGGTGATCCAGCGCGGGACGCTGCGCCAGCTTGTCTACTACTGGTTCGAGCAGCGCGGGCGGCGGATGACGAACGACTACGCGGTGAAGGCCGGCGTGCTGTGGGACAGCCTGACGCGCGGACGCAGCGACGGGGCGCTGGTGCGCTATGTCACCCCGATCACCGCGGGGGAAACTCCGGCCCGGGCCGATGCCCGGCTGATGCGGATGATGCAGGCGACGCTGCCGATCCTGCCGCGCTTCGTGCCGTTCTGAGCCGCTCACGACGAATTCGGTTGCGCGCCGCGGCAGTCCGGGGCACCCCGCTGGAATGATTCAGATCCTTGCCCCCGGTCTTGGCGGCCGCCTGCGCCGCTGGTTTGCCCTGAACCCCGTTTCGGGGGTCATCCTGATCGCCTGCCTGCTGATCGAGGCGGCGCTTGAGGGCGCGGATCACGGCCTGTGGGGCACCCCGGTCTGGCGCGAGGCGGTCTTTGCCCATGGCGCCTTCTGGGCGGGGCTTCTGCACCCCGGCGTGCCCTCGGCCGTCGACCTGCAGATGTCGGCCCCCTTCGCCGCGATCCAGCAGGGTCTGCCGATGTATCCGGCGGAACCTGCGCTGATGTTCCTGACCTATGCTTTCCTGCATGGCGGCTTCTGGCATGTCGCGCTGAACATGCTGACGCTGGTGCAACTGGGCAAGCCGGTGGCCGCGCGGCTGGGGCAGGCGCGCTATCTCGCGCTTTACGTCCTGACCGGGATCGCGGGCGGGGCGGGATTTGCGCTGTTCAGCTATTCGACCGAGCCGATGGTGGGCGCGTCGGGGGCGCTTTTCGGGCTGGCGGGGGCGCTGCTGGCCTGGGCCTGGGCCGACCGGCGCCGGGTGGGCATGCCCGTGCGCGAGGTGGCGCGGGTGCTGGCGCGGCCGATCCTCTATCTGGTCGGGCTGAACGTGCTGATGTTCTGGGCGATGAACGGCGGGCTGGCCTGGGGCGCGCATCTGGGCGGGTTTCTGGCGGGCTGGCTGCTGGCGCTGCTGCTGGACCGCCCCCGCTATCCGCGCTTCGCGAACACCCGGTCGTAGGCCGCCAGCAGATGGGGTACCGAATGGGCCCAGGACAGCGCCTCGAACACCCGCGCCCGGCCCGTCTGCCCCATCTGGCGGGCGGCCTCGGGGTTGTCGATCAGCCAGGCGATCTGGGTCGCGAAATCCGCCGGATCGTTGGCCCGCGCATAGCGTGAGGCCCCCCCGGCCGAGGCGCGCCCCTCGGTCAGGTCGAACTGCACCACCGGCTTTTCCAGCGTCATGTATTCCATGACCTTGTTCATCGTGGAAATGTCGTTCATCGCGTTCTTCGGATCGGGGCTGACGCCGATGTCGCAACTGTTCAGCACCCGCAGCAGGTCTTCGCCGTAAAGTGCCCCGGTGAAGGTGAAGTGGCGGTCAAGCCCGCGGGACTGCACATCCTTCTGCACCTCGGGCAGATGCGGGCCGAAGCCCACGATGACGGCGTGGATGTCGCTGCGGCCCATCTGCCGCACAAGGATGTCGACCGCCGCAACCAGCAGATCCATCCCCTCCTGCTGGCCGATCACCCCCACATAGCCCAGCACGGTGCCCGCGCCCCGGCGCACCGCGGGATCGGCCGGGCGGATCTCGAAGATCTCGACCCGCGGGGCCGAGCGGACGACGAACACGTCCTCGGCCGCCATCCCCCCGCGCGCGGTGGCGATGCGGCGGAAGCTTTCGTTCGTGGCGATCGAGACGCTGGCGGCGCGGAAGGTCTGCCGTTCAAGCCACAGCATGGCGCGGTACAGAAAGCCGCGGCGGCCGAACTTCGCCTCGAACAGTTCGGGGCTGACGTCGTGGTGGTCGAACAGGAAGCTGACGCCGAACGGCCGGTAGAGGCGAGCGATCAGATAGAGCATGTCGGGCGGATTGCAGCCCTGGATCACGTCGAAGCCGCGGTCGCGCCAGACGTGGCGGGCCAGCCGCGCCATGTGCCACAGCGCATGGCCGTATTCGCGCGCATAGGCGATGGCGCCCGCATGGGCCTCGACCGGCTCGGGGTAGCGGTAGATGTGCACCCCGTCGATCACCTCGCGCGGCAGATCCCAGCCCTTGCCGGTGGGGCAGATCACGCTGACCTCATAGCCCTGCGCCACCAGCGTCGTGGCTTCCAGCCAGACGCGCCGATCCAGCGGCACGGGGAGGTTTTCCACCAGGATCAGCACGCGTCGGGCCGGGGCGGGCGCTGGGTCTTCCACGGGTCACTCATTGCTCTGGCCAGGCCACGGGGCGCGCGGGCGGGGCGTTGGACGCTCTTTGCGCCTAACGAATCACGGCCGCCCGCGACTGTCCAGCGGGATGACCGCGCGCAAGGTGAAGGTTTTCTTAATCGTGCTGCGGCATGAAGGGAAAGCGCCCCGCAAGATGCAGGAGAAAGCGAGCGATGGACAGTTTCAAGGAATTCCCGACCACCCCGGTGTCGCCGATCCGCGATGCGGCCGCGGTGACACCGGCCGATGGCGCGGCCCTGGCCCAGGTGACGCGCGCCGTCTATGTGGGCCAGGCCGGTGACCTCAGGGTGACCCTGGCGGGCGGCGCCGCGGTCACCTTCCAGCAGGTGCCCGCGGGCAGTCTGCTGCCGATCCGGGTCACCGCCGTGGCGGCCACGGGGACCACGGCGGGCGGCATCCTGGCGCTGTGGTGATCAGGTAAACCGGTTGTCGCGCGGGAAACCGCGCGGCGCCATCCGTCCGGCGGTCGCCCGCGCCGCGATCCATTCGGACAGGTCCGCCTCGGTCCGTGTCCGGCCCGCCGGGTCCTTCCACGTCAGCCCCTTTTCCAGCACGAAGGTGGTGGCATCCGACAGCCCGCCATCCTTGTACTTCTGCAGCCGGTTGCCCTTGCCGCGCGCCATTTCCGGCAGGTCGGCCAGCGGAAAGACCAGCAGCTTGCGGTTGTCGCCCACCACCGCCACATGGTCACCCGCCACCACCCGGCAGACGCGCGCCTTCACGTCGTCGCGCAGGTTCAGCACCACCTTGCCCGCCCGGGTCTGGGCCAGCACCTCGTCCATCGGCACCACGAACCCGTCGCCCGCGTCCGAGGCGACCAGCAGCTTCTGCCCCGGCCGCCAGATCAGCATCTCGACGATCTCGGCCTCGTTCGGCAGGTCGACCATCAGCCGCAGGGGCTCGCCCATGCCGCGACCGCCGGGCAGGTTGGCGCCCATCACGGTGTAGAACCGCCCGTTCGACCCGAAGACCAGGATCTTGTCGGTCGTCTCGGCGTGGAAGGCAAAGCGGCCCTCGTCGCCGTCCTTGAACTTCATCTCGCCGTCCAGCGCCACATGACCCTTCAGCGCCCGCACCCAGCCCATCTTCGAGCAGATGACGGTGATCGGCTCGCGCTCGATCATCGCTTCCAGCGGTACGTCCTCGGCCTCGGCGGCCTCGGCCAGATCGGTGCGGCGCGCCCCGCCCGGGGCGTCGCGGCCGAACTGCTTGCTGACGGCGCGCAGTTCCTCGCCGATCCGCTTCCATTGCAGGGCGGCGCTGTCAAGCAGGTCGGCCAGCGCGGCGCGTTCCTTCATCAACGCGTCCTGCTCGGCCTTCAGCTCCATCTCCTCCAGCCGCCGGAGCGACCGCAGGCGCATGTTCAGGATCGCCTCGGCCTGCACCTCGGTCAGCGTGGGCTCGGCCGACACGCCCTTGGCCAGGGGCGAGACGTAGTCCTTTTCGCTTGTGGCGCGCTTTTGCGGGCGGCCCCAGTCCTCGGCCATCAGCGCGGCCTTCGGATCGTCGTCATAGCGGATGATGTCGATCACCCGGTCGAGGTTCAGGAAGGCGGTCAGGAAGCCTTCCAGCACCTCAAGCCGGTGGTCGATCTTCTCCAGCCGGTGGGTGCTGCGCCGTTGCAGCACCGCGCGGCGGTGGTCGAGGAAGGCGCGCAGCACCTCTTTCAGGGAACAGACCTTCGGCACCTTGCCGTCGATCAGCACGTTCATGTTCATCGCGAACCGGACCTCGAGATCCGAGTTGCGAAACAGCGTGCCCATCAGCACGTCGGGGTCCACCGTGCGGGCGCGCGGCTCCAGCACGATGCGCACGTCCTCGGCGCTTTCGTCGCGCACATCGGCCAGGATCGGCACCTTCTTCAGCTGGATCAGCTCGGCCAGTTTCTCGATCAGCTTCGATTTCTGGACCTGGTAGGGGATCTCGGTGACCACGATCTGCCACTGGCCGCGGCCCAGATCCTCGACCGCCCAACGGGCGCGCAGGCGGATCGAGCCGCGCCCCGTGCGGTAGGTTTCGGCCAGGCTGTCGCGCGGCTCCACGATCACCCCGCCGGTGGGGAAATCGGGGCCCTGCACATGCGCCATCAGCGCCGCGTCATCGGTGTCGGGGGCCTTGATGAGGGTCAGGCAGGCGTCCACCAGCTCGCCGATGTTGTGCGGCGGGATGTTGGTGGCCATGCCCACCGCTATGCCCGAAGACCCGTTCGCCAGCAGGTTCGGAAAGGCCGCGGGCAGCACCACCGGCTCGCTCAGCGTGCCGTCGTAATTGGGGCGGAAGTCGACGGCGTTCTCGTCGAGCCCCTCCATCAGCGCCTCGGCCGCGGCGGTCAGGCGCGCCTCGGTGTAGCGGCTGGCGGCGGGGTTGTCGCCGTCGATGTTGCCGAAGTTGCCCTGCCCGTCGACCAGCGGGTAGCGCACCGCGAAATCCTGCGCGAGCCGCGCCATCGCATCGTAGATCGCCGCGTCGCCGTGGGGGTGATAGTTCCCCATCACGTCGCCCGAGATCTTGGCCGACTTGCGGAACCCCCCGTTCGAGGCCAGCCGAAGCTCACGCATGGCAAACAGGATGCGGCGGTGCACCGGCTTCAGACCGTCGCGCGCATCGGGCAGCGCGCGGTCCATGATGGTGGACAGCGCATAGGTCAGGTAGCGTTCGCCGATCGCGCGCGACAGCGGCTCGGCCACAGTCTGGTCGGTCGGCGTCTGGGGGGCGCCCCCGGGGTCGTCGGGTGTCTCGGTCATGACTGTCGTGTAAGGTGCCCGCGGGCGTCGGTCCAGAGGCAAAGCGGGCGGTGCGGGCGCGCGGCGGGCCGGTCGGGGTGGCTTGCGGCGGCGGCAGGCGCGGGCTACCGATCCGGCGGCGGACCCGCGCAACAAGGGGACAGGAGGCACGATGGCAGAGCGTTCGATCCTGATCACCGGCTGTTCCTCGGGCATCGGTCATGACGCGGCGCATGGCCTGAAGGCGCGCGGCTGGCGGGTCTTTGCCACCTGCCGCCGCCCCGAGGATTGCGACCGGCTGGCCGCCGAGGGGCTGGAGAGCTTTCCGCTCGACCTCGCCTCGTCCGACAGCATCGGCGCGGCCGTCGATCGCGCCTTGAGCCTGACCGGCGGCAGGCTGGATGCGCTTTACAACAACGGCGCCTTCGCCTGCCCCGGCGCGGTCGAGGATCTGCCCCGCGGCGCGCTGGCCGAGATTTTCGAGACCAACGTCTTCGGCACCCACGACCTGACCCGTCGGGTCATTCCGGTGATGCGCGCGCAGGGTCATGGCCGGGTGGTCACCTGTTCCTCGGTGCTGGGGCTGGTGGGCGCGCGCTGGCGCGGGGCCTATGTGGCGACCAAGTTCGCGCTCGAGGGGCTGACCGACGTTCTCAGGATCGAGATGCGCGACACGCCGCTGAAGTTCATCCTGCTGGAACCCGGGCCGATCGGCACCAGGATCCGGGTGAACTCCATCCCGCATTTCGAGGCCTGGGTGGATTGGCAAGCCTCGCCCCGCGCCGACCAGTATCGCACCTCGCTGCGCCGGCGGCTTTACGAAAGCCGCGGGCCGGACCCGTTCCAGCTTCCCCCTTCGGCCGTCACGGCCAAGCTGGTGCGCGCGCTGGAAGACCGCAGGCCGCGGGCGCGCTATTATGTGACCACGCCGACCTACCTGATGGGGGCGCTGAGGCGCGTTTTGCCGACCGCGGCGCTCGACTGGCTGATCGCGCGCGGCTGACCGGCTGACCGGCGGCCCCCGGCCCGCCCGGCGGCCCCCGCGCGAAAGACCGCCCGGCCCCGCCGGTTTCCGGTTCGCTTTTCGCCCGGGCCGGGCTAGATGGCTCAACGACCGGAGGATCCCATGCTGCATGACCCGCTTTTCCTGATCGTCGTCGTCGCCGTCCTGCTGGTGCTGGTCATCCTGATGATCGGCATCGGCAGCTTCGGCGTGGGCGGCAAGTTCCACGCCCGCAATTCCAACCGGCTGATGCGCTACCGGATCGCGGCGCAGGCGGTGGCGGTGGTGCTGATCCTGATCTATGTCACGCTGCGTCACGCAGGGGGGCACTGATGGTCGTTCTGAACCGCATCTACACCAAGACCGGCGACGCCGGGGAAACCGCACTGGGGAACGGCTCGCGGGTGGCCAAGCATTCGGTGCGGGTCACCGCCTATGGCACCGCCGACGAGACCAACGCAACCGTGGGCCTGGCCCGGCTGCATGCCGAAGGCGAGATGGACGCGGCCCTTGCGCGGATCCAGAACGATCTGTTCGATCTGGGCGCCGATCTCTGCCGCCCCGACATGGAACGCGACGGCGAGGCGGGCTACACGCCGCTGCGGATGCTCGCCTCGCAGGTGGTCCGGCTGGAAGCCGAGATCGACGCGATGAACACCCGGCTGCAGCCCCTGCGCAGCTTCATCCTGCCGGGCGGATCGCCGCTGGCCGCGCATCTGCACCTGTGCCGCACCGTCTGCCGGCGGGCCGAGCGGCTGACGGTGGAACTGGCCACGATGGAATCCGTGAACCCCGAGGCGGTGAAGTATCTCAACCGGCTGAGCGACTGGTTCTTTGTCGCCGGGCGGATCGCCAACGATGACGGCCGCGCCGATGTCCTCTGGGTGCCCGGCCTGACGCGCTAGGGTGGAACGCGACGTCGCAGTGCCGCAATCGGTCGGATTTCCTCTGTCGCGGGGGGGCGCAAGCGGCTAACAGACGGCATGACCTGTCTGGATTGCCCTGCGGCCCGGGGTGCTGCGAAGTAGAGGAGAGCGGAAGCGATGAAGGTTCTGGTGCCCGTGAAGCGGGTGATCGACTACAACGTGAAGGTTCGGGTGAAGGCGGACGGCTCGGGCGTCGATCTTGCGAACGTGAAGATGTCGATGAACCCGTTCGACGAGATCGCGGTCGAACAGGCGATCCGTCTGAAAGAGGCCGGACAGGCAAGCGAGATCGTGGTGGTGTCGGTCGGCGTGAAGCAGGCCCAGGAAACCCTGCGGACCGCGCTGGCCATGGGCGCGGACCGCGCGATCCTGATCGAGGCCGCCGCGGATGTGCAGACCGACATCGAGCCGCTCGCCGTGGCGAAGCTTCTGGCGAAGGTGGTCGAGGCCGAACAGCCGGGGCTGGTGCTGGCGGGCAAGCAGGCGATCGACAATGACATGAACGCGACCGGACAGATGCTGGCCGCCCTGCTGGGCTGGAGCCAGGGCACCTTCGCCAGCGAGCTGACGGTGGAGGGCGACCATGCGCTGGTCACCCGCGAGGTGGACGGCGGGTTGCAGACGATCCGGGTGAAGATGCCCGCCATCGTCACCGTGGACCTGCGCCTGAACGAGCCGCGCTATGCCTCGCTGCCGAACATCATGAAGGCGAAGAAGAAGCCGCTGGAGGAAAAGACCCCCGCCGATTACGGCGTGGATGTCGCGCCGCGGCTGAAGGTGCTGAAGACGGTGGAACCCGCGGGCCGCAAGGCCGGGGTCAAGGTCGGCTCGGTCGACGAGCTGATTGCGAAGCTGAAAGACGAAGCGGGGGTGATCTGATGGCCGTTCTCCTGATTGCGGATGTGAACGACGGCGCGCTCGCGACCGACCAGGTGGCAAAGACGCTGGCCGCGGTGGCGGCCCTGGGCGAGGTGCATGTGCTGGTGGCAGGCCAGGGCGGCGATGCCGCGGCGGCCGAGGCGGCGACGCTGGCGGGCGTGGCGAAGGTGATCTTCGCCGACGATCACGCCTATTGCCACGGCATGGCGGAACCCACCGCCGCGCTGGTGGTCTCGCTGGCGGGCGGCTACGACCATATCTGTGGCGCCGCGACCGCGTTCAACAAGAACGTGCTGCCCCGCGTGGCGGCGCTTCTCGATGCGATGGTGATCTCGGACGTGACGGCGGTTGTCTCGCCTGACACTTTCGAACGCCCGATCTACGCGGGCAACGCGATCCAGACGGTGCAGAGCGGCGACGCGAAGAAGGTCTTCTCGGTCCGCATCGCAGCCTTCACGGCAGTCGGCACGGGCGGCGCCGCGCCGGTCGAGAAGATCGCGGGCCCGGGCGATGCGGCCCTCTCGGCCTGGATCGAGGACAAGGTCGCGGCCTCCGACCGGCCGGAACTGACCTCGGCCAAGATCGTGGTTTCGGGCGGGCGCGGCGTGGGCTCGAAGGACAGCTTCGACATCATCGAGAAGCTGGCCGACAAGCTTGGCGCGGCCGTGGGCGCGTCCCGTGCGGCGGTTGACAGCGGCTACGCGCCGAACGACTGGCAGGTGGGGCAGACCGGCAAGGTCGTGGCGCCGAACCTCTACATCGCCTGCGGTATCTCGGGGGCGATCCAGCACCTGGCGGGGATGAAGGACTCGAAGGTCATCGTCGCCATCAACAAGGACGAAGAGGCGCCGATCTTCCAGGTCGCCGACTATGGGCTGGTGGCCGACCTCTTCACCGCGGTGCCGGAACTCACCTCGAAGCTCTGAGGCGGTCCACCCTGACGATCCTGCAAAGGCCCGCCCCACTGGCGGGCCTTTTCGTTTACCCCCTTGCCTTTGTGATGACGGTACCGAGGACGTTTGTGATGTTTGCGACGGTATGTTCTGCGGTATCGATTTGCTTGATGTGAGTTTTTTGTTCTTCGGCGAGGATGATTGCGGCGTCTGTCG
>JAJZVD010000020.1 GCA_021845805.1 Pseudomonadota bacterium | reverse complement strand
GTAGATCGCCGCCCAACTGTCGGGGGGCGTGGTGATCTTGTCGGCGTTCCACATCAGCACGTTGGGGCCCCATTCATAGGAAAGCCCGTAATGCAGCCCATTCACCGTGTTGTGCGGCGGCGATTTCAGGTTGTCGAGGAAGTTGGCGTAATCCGGAATCAGGTTCACGTCGATCGGCTGCACGTCGCCGCCGTAGATCAGCCGCAGCGTGGCATCGCCCGAGGCCGACACCAGGTCATACTGCCCGCCCCCGCCCGAGCGCATCAGCGCCACCATCTCGTCGGACGAGCCCGCGTATTTGCGGTTCACCTTGCAGCCGGACTGCTGCTCGAACGGCTTGATCCAGTCGTCCTGCGCGTAGCCTTCCCAGGCCACGATGTTCAGTTCGCCCTCGCCCTTGCCGATTTCCTTGGGGTAATCCGCCTTGGCGGGCGCCGCAAAGGCGCCACCGGGGGCAAGAACGGCCCCCAAGGCGGCCGCCAGGACCGCCTTCGTCACGCTGGTCTTCATCTGTCGTTCTCCCATGTTGGCCTTCTTGTTCATCCGTTCAGCACGAACACGTCCTCGGGGTGCCAGCCCACCGCGACATCCTGCCCGCGCAACAGGCGGGGCGCGCCGCGGCCCGCGTTCTGGGCGACCGCCGTCACCGTCTCGCCGCTGGGCAGGCGCACGATGTGACGGGTGAAAAGACCCACATAGACAGACTCTTCCAGCCGCCCGCGTTCGACCTGCCAGCCCGCGCCGAAGCCGGTCGCGTCGGCAGCCAGGCGCACCTTTTCCGGCCGCAGCACCAGCCGCCGCCCGCCGCGCGGCAGGATGGTGGAGGTGCCGACAAAGCCCGCCACGAATTCCGTCGCCGGGCAGTCGTAGACCTCGGTCGGCGTGCCCATCTGCTCGATCCGGCCGTTGTTGAACACCGCGATCCGGTCCGACATCGACAGCGCCTCTTCCTGGTCATGGGTGACATAAAGGAAGGCGATGCCCAGCGTTTGCTGGATATGCTTCAGCTCGATCTGCATGTCCTGGCGCAGCTTGAGATCCAGCGCGCCCAGCGGTTCGTCCAGCAACAGAAGCTGCGGCCGGTTCACGATGGCGCGGGCCAGCCCCACGCGCTGGCGCTGGCCGCCCGAAAGCTGCTGCGGCAGACGATCCGAAAGCGGGCCAAGCTGCACGACCCGCAGCGCCTCGTCCACACGGGCGCGGATTTCCGCGCGCGGCAGCCGCTTTGCCTCGAGCCCGTAGGCGATGTTGGCCGCCACCGTCATGTGCGGAAAGAGCGCGTAATCCTGGAACACCGTGTTCACGTCACGCTCGAACGGGGCAAGGCGGGCCACGTCCTGCCCGTCCAGCCGAATCTCGCCGCCATCCGGGCGCTCGAACCCCGCGATCAGGCGCAGCGTGGTGGTCTTGCCCGACCCCGAAGGCCCCAGCATGGTGAAGAATTCGCCCCGGCGGATATCGAGGTCGACCCCGTCCACGGCATGGCTTCCGCGGAAGCTTTTCCGCAGGCCGCGGATATGCAGAAGCACATCGGCCAAAGGTCCGGTCGCGGTCATCACGCTCTCGATTCGTATCCCTGTCGGTGCCCGGCTCTGTCGCGCGGGTCTCTGATCAGCAGGGAGTAAACCGGGAGGCTCCCACAAATGCCAGTTTTTTCGATGCTGCGGCGCAGCGGCGGCGGGGCGGGCTCAGCCCCCTGCCCGCGACCGTTCCCAGATGGCCAGCACCTGGTCGGCCAGCGTCATCGGATCGAACGGCTTGGTGATCACTTCGGCCGCGCCAAGCTGGCGCAGCTTTTCCACCTCGGCCGGCTGGGCCTTGGCCGTCATGAAGATGGCGGGCGTGTCGGCGAACTGCGGCATGGCGCGCAGGCCGGCCAGCGTGTCCTCGCCGCTCATGCCGGGCATCATCACGTCCAGCAACAGAAGGTCAGGCGCGATGCCGGGCGCGCGCTGCAGCGCCTCGGGGCCAGAGGCACACTGGTCAACCGTCAGGCCACCCACCACCTCCAGCGCCACCAGCGCGATTTCACGAATGTCGGGATCATCCTCGACGTGGAGGATGCGGGGGGTCTGGGTCATGGCGGTCTCCTGCGGCGAGGCGCTCCGTCAGGCCGCCTGCGACAGGGACAGCGGCGTCGGGAACTCGACACAGAACGTTGTACCCACATCCAGCGTGCTGGTGAAGCGGATCGAGCCGCCATGCTGCTCCACGATCGATTTTGCAATCGACAGGCCCAGCCCCGTGCCGGGTCTGCGGCCATTGGTGCCGTCGGCCTGGGCGAAGCGTTCGAACAGATGCGCCTGCGCGGCAGGCGGGATGCCGGTGCCGTGGTCATGCACCAGCACCTGCAACGCGCCCGGCGCGTCGCGCAGTTCCACCTCGACCTGCCCGCCGGGGGGCGAGAACTTGGCGGCATTCGACAGCAGGTTGTTCAGCACCTGGATGAGACGGGCACGGTCGCCCTCGATCTCGCGCACGGCCCGCAGGCCGGTGCGCCGGAACTGGACCTGCAACTGGTCGCCATAGCAGGAATTTGCGGCCAGCGCCTCGTCCACCAGCGCCGACATGTCGATGCGGGTCATCGAGAAGGTCATCCGCCCGGCGTCCAGCTTTTCCAGATCCAGCAGGTCGTTGATCAGGTCGATCAGCCGCTCGACGTTGCGCAGCGCCACGCCCAGCATGGCGCCCGGCTTCTTGCCAAGCTGTCCGAAGGCGCCCGAGGTCACCAGCTTCAACGCGCCCAGAACCGACGTCAGCGGAGAGCGCAGCTCATGGCTGATGGTGGCCACGAACTGGCTGCGGGCTTCCTCGGCCTGCCGGCGCAGCGAGATGTCGCGCACCACGGCGATGAAGCGGGCGCGGCCCTCGTAGCCATCCTCGAGTTGCAGAGAGATTTCCACCGGGCGCCCGCGCAGGATCGATTCGTAGGTCATCGCCTCGGTCTCGCCCGCAAGCATCGGGGCCACCCGATCGCGGAAGACGGCATCGTCGAACCCTTCGGTGGTGTCCGCCAGCGTGCGCCCGCCATAGCCGCTGTTGTCCCAGCCCTGCACCGCAAGCGCCCGGCGGTTGAGGTAGAGAAGCTGGAGCGTGTCGGCGGCAAAAACATAGACCTCGTCGTTCAGCCGGTCGAGCAGCGCGCGGTTCTGCGCCTCGGCCTGGCGGGCCTTGATCTCGGTGATGTCGGTGCGCAGCGACACGGTCCGCTCCAGCCGCCCGTTGCGGTCGCGGGCGGCCACGATGGTGGTGCGGGTCCAGAAGACGCCGCCGTCCTTGCGGCGCAGCTTCGTTTCCCCCGTCCAGTAGCCCATCAGCTCCAGCGCCTCGCGCACGGCGGTGGGGGAATTGTCGTCGGGCATCAGGAATTCCGTCAGCCGACGGCCCAGCAGTTCCTCGCGGCTGTAGCCGGAGGCGCGGATCAGCGTGTCGTTCACCTCGACCATGCGGCCAGCGGCATCCGACACGTTCATCATGGCGTGGGCTTCCATCGCCCGCCATTGCAGCGCAAGTTCCGCGTCCTTGCGGTCAAGCAGCACGGACTGTTCACGGCTGATGCGGATTGATCGACCCAGAATGAACAGGAAGACGCAAACGAGACCACCGACACTGGATACATAGAGCAACGCGAATTGCGTCAGCCCCAGAAGTGATGCGAATTCTTCAAACATCGTCCGCCCGTACACTGGTTCCACGCGCGCCCGGCACGCCGATCCACATGACCGACACCGTCGGGTGCTTCATCCACGGCAGCGACCCTGCCCTGCAATTTTGCAGAAAATGTGGCGCCAGACGGGATAATCACCTGCCATGAGGGCTATTCTGCGGCATCCGTTCCGCGATGGCCGCGGGCGATCAGCTCCAGACAGCTTGACCGGATCGCGTCGATCGTCGTTCGCGACTTGATGAAGACGGGCGAGACCCGCGGATCCCCCGCCGTACCGTCATCGCTGGTCAAGCCGACGACGGGCAGATCGGGATACCGCGTCAGCACATGGTCGACAAAGCCGTTGGCGCTGCCGTCGGGCAAGACGCAATCGGCCAGGATCAGATCGAACCTGCGTTCCGCCAGAAGCGTCTCGGCCTCGGCCACGCGCCCGGCGCTGACGACGGTGGCATGGGGCTGGAACGCGGCGGCGACGATCTCGGCGAAATCGGCGTCGGCCTCAAGATGCAGGATGCTCGGGCGATAGAGCTTCGGCACCGGCGCGGGCCCCGCATCGGCCGCAGGCGCGGCCACACCGGCGGCCAGCGGCAGGCTGAACCAGAAGGTGGTCCCCTTGCCCGTCTCGGACTCGAAGCCGATGCGCCCGCCCATCCGTTCCACGATCTCGCGCGAGATCTTCAGGCCAAGCCCGGTACCGTCCTTGCTGCGGGTCGAGGACGAATCCGCCTGCGAGAAGGCTGTGAAGATCTTGGACCTGAACGCCACCGGCACGCCCGAGCCGTGATCGGTGACGCTGACGATGATCAGCCCGCCGTCAAGCCGGGTGGCCACCTCGACTTGCCCGCCCACGGGCGAGAACTTGGTGGCGTTGGATATCAGGTTGGCCATCACCTGCTGGAAGCGGTTCACATCCACGCGGCAGGGCAAGGCCTCGGCCGGGCGGTCGTAAGCCAGCGCCACGCCAAAGCCGTCGGCCATCGGCTGGGTGGTGCGCAGCGCCTGATCGACAAGCGCGCCCACATCGGCGGTCACATAGTCGAACCGGCTTTGCCCCGAGGTCAGCTTTTCCAGATCGAGGATGTCGTTCACCAGCAGGATCAGGCGGTTGCAGTTCTTCTGCGCGATCGCCAGCATCCGCGCGGCCTTTTCCGGGATCGGCCCCGCCACCTCGTTCAGCACCAGACCCAGCGACCCGTTGATCGAGGTCAGCGGGGTGCGGAGCTCGTGGCTGACGGTGGCCACGAACTCGCCCTTGATCCGGTCAAGCTGGCGCTGTTCGGTGGTGTCCTGCAACTGCACGACGAAGCTCAGCGGCTGCCCGTCGGCGTTGCGGATCACGGCGATGGACCAGCGCCCCCAG
The DNA here is from genome assembly GCA_021845805.1 of Pseudomonadota bacterium. GTDB lineage: Bacteria > Pseudomonadota > Alphaproteobacteria > Rhodobacterales > Rhodobacteraceae > Solirhodobacter. Next base: position 48,445 of record JAJZVD010000020.1, on the reverse strand, counting down.
CACTCGATCCCGCCTGCGCGCAGGCAGGCGGCCTCGGCCTCGACGGATTTTTCGGTCCCCGCGATCAGGCGGCCGATCAGCGCGGCGAAGCGCTCCCGCTCGGTCGGCTGCAGCAGGTCCAGCAGGTCCTTGCCGATCAGGTCGGACTGCCCCGCCCCCGCGAATGCGCCCAGTGCCGCGTTCACCTGCAGGAAGCGACGGTGGAGCCCGACGATGGCCATGCCGATCGGCGCATCCTCGATGGCCGAGCGGAACTGATCCTCGCTGGCGCGCAGGGCCTCCTTGCTTTCCACCAGCTCGGTGATGTCGGTCTGCACCCCGATGAGGCGCACCACGCGCCCCGTCGCATCGCGTTCCCCCACCACCGCATCCGACCGCATCCAGCGCCATTCGCCCTTCGGGCCGCGCGCGCGGTACTCGGTGGTGGAACGGGCCGTTTCGCCCCGGGCGCAGGCCATGTCGGATGCCTCGACCATCGGCAGGTCGTCGGGGTGAACCCGGCGGCGCCATTCGGCCTGCGCGTCGATCTGGTCCGACGCCGGGATGCCGAACAGCGCCTTCCAGGTGGCCGAGACGATGGATTTGCCGGTGCGCAGGTCAAGGTCGAACACGCCGAGGTTGGCGCCGGTCAGCGCGATGTCCAGCCGGTGCTGGGTGTCGCGCAACTGCTGCTCGATCCGGCGCTTGTCGGTGACGTTGTTCATCAGCGCCGTGAAGCGGCGACGCCCGTCGATGGTCATCCAGGCGTTGATCTGCACATCCAGCACCAGAACCTGCCCGGTGCGGCTGGTGGCGCGCACCTCGCCCCGGTAGGTGGGCGCGGGCGCCTCGTCCGGCTTCAGGTCGAAGTAATCCGCGGTGGCGCCGCCCAGAAGCCAGGTAAAGGGCCGCCCGGCCAGCTCGCTGTCGCGATAGCCGAAGAGGCGGGCGATGGCGTCATTGGCAAAGAGGATCTTCCCCGCTTCGTCCAGCAGGACGATCCCGGCGATGGGCGAGCGGATGATCGACCGGTTCTCCTCGACCTGAAGCGCCAGTTCGCGGGTGCGCTCCGCCACGTTGGCGCGCACCATCTCCTCGCGCCGGCCAAGCGACAGCAGGAAGATCGCCAGAAGCCCGGTAAAGGCCAGACCGCCCGCAAGCGTCGAGGCGCTGGCCCCGCTGTACATGCGCTGGTCGAAGCTGTGCGTGCTCTTCCACACCACGGTCCAGATCCGGCCGTCCACGGCGATCTGCCCGATCGTCTGGTGGCGCGGCGCAAAGCCCGCGTTCGCCGCGATTTCGGGGCTGCGGTAGGCCAGCAAGGCCGGGTCCGGCTGCGGCCCGTCGTAGAGTTCAAGCGCAAGCTGTTCGCCCTGGCTCGCCGTCAGCCCGGTCAGCAGACGGTTGAACTCGACCGGCGCCGCGACCCAGCCACGCAGCGCCGCCCGCCGTTCGCTGATCGTGGAAATGTCCATCTTGCGCTGGAACACCGGCACATAGACGACAAAGGAATTCCAGCCGCCCTCGTCCATCGGCAACTGCACGGTCCGGGTGATCTGCGGCAGGCCCGTATCGCGCGCCGCGTCCAGCACCGCGCGGCTTTCGGGATCGCGCCCGACATCCAGCCCCGTGGACGACCGGGTCCCTTCGACCCGCTTTTCCAGGGTGACGACGCGCAGATCGGTCGTGTCGTCGGTAACGGGCGGGTGGATTTGCAGCCCTGGGATACCTTCGGCGGCGGTCCGCGCGAGAAACGCCGACAGCCCGTCGCGCGACACCGGCACGACGAAACCAAGCCGCATCACGCCCGGCATCCGCTCCTTGAGTTCGAGCGAGCCGACAAAATCCTTCCATTCGGCGCTGGTCACCGTGTCCGACGCGCCCAGAAGCCCGCTCGCCGCCTGCAAGGCGAAGTTCAGGCTGCCAAGCCTGTATTCCAGCGCCCGGCGGCTGTCGTTGGCCAGGGTCTGGAACTGCGCCTCGGCATAGGTCGTGCCAAGCGCGCCGGTCACCTTCCAGGCCGCGAAGCTGACGATCAGCGACAGGGCGATATAGACCACCGAGGCCGTATCGAAGCGCGGCAGCGGGCGGCCGCGCCAGATCACCGGAGAGGCCCGCCGCGACGGCCAGAGCAGGATGGCGGGCAGGCTGACCAGCGTGCCGATCGCATCGCCGCCCCACCAGCCCAGCCAGGTGATCGGCACGTCGCGCATCGCCGCGTGCCCGAAAAGGACCGACAGGCCAACGCCAAGCAATGCTGCCGGAATGGGGCCCAGAAGCCCGGCGATACCGCAGAAGCGCGCCACATCGCCCAGCCCCGAGAGCCGCAGCGGCCAGCCGAAGCGGCGGCGCAGCGCAACCGTCACGACCACGCCCTGCGCCGCGATGAAGGCGGCAATCAAGAGGTTTTGCAGCACGAGTTCCGACGAGATCGTGCCGCCGATGATCACCATGCCGACCGTGCGCGGCAGAAACGCCCCCGCCAGCGCCCCGAGCCAGACGCGCGGCCCGTAGAGCAGCGTCAGGCTGATGGCGAGCCCGGTCCCGCGCGGCACCTCGATTCCCGCGATGAAGGTCGGCCGCAGCCAGAAGCCTAGAACAGACAGCAGCCCCACCGAAAGGAATGTGGTCGCCTGGGCCGACAGGCGCGGCGGCCGTGTCGGTGCTGGAGGCAAGGCGCGGGCGTCCTCGTCGCGCATCATGACGACAGAGCGGCGCCGCAATGGTCGCCCGGAGGGTGTGCACACATGACCATGACGTGATTGCTAGCTCTCGGCCCAGTTCGTCGCGGCAACCGTGGACGGAACTCCGGGCAGATCACCCGGAAGACGGCCCCCGACGGAAGCCTGTCTGCCAGGCAAATCGGCTTCATGAATCATTCTTGCCCGAGGGAGTCGGGGATGCAAGCGCATTGTATCACCCCTTGCGCAACACGCAGGTGAGTCGTCCAATCCCCCGCCGCACTGGTAGCGGTCGGGCGCGACCCTGTCCAGCAGTCGGGACGCCGGACATGAATTATCAAAGCGATAGCGAAAGGTCGCCTGCGCCGGAGGCCGGGCTTTAATTGCCCGTTAATTGTCAAATTGATGCCCTATTTGGCTGCAATCTGAAATCAGTCCTGAAACCGTGGCGGCACGGGATGCCGTATCGGCGCGGAGGGCTCCGCGAAGGGGGCGGACATGAAGATTTTGGCGGTCGACGACGATGTCCTGATCCACGGCGTATTGCGCACGGTGCTTGGCGGTGCGGGATATGACGATGTGACCTTTGCCGCCTCTGCCAACGAGGCGCGGACGCAGGTCGGCGCGACCTCGGCGCCCTACGACGCCTATCTGCTGGACATCCAGATGCCGGGCGATGATGGCATCGCGCTCTGCCGCTGGCTGCGCAAGGAGGCGGGCTGCCGGGCCGAACCGATCATCATGATCACCGCCATGTCGGCCAGGGCCTTCCTTGACGGCGCGTTCCAGGCCGGGGCGACGGATTATGTCACGAAGCCCTTCGACGTGACCGAACTTGCCACCCGGATCCGGCAGGCCGACCGCCAGAGCCAGGCCAACCGCCGCATCCGCGATGACGCCATCCGGCTGCGCGCCCTGAAGGCCGCACTGGAGGACATGCGCCGGGTGGACCTGGCGGCCTCGGTCGCGCTTGACGACGTGGATGGCGCGCTGGCACCGCTGGCGCTGGAAAACTACCTGCTGCGGCTGGGCCGCGGCGACCTTGCGGGAACCAGCCTGATCGCCTTCCGGCTGCCCGGCATCACCCGGCTGCACGCCCGGCTGGCGGCGACCGCCTATCGCGACCTGCTGGCCGACGCGGCAGAATCGATCCTGGCAGCGCTGCAGGGCAGCGGGGCGCTTCTGGCCCATGCCGGGGCGGGCGCTTTCGTGACGGTGCTGCCGCGCGGGTTCGAGGCCGATCTTGACGAGGTGGCAACCCTTGCCAGCCAGGTGCTTGATGATCTGGGGTTGATCGACGACACGGGATTGCCGATCGCGGCGCCATTCGTGGTGGCGGGCGCCCATCATTGTGGCATGATGACATCAGGCCGCGATGCGATCGGGGTGCTTCATGCACTGTCGGCGCGTGCCCGGGTGGACAGCCTTGAATCCGCCGAGCCGGTGCACCAGGACGGGTCCCGCCAGCGCTTCGGGCTGGTGCGTCCGTTCGCGCGGCGTTAACCGAGGAGTGAGGGTGGCGATGTCCGCTGTGCTGAAAACGACGATCGACCGGCTGAAGCCGCGGTTCATCGTCAACCTGACCGAGTGGCAGGCCAGCTTCCGCGCCCTGCGCCCGGAACTGTCGGGCGATGCCGATCTGCCCCCGCTGCTGAAGGAGTTGCGCTTTGCCACGCACCGGATGGCCGGTCTGGCCGGAACGCTGGGGTTCCGCCCGCTGGGTCGGCTGGCCCAGCAGGCCGAGGCGCAACTGGTCCCGCTGACCGACGAGGCCGCGCCGACCCGGCCGCTGCCGCCCGCCATGCTTGCCAGCCTTGATGCCCTGATGACGGAAATGGATCGCGTGCTGGCCGACGCCAGCCCCGCACGCACGGGCCGCTGAGCCGCCCGCCCCTGTATCCCCGCTCCGGCGGGACAAGAAAAAAGGACGAGACCGATGCGTATCATGGTCGTGGACGACGACGAACTGATCCGGGACCTGATGAAGAGCCTGATCCGTCAGGAGGGCTTTCGCAATGTCACGCTGGCCGGATCCGCCGAAGAGGCGCTGGCGAAACTGGCCGAGGCAAGGATCCCCTATGACGCCTTCTTCCTGGACCTCCTGATGCCGGGGACCGACGGGATCGAGCTGTGCCGCAAGATCCGGGCCCTGCCCGCCTATCGCGAGGTGCCCGTGGTCATGCTGACCGTGGTCTCCGAGATGAAGCAGGTGGACCTTGCCTTCGCGGCGGGCGCGCTCGACTATGTCTCGAAGCCCATCGTGAAGTCGCAGGTGGCCGAAGAACTGCACATGCTGGCGCAGCGCACGGCCCGCAAGGCCGAGGCCCAACTGGGCGACGTGCCGCCGGTGACGGACTGGCAGGACGGCTTCATCGAGCTTGAGGCGCTGGAAAACTTCGTGCGGCGGCTGTCGCGCGCCGGACTGTTCGACCGCCAGATCTTTGCCTTCAAGCCGCTGGCCATCCCTGCGCCGACCGCGGCGCCCGACATTGCCGCGCTGGCCCAGCTTGCCGCCGAAGCGGTGCGCCGGAGCCTGCCCGACGATGCCTTCCTGGCTCATGCCGGGGGCGGCATGATCCTGTGCGCCGCGCGGGCGGCCTGGACGCCGGACCTCGAGGCGATCGCCGCCGCGGCGACCGACGTGCTCGAGGGCCTGCCGGGCCTGCCGGAGGGCGAGATCTCGATCCGCGCGGGCAAGGCGATCCGGGTGGGCCAGGTCCGCTCGGGACGCAGCGCGCTGCATTCCATCACGCTTGCGCTGCAAAGCGCGGTGCGCGCCGCGACGATGACCCCGGACGAGACGCGCCCGCAGCGCCAGCCCCGGTCGCGGACCGCGCAGCGCCTCGCCGCCATCCGCCGGATGCGGATGGGCTGACCGAGGGCCTTGACGGCGGCGGGGCCGGGCCGCGAAGGTCGGGCGACCGCAACCGATGGGGTGCCCATGTTCGACCTGCTGATCCGCAACGCGACCCTGCCCGACGGGCGCAGGGGCGTTGACATCGCCGTGACCGGCGGCCGCGTCGCCGCGGTGGAACCCGGCATCGCTGCCGCCGCGGCCGAGGTGATCGACGCGGGCGGCCTGCTGGTCACGCCACCCTTTGTCGATCCGCATTTCCACATGGATGCGACGCTCTCGCTGGGGCTTCCGCGGATGAACGTCTCTGGCACGCTGCTGGAGGGGATCGCGCTGTGGGGGGAACTGCGCCCCCTTCTGACCCGCGAGGCGCTGGTGGAACGGGCCATGCGCTACTGCGATCTGGCGGTGACACAGGGGCTGCTGGCGATCCGAACCCATGTCGACACCTCGGACCCGCGGCTGGTGACCGTCGAGGCGATGCTCGAGGTGCAGGACCGGGTGCGCGACTACATCGACCTGCAGATCGTGGCCTTTCCGCAGGATGGCTACTTCCGGGCGCCTGACGGCGAGGCAAGCTTCGCTCGCGCGCTCGACATGGGCGCGAACATCGTGGGCGGCATCCCCCATTTCGAACGCACGATGGACGAGGGGCGGCTTTCGGTCGAGGCACTCTGCCGGATCGCCGCCGACCGCGGGCTGCCGGTCGACATGCATTGCGACGAGACCGACGACCCCCTGAGCCGCCATGTCGAGACGCTGGCCGCGCAAACCGTGCGGTTCGGGCTTCAGGGTCGGGTGGCAGGGTCGCACCTGACCTCGATGCATTCGATGGACAACTACTATGTCTCGAAGCTCATTCCGCTGATGGCCGAGGCGGGGATGCATGTGATCCCGAACCCGCTGATCAACATCATGCTTCAGGGCCGTCACGACACCTACCCCAGGCGCCGCGGCATGACGCGGGTGAAGGAACTGATGGCGGCAGGGCTGAACGTGGCCTTTGGCCATGACTGCGTGATGGACCCCTGGTACTCGATGGGCTCGGGCGACATGCTTGAAGTGGGGCACATGGCGATCCATGTGGCCCAGATGGCCGGGATCGACGAGAAGGCGCGCATCTTCGACGCCCTGACGGTGAATTCTGCCCGGGCGATGGGGCTGGAGGGCTACGGGATCGCCAGGGGATGCAAGGCCGATCTGGTGCTGCTTCAGGCACGCGACCCGGTCGAGGCGCTGCGGCTGAAGCCGGTGCGGCTGGCGGTGGTCAAGGCGGGCCGGGTGATCGCGCGGACAGCGCCGCGGATCGGGCAGCTTTCCCTGCCCGGGCGGCCCGGCACGGTGGACGGGGCCACCTACGCGCCCGGCGGCTGAGCACCGCGCGCGCGGGGGGCGCGGGGGGCGCGGCCCGATCCTTCGTCGGAAAGATCGGCGCGCATCCGCGGAACATCCGGCGCGGCGCCTCAGCCCCAGACGCCCTCATGGGGGGCGGCGGCTTCGTCTTCCAGCATGGGGCCGATCACCTCGACCTGGCGCTGGCCCGCGGCGAAGACCTCGCGGCAGGGAAGGTCGAGTGTGGGGTTTTCCGGATGGTTCCCGGTGATCTGCTTCAACGCCTTTTCCGACAGCCCGTAGACGACCCGCTTCAGCCCCGTCCAGTAGATCGCGCCAGCGCACATCGCGCAGGGCTCGGCCGAGGTGTAGATCGTGCATTCCTTCAGCAACTCAGGCGGATAGGTGGTCGAGGCGCGCGTCATCAGCACACGCTCGGCATGGCCGGTCATGTCGTGGTCAGGCATGTAGGCATTGTGCTGGACCATCAGCACCTCGCCCGCGGGACCGACGAGGATGGCCGCAAAGGGATGGACGCCAGCGGCGCGGGCGGCGGCGGATTCGGCGATGGCGCGGCGCAGCAGGGCGGCGTGATCAAGCGGCTGGGGCATGTCGGGTCTCCTTCGGGCGCCATCCTTGCGTGGCAGTCCAAGGCACGCAAGCGCGGGATTCGATGCAGGCGAAGCCCAAATTCCGGGCAAACCGCCCTGGATCGGGCAGGCCGACCGGCGGGCTTCGGGCAGCCCGACAGCGCGCCCCCGCCGCGCCCTGGCGCGGACGGCGCGGGGCGGGGGCCCGGGCCGCGCCCGGTCACGACTGCCTGATCTTTCATCATCTGCCTTCCAGGTGCTTGCCCTTGCGGGGAAATCCGGCCTAACGTGCGGCGGCGACGATCCCCGGAACCTCCGCGTGGCATCGCCGGAGACGATGCGGCATGGATGTCAGCATGGCAGACGCAGCCCGACCGACCCGGACGCCCAGCCCCGGAGCGCCTTGGGGGACCCATCGGAAAAACTTGAAACTGCTTCGTGTGGAAGGCAGGCATGCATTACCGGAAGGGCCGTGCATGATTGCCCGAATGCAATTCGCCCGCCCTGAAAACTGGACGTCTGATGACCACGCGCGACACGCCTCGACTTGAACTGACCGGTATCACCAAACGCTTTCCCGGAGTGCTGGCGAACGACCATGTCGGTTTTGCCGTGCAGCCCGGAGAGATCCACGCGCTGCTTGGCGAGAACGGCGCGGGCAAGTCCACGCTGGTGAAGATGATCTACGGGATCATGCAGCCCGACGCGGGCGAGATCCGCTGGAACGGCCAGCCGATCACGGTCGCCAGCCCCAAGGCCGCGCGCAGGCTGGGAATCGGGATGGTGTTCCAGCACTTCTCGCTGTTCGAGGCGATGACAGTGCTGGAAAACATCGCGCTCGGCATGGACGCGAAGATCCCGGCGCGCGAGCTCGAGGCGAAAATCCTTGACGTGATGAAGCATTACGGGCTGAAGCTCGAGCCGCGGCGGATCGTGTCGACCCTGTCTGTCGGCGAGCGTCAGCGGATCGAGATCGTCCGCGCGCTGCTGCTGAACCCGAAACTTCTGATCATGGACGAGCCCACCTCGGTGCTGACCCCGCAAGAAGTGGACCAGCTTTTCGTCGTGCTGCGCAAGCTGGCCGCCGAGGGCTGCTCGATCCTGTACATCAGCCACAAGCTGCACGAGATCAAGGCGCTGTGCGATACCGCCACGATCCTGCGCGGGGGCAAGCTGGTGGATACCTGCAACCCGAAGGTGGAAACCAGCCGCTCGATGGCGGAAAAGATGATCGGCGGCAGCCTGAAGGACATCCAGCGCCAGCCCGGCGTGCAGTTCGGGGCGGAAAAGCTGGTGATCTCGGATCTGTCGATCCCGGCGGCGGGCCATTTCGGTACCGCGCTGAAGGGAATCGGCTTCACCGTGCATGCCGGCGAGATCTTCGGCATCGCCGGGGTGGCGGGCAACGGGCAGAACGACCTTCTGCTGGCGCTGTCGGGCGAGGTGCTGTCGGCCCGGCCCGAGGCGGTGACGGTGGATGGCAAGCCGATCGGGCTGCACGCCGCCAAGGCGCGGCGGCTGTTCGGCATGGCGACGGTGCCCGAAGAGCGCAACGGCCATGCGGCGGTGCCGGTGTTCAGCCTGGCCGACAACGCGATCCTGACGGCGCGCGACCGGCTGGGCCTTGCGAAATCGGGGATGATCCGGGCGGGCGCCGCCTGGACCTATGCCGACGAGGTGATCGAGGCTTTCGCGGTGAAGGCGACGGGCCCGCAGGCGATGGCGGAATCGCTCTCGGGCGGGAACCTGCAAAAATACATCATGGGTCGCGAGATCCTGCAGAAACCCGCGGTGCTGGTGGTCAGCCAGCCGACCTGGGGGGTGGATGCGGGCGCGGCCGCCGCGATCCATCAGGCGCTGGTGGACCTTGCGGCCAAGGGCTCGGCCATCGTGGTGATCAGCCAGGACCTGGACGAGTTGCTGGCGCTTTGCGACACGCTCGCGGTGATCAACGAAGGGAGACTGTCGAAGCCCATGCAGGTTGCGGGCGCCGACATCGAGGAGATCGGCCTTCTGATGGGGGGCATCCACGGCGATGCCCAGGCCACCGCAGCCGCGAAGGAGGCCCTGGTCCATGCACATTAAACTGGAAAAACGCCCCGCGCCCTCTGTCGCGATGATGGTGCTGACACCGGTGCTGTCGGTGCTGCTGACCACGCTGATCGGGGTGGTCGTGTTCGATTTCCTGGGCGTCGACGGCTTCGGCGCCGTGCGCGACATCTTCCTCACGCCGATCCTGGCCAGCTACAAGTGGCAGGACGTGGCGGTGAAAGCCGCGCCGCTGGTCATCATCGCGCTGGGGCTGTCGGTCGGCAACCGCGCGCAGGTCTGGAACATCGGCGCCGAAGGGCAGTACATCATCGGCGCGCTTTTTGCCGCCGGGGTCGGGATTGCCGCGGGCGACATGGGCGGGCCCATCGTGGTTCTGGCGATGGTGCTGGCGGGCATCCTGGGCGGCGCGCTCTGGGCCGCCGTTCCGGCGCTGCTTAAGACGCGTTGGGACGTGAACGAGATCCTGTCGAGCCTGATGCTGACCTATGTGGCGGGTCAGGTGCTGGGCTATCTGGTGGGCGGCCCGTGGAAGGACCCCAACGGGCGCAACTTCCCCGCCACCGCGCCACTGCATGACAACCAGGTGCTGCCGATCGTCTTTCCGGGCACCACGGTGCATCTGGGCGTGATCGTGGCGCTGATCCTGCCCTTTGCCTTCTGGTGGCTGATGGCGCGGTCGATGTTCGGCTTCCAGGTGCGCGTCGTGGGCGCAGCCCCGCAGGCTGCGCGGCACGGCGGGTTCGACACCAAGCAGACGATCTGGCTCGCGTTGGTGATTTCCGGCGCGATGGCGGGTCTTGCCGGGGCGTTCGAATTCACCGGCGCGCTGCACGCGATCAACCTGGGCTTCCCCTCGGGCTACGGCTTCACCGCCATCATCGTCAGCTTCCTCGGGCGGCTGAACCCGATCGGCTGCCTGATCGCGGGGATCGTGCTGGCCATCACCTATGTGGGCGGCCAGGTCGCGCAGACCACCGTGCACATCCCCAGTTCGACGGCGGGGATCTTCCAGGCGATGATGCTGTTCCTGATCCTGGCCAGCGACATCTTCATCCGCTACCGCATCCGCTTCGTCACGCGCCGCCCGCAGGCGGCGGCCGTGGCCGGGGAGTAAGACCATGAGCATAGATTTCATCATTGCCGCCTTCATCACGGTCGTGGGCCTGACCACGCCGATCCTGCTGGCGGGGCTGGGCGAACTGGTGGTCGAGAAATCCGGCGTACTGAACCTCGGGGTCGAGGGGATGATGCTGATCGGCGCGGTCTGCGGCTTTGCCCTGACCTATACCTACGGCTTCGATTATCCGGGGATCGCCCCCTGGGGCGGCATCCTTGCCGCCGCGGCCGGGGGGGCGCTGTCGGCGCTTCTGTTCGGCTTTCTGGTGTTGGAACTGAATTCCAACCAGGTGGCGACCGGGCTCGCGCTGGCGATCTTCGGCACCGGCCTGTCGTCGCTGATCGGGCAGGGTTTCACGGGGATGATCATCACCCCCTTCGGCTCGATCTTTCCCGACGCGCTGGCGACGGGGCGCTACAGCCAGGTGATCTTCGGCTACTCGCCGCTGGTCTATTTCGCCCTTGCCATGGTCCCCGCGGTGCACTGGTTCCTGAACCGCACCCGCGCCGGGCTGATCCTGCGCGCGGTGGGCGAAAACGACCTTTCCGCCCATTCCATCGGCTATTCGGTGAAGCAGGTGCGCTATGCCGCCATCGCCTTCGGCGGGGCCATGGCCGGGATCGGCGGGGCCTATTTCAGCATGGTCATCACCCCCATGTGGGCCGAGAAGATGACCGCGGGCCGCGGCTGGATCGCGCTGGCGCTGGTGGTGTTCGCGGGCTGGCGCACCGGGCGGCTACTGGCGGGGGCGTTCTTCTTCGGCGTGCTGATGACGCTGGAGCTTTACGCCAAGGCCTCGGGCTTCTCGCTGGTGCCGTCCGAGGTCTGGGCCGCCATGCCCTATCTGATGACCGTTGTTGCCCTGACGCTGATCTCGCGCCGCGAGACGGCGGGCGGCAACGCGCCCGCTTGCCTCGGCAAGCCCTTCCTGCCAACAGCGTAACGATAAACCGTCCAACAGGAGACTCGAATGGCAAACATCTCCCGCCGCACCCTCATCAAGACAGGCGCCGCCGCAGCGACGCTATCGGCAATCGGCGCACCGGTCCTGGCCGCCGACAAGATCAAGATCGGTTACGTCTTCCTCGGCCCGATCGGCGACTACGGCTGGACCTGGGCGCACAACCAGGCCCGCCTGATGGTGGACAAGGAACTCGGCGACAAGGTCGAGACCGTCTACGTCGAGAACGTCAACGAGGACGCAAGCGCGATCCCCGTGATCCGCGACCTGGCCAAGCAGGGCTGCAAGCTGATCTTCACGACCTCCTACGGCTACATGGACCAGACGATCCAGGTTGCCAGTGAGTTCCCGGACGTGAAGTTCGAGCACTGCACCGGCTACAAGCGTGCGGCAAACGTGGCGACCTACAACTCGAAGTTCCACGAAGGCCGCGCGGTGCTGGGCACCATCTCGGGCATGATGTCGAAGTCGGGCACCATCGGCTATCTCGGCTCGTACAAGGTGCCGGAAGTGGTGCTGGGCGTGAACTCGATGGCGCTGTCGGCGCAGAAGAAGAACCCCAACGCCAAGATCAAGCTGGTGCTGATCGACAGCTGGTTCGACCCGCCGAAGGAAGCCGCCGCGACCCAGACCATGATCAACCTGGGCTGCGACATCGTCGCCACCCACACCGACAGCCCCGGCCCGCTGCAGATCCTCGAGCAGAAGAAGCTGTACGGGTTCGGCCAGGGCGCCGACATGTCGAAGTTTGCCCCCCATGCGCACCTGACCGCGATCGAGGACTACTGGGGCCCCTACTACGTCCAGCGCGCCAAGGCGTTGCTGGATGGCAGCTGGACCTCGACCGACACCTGGGATGGCATCAAGGAAGGCACCGTCCGCTTTGCGCCTTACAACAAGGTGATGCCGGACGACGTGAAGGCCGCCGCCGATGCGATCCGCAAGGGCTACATGGACGGCACCTACAACGTGTTCACCGGCCCGATCTACGATCAGGACGGCAAGCTGCGCGTCAAGGAAGGCGAAGTGATCTCGGACGCGGATCTGGCCGTGATGGACTGGTTCGTGAAGGGCGTGGAAACCGCGTCCTGACGCCGGGCGCGCCATATTGACATCCTTGCGGGGGGGGGGGGGGGGGGCGGAGCGATCCGCCCCCCGTCCGCATTCCGGCGCTCAGCCTTCGCGCGGAAAGACGCGCCCGTCAAAGAGCTTGCGTGCCGTGCGCATCGTGCCCGCCCCGCGCACCGTGCCATCGGGGCCGACATCCAGCAGCACCTCGACCGCGCCGGTCGGATGCTCGATCAGAAAGCGGCCGTCGTCGGGTACCCGTGCCAGCGCGGCGGCGGTGCTGCCCGGCACAAGGCAGGCGGTGGCCACGGTGACGGCGGCAAAGACGCCGATGGTGGCATGGACGCGGTGCGGAATGAAACTGCGGGTAGCGATCGCCCCCCCTGCCCCCGGCGCAGAGACCAGCGTCATCTTCGGCACGCTTGCCGCGCTGACATCGCCCAGGTTCATCAGCGGGCCGGCGACACGGCGGATCGTCTCGATCCGGGCCTTCAGCGCGGCATCCGCCTCCAGCATCTCGCGCGGTTCCGTCCCGGTCAGGCCAAGGTCGGCGGCGCGCATCACGACGCAGGGCATCCCGTTGTCGATCAGCGTGCAGGCCACGCCCTCGATCACGTCGCAGGCCCGGCCCGTGGGCAGAAGCGCGCCGCAGAGGCTGCCCGCGATGCCGGTGAACATCAGCGGCACCGCGGCATGGGCACCGGGCACGCCGTCGATCCGGGTGGCGCCCGCGTAGCTGACCCTGCCGCCGGGGGTGGCCACCCGCGCCACGGCCACTTCGCCCGTGTTCAGCATGTGGATGCGCACGGGTGTGGTGCCGTCATGCGCGGGGACCAGCCCGCGCTCGATGGCGGCCGGGCCGACCCCGGCCAGGATGTTGCCGCAGCCCTGCGCGACGCTGACAAGCGCCTGATCCACGAAGACCTGCAGGAAGAGGTAATCGACATCCGCATCCGGCCGCGACGGCGGCGCGAGGATCGCGACCTTCGAGGTCAGCGGGTCGGCCCCGCCGATCCCGTCGATCTGGCGCGGATCGGGGCTGCCCATGATCCGCAACAGCAGGCCATCGCGCGCAGCCGGTTCGGCGGGCAGGTCGGCCGCCAGGAAATAGGCCCCCTTCGAGGTGCCGCCCCGCATCCAGAGGCAGGGGATGCCGTCGGTCATGGCGCGACGCTCGCGGCACCGGGTCCTGCCGGACCGCGCCGGGTGCCCCCTGTCCTGCGCCGGTCAGACATAGCGCAGCCCCTTGGCCTCCAGCGCCGGGCGCATGTCGTAGATGTCGAGCCCCAGCTCGCCCGAGGCGAGCCGCTTGCGCTTCCTCTCCTCATTGGCCAGCCGGGTTTCCGCCGCCGCCAGCACGGCCGCCGCCTCGGCCCGGCGAACCACGACCACGCCATCGTCATCGGCCACGATCACGTCGCCCGGCGCGATCCACTGGCCCGCGCAGACCACCGGCACATTCACATCGCCCAGCGTCTCCTTCACCGTGCCCTGCGCGCTGATCGCCTTTGACCACACCGGGAAGCCCATCGCCGTCAGGTCGCGCACGTCGCGCACGCCCGCGTCGATGACCAGCCCGCGACAGCCGCGCGCCATCGCGCTGGTGGCCAGCAGGTCGCCGAAATAGCCGGTGTCGCAGGGGCTGGTGGGCGCAAGCACCAGCACGTCACCGGGCCGCACCTGTTCGATGGCCACATGCAGCATCCAGTTGTCGCCCGGCGGCGCCGAGATGGTCACCGCGCTGCCCGCGATCTGCGCGCCCGGCCAGACGGGGCGCAGGTGGCTTTGCAGGCACCCGCGGCGGCCCTGCGCCTCGTGCACGGTGGCCACGCCCGCGCGGGCAAGACCGTCGATCACCGCGGGGTCGGCGCGCTGGATGTTCTGGACGACGATGGGCATGGGCTACTCCTGTCTGACGGGCGGCGTTCCGTGGGTGTGGAACGTCTCGATGGTCTTCAGGCCCCAGGCCTGCCCTTTCCTGCGGTCGGTCTCGGTCCAGACCACGGGCTGCCAGTCGGGCGCCAGGATCAGCCGCGCCCCGGCGTTGGCCAGTTCCACCCGGTTGCCCGCAGGCTCCCAGACATACAGGAAGAACGTGCCCTGGATCGCGTGCTTGTGCGGACCGGTCTCGATATGGACGCCGTTCTGCAGGAAGATGTCGGCCGCGCGCAGGATGTCCTCGCGCTGGTCGGTGGCATAGGTGACGTGGTGCAGTCGGCCATGGCCGTGCCCGTGTTCCTCGGTACAGGCAAGATCGTAGGTCTTGTTGTTCACCGTGAACCAGCATCCCCCGATCCGCCCGTTGTCCAGCCGGATCATCTCGGTCACCCGCGCGCCAAGGCACAGTTCCATGAAGCGGCGGAATTCGGTCACGTCGGCGGCCAGCAGGTTCAGGTGGTCGATCCGGCGGGGCGCTGCGCCGCTGAAGGCGCTTGCGGTGTTCTTCAGCGCGGCCCGTTCGGCGTCGTCCTGCGGGGCATACCAGCGGGTTTCGTAGTAAAGCTCGAACACATGGCCGAACGGGTCGGCAAACCGGAAGGCGGGGCCGTGGCCCGCGTCGCCGTCGACCCAGCCGATCGCCGGATAGCCCGACGCCTCGATGGCGGCGACCCGGCGGGCCAGCGCCGCGGGGCTTGCACAGCGATAGCCGATGTGGCCCACGCCGGTGGTTTCGGCGCGCGTCAGCTTCAGCGTGTGGAACTCGTAATCGTCCCAGGCACGCAACCAGGCAGACTGCCCGTCCTGCGCGCTCGGCTTAAGCCCGTAGACCCGGGTGAAGAAATCGAGACTGTCCTCGAAGCGGTTCGTGAGCATCTCGACATGGCCGAGGTGAGCCACGTCAAACGACGGGTTGGTGGGGTCTGGCATCGGCTCCTCCGGCTGGGTGACGACGGCGCGGGACAGAGAGGGGGGGGTCAGAGTTCGTCCACCGTGCGCGGGAAGACGGATTCGAACCCTTCGGCATATCTGCAGACCCGCCCGCCCGACTGGCCGCCGGAATTGCGGGTAAAGTGGTTGGCGCGGTTCTCGGCCACGTTGCGGTAATAGTGCCAGAGGTGCTCCTGCCCTTCCATGCACTGGATGGCGGCCCATTTCCGGTCCCAGACCGGCGTCACGTCAAGGAAGGTGTCGGGCGTCCAGCCCATCTGCTCGGTCTGGTGCGGCTCGAACAGATAAAGCTGCGGCGCGCCCAGCACCTTCTGCCCCGGATTGTGGCCCCAGGCCTGCGCGGTCGACCGGCATTCAAGCGCGACCTGCGTCGCATACATGTGGTCGGTGTTGTAGGGGTCGTATCTGGAATGACTGAGCATGAAGGCGGGCTGCACCGCGCGGATCACGTCAACCAGCCGGTCCTTGTCGGCGCGTGTCATCTCCAGCGGATAATCGCCCAGATCGAAGGCGATCAGGTCATGCACGCCCAGCGCCGCGGCGGCCCGTTCCGCCTCGGCCCGGCGGGCGTCCTTGACCCGCTGAAGGGTCATGCCGGGCTGCTTCCACAGTTTCGCGCTCTCGCCCCGCTCGCCGAACGACAGGCACACAACCGTGACCCGGTAGCCCAGCGCCGCGTGCAGCGCGATGGCCCCGCCGCAGCGCCAGACGAAATCCGCCGCATGCGCGCTGATGACCAGCGCCGTCTTGCCCTCTGCCATGCAGTCCTCCCTTGCGTGTTGCCTCGGGTGTGCGCCCATGCCCCCCGGATTCCAATTCGAAAAGGCACGCCGCAGTATAAGCGTGGTCTATAGCGGCTGGTCTGCAGGGCAGGCTTCTGGCACCTTCGGGCCAGATGAGCCGGGAGGAGACGGCGATGGAACAGCCGCTGCGCGGGGGGCCGCGCATGGCCTTCGTGGGGTTCGGCGAGGCCGGGCAGGCGTTCTGCGCCGGATTGCAGCCGGAGGCGGCGCGGGCCTATGACCGGGCGCCGATGGCCGAGCGTCATGCCGCGGCAGGCGTTCCCGGTGCCAGCGCCCCGGCGGTGGCGCTGGCGGGCACGGGGCAGGTGTTCTGTCTGGTGACGGCGGATCAAGCCCTGGCCGCAGCCGAAACCTGTGCGCCGCACCTGCACCCTGCCGCCCTGTGGCTTGACGGCAATTCCTGCGCCCCCGCCACCAAGCGGCGCGCGGCGGCGCTGCTGGCCGCGCTTGGCAAGGCGGCCCGCGTGGTCGCAGGGCCCGTGGGCGCGGCCTCGGCGATCGGGATGATCCGCTCGGTCATGGCCAAGGGGCTTGAGGCGCTGACCGCCGAGTGTCGTCTCGCCGCCCGCCGCGCCGGGGTTGACGCGGCGGTGATCGGCTCGCTCGTCGCCTCGGACCCGGGGATCGACTGGCCGGTGCGGGGGGCCTGCAACCTGGAACGGATGATGGTGCATGGCGCGCGGCGCGCGGCCGAAACGGCCGAGGCGGCGGTGACGCTGCGCGACCTGGGGCTGCCGGACCGGATGGCCCGTGCGACGATGGACTGGCAGGCCCAGATCGCGGGGCCGGGGCTGGCGGCGGGCCCGGAGGGGCTGGCCGATCGCGCCGACCGCATCCTGCGGGCGATGCGATGAAGGCGAACCTGCGCCACCTGCGGGTGTTCCTGGCCGTGGCCGACAGCGGCACGATCACCCGCGCCGCGGCGCTCTGCAACGTGACGCAGCCCGCGGTGACGCAGGCGGTGGCGAAGCTTGAACGGCGGGCGGGCACGGCGCTGTTCCGGCGCACGCCGCAGGGGCTGTTCCAGACCCCCGCGGGGGTGGCGCTGGCCGGGCGGGTGCGGCGCGCCTTCGCCATTCTCGACCCGGCCCTGTCGGACCTGGCGCCACGGCTGCGGCTGACGGTGTCGACCCCGCAGCTCGAGGCGCTGGTGGCGATGCGCGAGAGCGAGAATTTCACCCTGGCCGCGCGGCGTCTGGGCCTTGCGCAGCCGACGGTGCACCGCGCCATCACCCGGCTGGAGGAAGAAGCGGCGCGACCGCTGTTCGAGCGCACGTCCTACGGGATGATCGCCACCCGCGCGGCGCAGGCGGTGGCACAGGCGGCCCGGCTGGCCTTTGCCGAGCTTGAACAGGCCGAGGCCGACCTGGCCGAGGCGCTGGGGCAGGAGGTGGGTCGGATCGTCGTCGGGGCGCTGCCGCTGTCGCGCTCGCATCTTCTGCCCCGCGCGATCGGCCAGTTCCGCCGGGCGCGCCCCACCCTGCCGCTGCGGATCGTCGAAGGGCCCTACACCGAACTGCTGGCCGCCCTGCGCCGGGGCGAGATCGACGTGATGATCGGCGCCCTGCGCGACCCGCTGCCGATCGGCGACGTGGCGCAGGAATGGCTGTTCGACGACAGCCTGACGCTGGTGGCGGGGCCCGCGCATCCGCTTCTGGCAGGCGCCCCCGTGACCCTGGCCGATCTTGCCCGGCAGCCCTGGGTCGTGGGCCCGCTGGGCACCCCCACCCGCGCGCGCTTCGATGCGCTGTTCGAAGGGCTGCCCGGCGGCGGGCCGAAGAGCCTGGTGGAATCCGGGTCGATGATCCTGATGCGGGAACTCCTGCGCGAGACGCCGCACCTTGGCTGCATCTCGCGGATGCAGGTCGCCCCCGAGCTTGCCCGCGGTACGCTGGTGGAACTGCCCTTCGCGCTGGCAGGCACAAGCCGCCCCATCGGCCTGACCACCCGGGCGGACTGGATGCCGACGCTTGCCCAGAGCGCCTTCCTGGACGCGCTTCGGCTGGTGGCACGGGAGGCGGGGGACGAGGGCTGAGGGCCAGCCCGCCCCCGCCCCGTCAGATGTCGAACCTGACCCCCTGCGCCAGCGGCAGCGCGGCCGAATAGTTCACCGTGTTGGTGGCCCGCCGCATGTAGGCCTTCCAGGCGTCCGAGCCGGATTCGCGGCCACCGCCGGTCTCCTTCTCGCCGCCGAAGGCGCCCCCGATCTCGGCGCCGGACGGGCCGATGTTCACATTGGCGATCCCGCAGTCGGACCCCGCCGCCGACAGGAAGGTTTCCGCCTCGCGCAGGTTCAGCGTGAAGATGCAGGACGACAGACCCTGCGGCACGTCGTTCTGCAAGGCGATCGCCTCGTCCAGCGTCTCGTAGCCCATGACGTAGAGGATGGGGGCAAAGGTTTCCTCGCGCACGATGGCGGACTGGGCGGGCATCTCGACCACGGCGGGTTCCACATAGGCGCCGCCCTGCGGCACGCCTTGCGTGACGGTACGCCCGCCGTGCACGGTCCCGCCCTCGGCGCGGGCCTGTTCCAGCGCGGCCAGCATCTGGTCGCGCGCGGCGTGATCGATCAGCGGGCCCACAAGGGTCGTGGCGGCGCGCGGGTCGCCCACCGGCAGGCTGGCATAGGCCTTGCCCAGCCGCGCCACCAGATCGGCGCGGATCGCGTTGTGTGCGATCAGCCGCCGCAGCGAGGTGCAGCGTTGCCCCGCGGTGCCGACGGCCGAGAACACGATCGCGCGCACCGCCATGTCGAGATCGGCAGACGGCGCCACGATCATCGCGTTGTTGCCGCCCAGTTCCAGGATCGACCGCCCGAACCGTTCGGCCACCCGCGGCCCGACAACGCGGCCCATGCGGGTCGAGCCGGTAGCCGAGACGATCGGAACCCCGGGCGAGGCGACCAGCGCCGCGCCGATCTCGGGCCCGCCGACGACCAGTTGGGCAAGCCCCTCGGGCGCGTCGCCGAACCGGGCCAGCGCGCGGGCGAAGATGTTCATCGTGGCCAGCGCCGTCAGCGGCGTCTTTTCCGACGGCTTCCAGATCACCGGATCGCCGCAGACCAGCGCCAGCGCCGCGTTCCACGACCAGACCGCCACCGGAAAGTTGAAGGCGGTGATGACCGCGCAAGGGCCCATCGGGTGCCAGGTTTCCATCATCCGGTGGCCCGGCCGTTCGCTGGCAATGGTCAGCCCGTAAAGCTGGCGCGAGAGGCCCACGGCGAAGTCGCAGATGTCGATCATCTCCTGTACCTCGCCAAGGCCCTCCGAGGTGATCTTGCCCACCTCGAGCGTGACAAGCGCGCCAAGCGCCGCCTTGGCCGCCCGCAATTCCTCGCCCAGCAGGCGGACAAGTTCGCCCCGGCGCGGCGCGGGAACCTGCCGCCAGACGCGGAAGGCCGCCTGCGCGCGGGCGATCACCTGCGGCATTTCGGTCGCCTCGGTGATCGAAACTTGGGCAATTGCGGCCCCGTCGATCGGCGACCGGACGGCCAGAGGGCCACCCGACAGCAGGGCGGGCGACAGGTCGAGGGCGGCAAAAATCGCGGCGGTGTCCATGGTTGGCTTCCTTGCACGGGCGGCTGGCACAGGGATGCACGGTTGCGGCGGCAAGGTCCAGCCCCGCGACCGTGTTCCCCCTGCCCTTGCAGGTGCCGGTGCGCACCACTAAGACTCGGGTAATGCGCCGCCGCTATAGGTGGGCGAAAGAGGTGAGAGGCCCCGATGTTCGACCCGATCGACAAGTTCACCAGTTTCATCATCCCGACGGTGGAGGAAACCAGCGCCCGCGGCTCGATCCGCTACGACATCTTCTCGCGCCTTCTGAAGGAGCGGATCATCTTCGTGTCGGGCCCGGTGCAGGACGACATGGCCACCGTGATCGTGGCGCAACTGCTGTTCCTTGAGGCCGAGAACCCCAACAAGGAAATCGCCATGTACATCAACAGCCCCGGTGGCGTCGTCACATCGGGCCTGTCGATCTACGACACGATGCAGTACATCCGGCCGAAGGTCTCGACCCTCTGCATCGGCCAGGCGGCCTCGATGGGCTCGCTGCTGCTGGCCGCGGGCGAACCGGGGATGCGCTTCAGCCTGCCCAACAGCCGCATCATGGTTCACCAGCCTTCGGGCGGCTATCAGGGCCAGGCGACGGACATCATGATTCACGCCCGCGAAACCCAGAAGCTGAAGGACCGGCTGAACCAGATCTATGTCAAGCACACCGGGCAGGCGATCGAGGCGGTCGAGGCCGGGCTGGAGCGCGACAATTTCATGTCGGCCGAGGATGCCAAGGCCTGGGGTCTGATCGACGAGATCGTGGCCAGCCGCGGCAAGGCCGACGACACGTCGAAGTGACCACGCGCGTCCAGACGCCGTCGGAGACCGCCGGAAGTTTGGCATTGTGAAGGGTGGGTGGCTGTCCTAGACTCGAGTCCGGGGCAGTTGGAAGGAAAGACGCACCGCCCTGCCAAGGGGAGGAGCGCCGCAGAGGTGACAGATGGCAAGCAATTCCGGTAGCGACAGCAAGAACACGCTCTACTGCTCGTTCTGCGGCAAGAGCCAGCACGAGGTTCGCAAGCTGATCGCGGGTCCGACCGTCTTCATTTGCGACGAATGCGTCGAACTCTGCATGGACATCATCCGCGAGGAAACCAAGACCTCGGGGCTGAAGGCCACGGACGGGGTGCCCACCCCGCGCGACATCTGCAAGGTGCTGGACGATTACGTCATCGGCCAGATGCACGCCAAGCGTGTCCTGTCGGTGGCAGTCCACAACCATTACAAGCGGCTGAACCACGCCGCCAAGGCCGCCGACATCGAGCTTGCGAAATCCAACATCCTGCTGATCGGCCCCACCGGCTGCGGCAAGACCCTGCTGGCCCAGACGCTGGCGCGGATTCTGGATGTGCCCTTCACCATGGCCGATGCGACCACGCTGACCGAGGCGGGCTATGTCGGCGAGGATGTGGAAAACATCATCCTGAAGCTGTTGCAGGCCAGCGAATACAATGTCGAACGCGCCCAGCGCGGCATCGTCTACATCGACGAGGTCGACAAGATCACCCGCAAGTCCGACAACCCCAGCATCACCCGCGACGTGTCGGGCGAAGGGGTGCAACAGGCGCTGCTGAAGATCATGGAAGGCACCGTGGCCAGCGTTCCGCCGCAGGGCGGGCGCAAGCATCCGCAGCAGGAATTCCTGCAGGTGGATACCACCAACATCCTGTTCATCTGCGGCGGTGCCTTCTCGGGGCTGGAAAAGATCATCGCCCAGCGGTCGAAGGGCACCGCGATCGGCTTCGGCGCCGAGGTGAAGGAAAACGACACCCGCGGCGTGGGCGAGATGTTCAAGACGCTGGAACCGGAAGACCTGCTGAAATTCGGCCTGATCCCCGAATTCGTCGGCCGCCTGCCAGTGATCGCCACGCTGACCGATCTGGATGAAGGGGCGCTGGTCTCGATCCTGACCGAGCCGAAGAACGCGCTGGTGAAACAGTACCAGCGGCTGTTCGAGATCGAGGGGGTCGACCTGACCTTCACCGACGACGCGCTAAAGGCCATCGCCAAGCGCGCGATCAAGCGCAAGACCGGCGCGCGCGGGCTGCGCTCGATCATGGAGGATATCCTGCTGGATACCATGTTCGAACTGCCGGGCATGGACGGCGTGGAAGAGGTCGTGGTGAACGAAGAGGCGGTGAACGCCGCCGAGGCCAAGCCGCTGCTGATCTACGCCAAGGCCAAGGGCGAACCCGCGACCGCGGGCTGAGGCTGCCCGCAGGGCGGATGCCGGGGCGGGCCGCAGGGCCCGCCTTTCGCTTTTGGGCCGCGCCCTAGCCCCGCCCGTCCAGCGTGCCGATCGCGCCGTACAGATCCACCCGCCGGTCGCGGAACAGGCCCCAGCTGCGCCGCAGCGCCTCCACCGCATCCAGATCGAAGGTCGCGGTAATCACCTCTTGCCGGTCGCGGCTGGCCTTGGCCACCAGCTGCCCCGCCGGGTCGGCGATGAAGCTCGAGCCGTAGAAGGTCACCGCCACGCCTTCGGGCGCGACGTCGGTCCCGATGCGGTTCGAGGCGACGACCGGCAGGATGTTGGCTGCCGCATGGCCGCGC
Organism: Pseudomonadota bacterium; assembly: GCA_021845805.1. GTDB lineage: Bacteria > Pseudomonadota > Alphaproteobacteria > Rhodobacterales > Rhodobacteraceae > Solirhodobacter. The sequence goes on along the minus strand of JAJZVD010000020.1, from coordinate 26,009 downwards.
ATCGCGGCCTCCCAATGCGGCTGGCTGTCATAGCCGGGGTTCGGCGGCTCGGACCCGATGGCGGTGGGGTAAAGCAGCATCTCGGCCCCCATCAGCGCCATGGCGCGGGCGGCCTCGGGGAACCACTGGTCCCAGCAGATCGCCAGCCCCACGCGGCCGAAGGCGGTCTCCCACACCTTGAAGCCGGTATCGCCGGGCGAGAAGTAGAACTTCTCCTGATAGCCCGGCCCCTGCGGGATATGGCTCTTGCGGTAGTTGCCCAGCACCCGGCCATCCGCGTCGATCATCGCGGCGGCGTTGAAATGCGCCACCCCCGCCCGCTCGAAATAGGGGCAGGGCAGCACCACGCCCAGCTCGCGCGCCAGCGCCGAAAAGCGGGCGATCAGCGGATGGCCCTGACAGGGCTGGGCAAGATCGAAATACTCCGGTCGCTCGGTGATGCAGAAATAGGGCGCGGCAAACAGCTCCTGGATCAGGATCACCTGGGCACCCTTCGCGGCGGCGTCGCGGGCCAGATGCTCGGCCGTGTCGAGGTTTTTCGCCAGATCCCAGCCGCAGGCGAACTGGGTCGCGGCAAGGGTGACGTTACGCATCGGCGAACCCCTCCAGCACGGCCACGGTATTCACCCCCACGGCCTCGATGGCATAGCCGCCCTCCATGCAGAAGACGGTGGGCAGGCCCAGCCCCGCGATCCGGCGTCCGGCGTCGGCGAAATCGGGCGTGTCGAGCCGGAAGAAGCTGATCGGGTCGTCCTTGTAGGCATCCACCCCAAGCGAGATCACCAGCGCCTCGGCGCCCCAGCCACGCAGCCGCGCAAGGGCATGGTCCAGCGCCTCGGCCCAGGCCGGATAGCCGGTGCCGGGCGGCATCGGGTAGTTGGCATTCGCCCCCTCGCCCGGCCCCGCCCCGGTTTCGTCGGCAAAGCCGAGGAAGTAGGGGAACGCATCCTCGGGGGCGCCATGCAGCGAGGCATAGAACACGTCGCCGCGGCTGTAGAAGATGTCCTGCGTGCCGTTGCCGTGGTGGAAGTCGATGTCCAGCACCGCCACCCGCGCCGCACCGGCATCGCGCAGCATCTGCGCGGCGATGGCCGCGTTGTTCAGGAAGCAGTAGCCGCCATACATGTCGGCCGTGGCATGATGCCCCGGCGGGCGGCAAAGCGCGAAGGCCACCCCTGCCCCGCCCGCCACATGCCGCGTCGCCGCCTGCGCCGAGGCGGCCGAGGACAGCGCCGCCCGCCAGGTGCCGGCCGTGATCGCGGTTTCCTGGCCCAGGCAGTAATAGCCCGCCTTGCCGTCGATGAACCGGGGCGGCCGGTCCGTGTGCATCCGCCGCACCGGGACGTTGTAGGGGATGATCTCGCCCGCGTTGCCCGCGGCCTTCCATTCACCCCACGCGGTTTCCAGAAAGGCCAGGAAATCGGGCGCGCAGATCGCCCGGATCGGGCCCATGTCGGCGGGGCCCGGATCGGTGATCCCGGTCATCCCCCGCTCTTTCAGGCGGCGCAGGATGTATTCCACCCGGCTCGGCCGTTCGAAGGGCGTCACGAACTGGCCGCCCGACAGTTCAGCCTGCGGAAAATGCAGGCGATGATCCTCGCTGAAAAAGACCCTCATTCCCGTCTCCCCGTTTTCAGGTCAGAGTGCCCCGGCAGGACAGCGGCGGAAAGGGGCTTTCGCCGCAAGCGCGGGGAGACGCGGATGATCTGGGCGGCAATCGGGCTGGCCGGGCTGGCCGTCGTGGCGGCAGTGGGGTTCTTCGGCGTGGCACCCGCCCTGGCCGAGCGCGGGATGAACCGCGTGATCCCGCACGATCCCTGGCCCGTCTCGCCCGCGGCGCGGGCGCTGCATGACCGGCTGACGGTCGGCGACTGGCACTGCGACAGCCTGCTGTGGAACCGCGACCTGACGCGGCGCGGGCGGCGCGGGCATGTGGACATTCCGCGCCTGATCGACGGCAACGTGGCGCTACAGGTCTTCACCACCGTCACCAAGGTGCCCGCGGGGCGGAACGTGGAAGAGAACCTGGAACGCAACCGCGACCAGATCACGCTTCTGGCGGTCGCACAGCTTTGGCCCGCGCGCAGCTGGGGCAGCCTGCTGGAACGGGGGCTGCATCAGGCCGCCCGGCTGCACCGCTTTGCAGCCCGCGCGCCACAGGGGCTGCGGGTGATCCGCAGCCGGGCCGATCTGGAACGGCTGCTGGTCGACCGGGCGGCGGGGGCGAAGGTGGTGGGCGGGGTTCTGGGGGCTGAGGGCGCGCATGTCTGCGAAGGACGCATTGCCAACCTCGACCGGCTCTGGGATGCGGGCTTTCGCCTGATCGGGCTGCATCATTTCCTGGACAACGAGGCGGGCGGCTCGTTGCATGGGGCAAGCCAGGGGGGGCTGACCGATCACGGCCGGGCGCTGGTGCAGGCGCTGGTGGCGCGCGGCTTCATCATCGACCTGACGCATTCCAGCGTCGAGACGGCGCGCGACGTGCTGGCGATGACCGACGTGCCGCTGGTCGTCAGCCATACCGGCATCTGTTCGCATTGCCGTTCCCCCCGCAACTTCCCCGACGACCTGATGGTCGAGATCATGGCCCGCGGCGGGGTGGCGGGCATCGGCTACTGGCAGGAGGTGATCGGCGACCCCTCGCCCGCCGGGATCGCCGCGGCGGTCAAGGCGGCCATCGCCCTGCTGGGCGAGGACGCGGTCTCGCTCGGCTCGGATTTCGACGGGGCGGTGCCGGAGCCCTTCGACGTGTCGGAACTGCCCGCGGTGACCCACGCCCTGATGGACGCGGGTCTGACCGAGACGCAGATCGCCAAGGTCATGGGCACCAACATGCTGCGCGTCCTGCGCCGGACGCTGCCCGAAGGCTAAAGCCGGACGCCGGGGAAATGGCTCGGCAGGTCGTGGGCCGAAACGGTGACCAGATCGCGCGGCTGGTCGGCCACAACCATCGCCCTGAGCGTGTCCGGCAGATCGGCCCTGAGCAGCCCCAGCATCTTCGCCGGGGCCGACAGCACCAGACCATCCACCGGATGCGCCGCAACCCGGGCCACCAGCGCGGCCACGATGTGGCGCGCGAAGGTGGCGCGATGGGCCTCGTCGGGCAGGGTCCGGGGCTCCAGCGCGTGATGGGCCCCGCCGCCCGCGGCAACCCGCCCCTCGCGGTCGTCAAGCACGGGGCGTGGCACGCCCGCAACCGCCTCAACCTCGATCAGTCCGCGGCCGGGCCCTGCGCTTTCCAGAAACCGGGCGCGGTCTTCACTGGCAAGCACGACAAGTGTGACGGTCGGATGCATGGTGCGGTCCTCCTATCCCGTCACCCTGCACCCGAAATGCCCGCGCCGCCTTGATCCCGGTCAAGCGGCGCCCGCATAGATCATGTCGATCATCCGCTGGTTCCCGCGCGAGAATTCCAGCGGGCAGACGAAGGGCGCGCCATCCAGCACGGTGGCGTTGAACGCGTCGATCTGCACCGTATACTGGTCCACCAGCGGGAACCGCTCGGTCCGGACGACCCCTGACGTGTCGCGGATCTCGATCACGTCGTCGCCGTAAAGCTTGGCGTTGAATGGCGTCATCACCTTGATCCAGCCGGTCTCGCCGTGGAAATGCATCTGCTGGTAGCCGTGCATCCGCATCGAGACGTAGAAATCCATGGTGAAGTCGGGAAATTCGGCCCAGACGCGGGCAGTGCTGTCGATCCCGCGATCCCAGTCGATCTGCGAACGGATGGCGACCGGCTCCTGCCCCGTCACGAAGCGGGTGGTGACGCTGGGGTAAACGCCGATGTCGCGCAGCGCGCCGCCGTCAAGGCTGGCGTCGTTGCGGATGTTGGCGGGGTCGTTGTTGTAGAAGGTGAAGCCCCCCTGCACATGGCGCAGCCGCCCGATGGCGCCCCCGGCGATCAGCGCGCGCACGCGGTGCCATTGCGGGTGATGGGTGACCATGAAGGCCTCGGCCGCGAACCGGCCGCTGGCGTCGCGCAGGGCGATCAGGCGGTCGATCTCGTCCGCCTTCAGCGCGATCGGCTTTTCGCACAGCACATGCTTGCCCGCGCGCAGGGCCTTTTCCGTCCATTCCACATGGCCGCTGTTGGGCAGCGGAATGTAGACGGCATCCACCCCGGGGTCGGCCAGCAGGGCGTCATAGTCGTGGTGCAGGGTCACCTGACCATAGCGGGCGGCCAGCGCCTCGGCCTTGCCGGGGGTCTTGCTGGCGATGGCGGCGATCACGCCGCGCTCGGACTTGTGGATCGCGGGGGCCACCCATTCGCGGGCGATCTTGGCGGCGCTGAGGATCCCCCAGCGGACGTGGTTCGGCATGTCAGTCTCCCTTTCCGCTTCAGGCTAGCGCCCTTTGCGCGGAATGGAAACGGGGGCAGCGGCTTGCGCCCTGCCCCCGGTCTTTCTGCGAAACATCGCCACGCGCCAGCGGACGAGGATGCGCCCGCCCGCCGCCCGCGTCAGGCGGTTTCCAGCATGCCCTTTTCCTCGGCCAACTGGCGCATCCGCTTCTGCAGCTTCTCGAAGGCGCGCACCTCGATCTGGCGGATCCGCTCGCGCGACACGCCGAAGCGGTCCGACAGGTCTTCCAGCGTCACCGGCTGGTCCTGCAGGCGCCGTTGGGTCAGAATCTCGCGCTCGCGCTCGTTCAGCACGTCCATCGCCCGGCTCAGCAGGCTGCGGCGGGCTTCCAGCTCGTCGCGTTCGGCATAGTCGCCGGCCTGGTCGGCGTCTTCGTCCTCCAGCCAGTCCTGCCACTGGGTCGCGCTGTCACCATCGCTGCCCACCATCGCGTTCAGCGAGGCATCGCCCCCCGACAGGCGGCGGTTCATGTCGACCACCTCGCCTTCGGACACGTTCAGGTCATGGGCGATTTGCGCCACGTTTTCGGGGCGCAGGTCGCCCTCTTCCAGCGCGCCCACCTTGGCCTTGGCCTTGCGCAGGTTGAAGAACAGCTTCTTCTGCGCCGAGGTGGTGCCAAGCTTCACCAGCGACCACGACCGGAGGATGTATTCCTGGATCGAGGCGCGGATCCACCACATGGCATAGGTGGCCAGACGGAACCCCTTTTCAGGGTCGAACCGCTTGACGGCCTGCATCAGGCCCACGTTGGCCTCGGAGATCACCTCGGCCTGCGGCAGGCCGTAGCCGCGGTAGCCCATGGCGATCTTGGCCGCCAGCCGAAGGTGGCTGGTCACCATCCGGTGCGCGGCCTGCGGGTCCTGATGGTCGGCCCAGCGTTTGGCCAGCATGTATTCTTCTTCCGGTTCCAGCATCGGGAACTTGCGGATTTCCTGCAGGTAGCGGTTCAGCCCCTGCTCGGGCGACGGTGCCGGAAGGTTGGCGTAGCTGCTCATTCCTGACCCCCTGTTCTGTCCGGCCGAAGCCGGGTTGCGCAAATGGTTCAACTATGCATTCGAACCGATCGGTTCAAGAGCATGGCGGTCCCAGACCCAGAAACGAAACATGTGCAGCGATCCGTCGCGACACCAGCCGTGTTTCAACCGTCTCACCCGGTCGTGTCGGGCCGTCACCGGGCCGGGCCGCCAAGTGTCGCCACCAGCGCCGCCATGTCGGGCGGCAGCGGCGAGGCAAACGAGAGGTCTTCGCCGCTGACCGGATGCACGAAGCCAAGCGTCGCGGCATGCAGCGCCTGCCGCGGAAACGCCGCAGCCGCGGCGGCGCCCGCCTCGCCCACGGCGCGCGGCGACAGCTTGCGGTTGCCGCCGTAGACCGGGTCGCCGATCAGCCCGTGGCCCGCATGGCTGAGATGCACGCGAATCTGGTGGGTGCGGCCGGTTTCCAGCCAGCAGTCCATCAGCGCGGCGGCCGGGGGCGTGCCGAAGACCTGCGCCACCCGCGCCCGCGTCACCGCGTGGCGACCGCCGGCGAAGGTCACGGCCTGCCGCTGGCGGTCGGTGCGGTGGCGGTCGATGCCGGTCGCGATCTTAACGATCCCGCCCGCCTCGAACGTGACACCCCTGATCCCGCGCAGGCGCGGGTCGGCGGCATCGGGCACGCCATGCACCAGCGCCAGATAATGCCGGTCGACCGTATGGCGTTCGAACTGGGCGGCCAGGCCGTGATGAGCGCGGTCGGTCTTGGCGGCGACCAGCAACCCCGAGGTATCCTTGTCGATCCGGTGGACGATGCCGGGGCGCTTTTCCCCGCCGATGCCCGAGAGGCTGTCGCCGCAGTGGTGCAGCAGCGCGTTCACCAGCGTGCCGGTCCACTGTCCGGGCGCGGGATGCACCACCATGCCCGCCGGCTTGTCGATCACGATCAGATCGGCGTCCTCGTAGACCACCACCAGCGGAATGTCCTCGGGCAGGGTTTCCACATCGTCGGCGGGCTCCAGCCGAATTTCCACCGCGTCGCCCTCGGCCACCCGTGCGCGCGGGTCGGTCGCGGGCGCGCCGTTCAGCGTCACCGCCCCCTCCTCGATCAGCCGCATCAGGCGCGAGCGGCTGAGCGCCGCCTGCTCTGGCACATCGCGGGCGAGCGCCTTATCAAGACGGTCGGGCGGCAGGGGCCCGATGGTCAGCGCAACGACAGAGGGAACAGGCGACATGCAGGAAGCTCCGTCACAGGAAGGCACGGTCGCGCTGGACCCGTCGCTGCGGTTTCTGAAGACATTGGTGACGATCCTGACCGCCACCATGATCCTGGGCGTGATAACCTTCGTCACCGTCTTTGTCATCCGCTTCCCGTCCGTCACCGCGCTGAGCCTGCCGCAGGGGCTGAAGCTGCCCGCGGGCGAGGTCGCGCAGGCGGTGACCCAGGGCAAGGGCTGGGTGGCCATCGTGACCGAAAGCAACAAGATCCTGGTCTATGACGGCGCAACCGGCGCGCTGAGGCAGACGGTCACGCTGACCCCCTGACGCCCCCCCCCGAATCGCGATGCGCGAGGTCGGCGCCAGGCGATTCGGCCCCGGCCTGCCACCCGCCGCGCAACGCGCGACGCCCCCGGCCGGGTGCCCGAACGGGATCGGCGGGCCAGATGAATGCGCCACGCGCAAGGCGGCCATGCCCCTGACGCAATCATAAAGCCGTGATTTCGCTGCAGTTTTGCTGGCGCAGGAAAACTTGTTTACAATTTTCCGCACTGCGGCGTACAATGATTTACAGAAAAACCTTTTGAAATTATGAGGTTGTTGAAAATTTTTCATATCCGACGCATCATCCGCCATGTCCTTCACCGGACAGTGGCGATCGCAGAGGAGGCGCGCGCCGCAGCCAACCACCAGGGAGGAGATGAATGAGCAAACTTGAGCTGACACGCCGCGGCCTGCTGCGGACCGGTGCCGTCGCCGGCGCGGGCCTTGCCATGCCGACCGTCTTCGCATCGCGGGCCTCGGCCTTCACCAATGAACCCAAGGGCGGCGTTGTCACCCTGGGCTTTACCATTCCGCTGACCGGCCCCTATGCCGACGAGGGCAATGACGAGTTGAAGGCCTTCCAGCTGGCCGTGAAGCACCTGAACGGCGAAGGCGATGGCGGGATGCTGTCCACATTTTCGTCGAAGACGCTGACCGGGGCCGGGATCCTCGGCAAGAAGGTTGCCTTCGTCTCGGGCGACACCCAGACCAAACCCGACACCGCCCGCGCCACCGCCAAGTCGATGATCGAGAAGGACGGGGCGGTCATGATCTCCGGCTGCTCGTCCTCGGCGGAAGCCGTGGCGCTGCAGTCGCTGTGCCAGGAAGCCGGGCTGATCTACATGGTCGGTCTGTCGCATTCCAACGACACCACCGGCAAGGACAAGAAGCGTAACGGGTTCCGTCACTTCTTCAACGCCTACATGTCGGCCGCGGCTCTGGCGCCGGTGCTGAAGGACATGTACGGCGCCGACCGCGCGGCCTACCACCTGACCGCCGATTACACCTGGGGCTGGACCCAGCAGGCCTCGATGCAGGCCGCGACCGAGGCGATCGGCTGGAAGACCGTGGCCAACGTGCTGACGCCGCTGGCCTCGACCGACTTTTCGTCCTACATCGCGCCGGTGCTGAACTCGGGCGCCGACGTGCTGATCCTGAACCACTACGGCGCCAACATGGTCAACTCGCTGACCCAGGCCGTCCAGTTCGGGCTGAAGGACAAGATGGTCAACGGCAAGCAGTTCCAGATCGTCGTTCCGCTGATCTCGGAGCTGATGGCCAAGGGCGCGGGCCCCAACATCCGCGACATCCCGGGCTCGTCCAACTGGAACTGGAAGCTGCAGGACGCGGGCACCAAGGCCTTCGTGCAGTCCTACGGCAAGGAATACGGCGCGCCGCCCAGCCAGGCCGCCCAGACCTGCTATGCGCAGGTGCTGCTTTACGCCGATGCCGTCGCGCGGGCGAAGAGCTTCAACCCCTGCGCCGTGGTCGAGGCGCTGGAAGGCTACAAGTTCGACGGTCTCGGCAACGGGCCGACCGAATACCGTGCCGCCGATCACCAGTGCTTCAAGGACTGCCTGGTGGTGAAGGGTAAGGACAAGCCCGACAACGAATTCGACACGCTCGAAATCGTTCAGGTGACGCCGACCGCGCAGGTCACCTACGCGCCCGACAACAAGATGTTCGCGGGCGGCGACCTGGGTCAGTGCAACCCCGGCGCCTGATGCGACACGCCTGACGGATCGGCCGCGCGCGGACCCCTGCGCGCGGCCTTTCATGACACCACGAACAACCTGGTGGGACGATGGACGCTCTGATCCTGCAAACCCTGAACGGGCTCGACAAGGGCAGCGCCTATGCGCTGATCGCGCTCGGGCTGACGCTGATCTTCGGCACGCTGGGCGTGGTGAACTTTGCGCATGGCACGCTGTTCATGATCGGCGCCTTCTGCGCCGTCACGCTGCAACGGCTGCTGAGCCTGTCGCAAGTCACCATCGACCCGACCAAGAAGGACTTTCTTGGCAACGCTCTGAAGGTGAAGACGCCCTATATCGAGGCCTGGTTCGGCAAGGACGCGGGCGCCGCCATCGTCAACTGGTCGGTGCCGCTGTCGATCCTTCTGGCCATCCCGGTGATGCTGGTGGTGGGCTTCGTGATGGAACGCGGGCTGATCAAGCATTTCTACAAGCGCCCGCATGCCGACCAGATCCTGGTCACCTTCGGCCTGGCCATCGTGTTGCAAGAGGTCATCAAGTACTACTTCGGCGCCAACCCGATCCCGACCGCGGCCCCCACCGACTTCGCGGGCTCGATCGATTTCGGCGTCTGGATGGGCTTCCCGCCGAACGACATCATCTACCCGTACTGGCGGATGGTCTATTTCCTGTTCTCGGTGGTCGTGATCGGCGCGGTCTTTGCCTTCCTGCAGTTCACCACCTTCGGCATGGTGGTGCGCGCGGGCATGGCAGACCGGGAAACCGTGGGCCTGCTGGGGATCAACATCGACCGCCGCTTCACCATCATGTTCGGCATCGCGGCCGTCGTGGCCGGGACGGCGGGTGCGATGTACACGCCGATCAACTCGCCTGCCTTCACGATGGGCATGAACTTCCTTGTGCTGAGCTTCGTCGTGGTCGTGGTGGGCGGCATGGGCAGCCTGCCGGGCGCGGTGCTGTCGGGCTTCCTGCTCGGCATCCTTGAAAGTTACGCCTCGATGAACTGGATCAAGGATGTGATCCCGGGCATCGACCAGATCATCATCTATGTCATCGCCATCATCGTCCTGCTGACCCGCCCGCGCGGTCTGATGGGGCGCAAGGGCGTGATGGAGGACTAAGCCGTGCTGGGACTTGGCAAGAAAGACCTGACGTTCCTGCTGATCGTCCTGCTGCTGACGCTGGCGGCGCCGATCCTGCTGAACCCCTTCGCGGAGGGCTCGGCGATGGCCCAGTTCAACGCGGGCTACCCCGACCTGATGCAGCGGATCGCGATCTTCGCGATCTTCGCAGTGGGCTTCAACATCCTCTTCGGGCTGACGGGTTACCTCAGCTTCGGCCACGCGGCCTTCATCGGCATCGGCAGCTACGCCATGGTGTGGATGCTGAAGCTCTTGACGATGAACATCCTCCCGGGGCTGATCCTGGCCACGCTGATGGGCGGCGCCTTCGCCCTGCTGATCGGCTTTGTCTCGCTGCGCCGGTCGGGCATCTACTTCTCGATCCTGACGCTGGCCTTCGCGCAGATGTCGTTCAACATGGCCTATTCGGTGCTGACCCCGATCACCGGCGGCGAGAACGGGCTTGGCCCGGCACTGGGCGACCCGCGGGTCCTCGATGCGGCGGCCGCGAACGGCACGATCCCCGAGGTGAACCTGTTCGGCCTGTCGATGCGCGCCACCTACGAGCTTGATCTGGCGGGCCGGGTGTTCCAGTTCAACGCGGGCTACTATGTCTGCGGCCTGCTGTCGGTGTTCATGTTCTACCTGGCGCTCCGGCTGTTCCGGTCACCCTTCGGCATGATGCTGCGCGCGATCAAGTGCAACCAGCACCGGCTGAACTACACCGGCCTGCATTCGCGCCCCTACATGCTGTCGGCCTTCGTGATCTCGGGGATGTATGCGGGGCTCGCGGGCGGGCTGATGGCGGCGATGGACCCGCTGGCGGGCGCCGACCGGATGCAGTGGCAGGCCTCGGGCGAGGTCGTGCTGATGGTGATCCTGGGCGGGGTCGGCACCATGCTGGGCCCGGTGCTGGGGGCGGGCTTCATCAAGTACTGCGAGAACATCTTCTCGAAGATCAACGACCATGTGCTGCATGAATGGTTCTCGATCTTCCCGAAGTGGCTGGAAAACCTGCTGGTGACCATCGTCCACCCCTTCGTGGGCCAGGGCTGGCACCTGACGCTGGGCGTGCTGTTCATGCTGGTGGTGATCTTTCTGCCGGGCGGCCTGATCGAGGGCGGCCAGCGCATCGGGCGACTGATCCGCCGCAAGCCGGACGCCAAGGGCAAGGCCGCCGCCACGACCCCGGCCGAGTAAGGAGCGAGACATGGGTATCCTGGAAGTCAAGGGTGTGAACAAGCGCTTCGGCGGGCTGCGCGCGCTCAGCGACGTCAACCTGTCGGTGCAGCAGAACACCTGCCATGCCATCATCGGGCCGAACGGCGCGGGGAAGTCGACGCTGCTGAACTGCCTGGTGGGCAAGCTGATCCCCGACACCGGCTCGGTCCTGTTCGACGGCCAGTCGGTGCTGGGCCGCAAGCCGCACGAGATCAACCAGATGGGCATCTCGCGCGTGTTCCAGACGCCCGAGATCTTTGCCGAACTGACGGTGCTGGAAAACGTGCTGATCCCCTGCTTTGCCAAGCGCGACGGGGCCTACCGGCTGCACGCCTTCGAAACGGTCGCGGCCGAGCGCGACATCAACGCCCAGGCGGAACAGATGCTGCGCGACGTGAAGATGTGGGAAAAGCGCGACATGCATGCAGGCAGCCTGTCACGCGGCGACAAGCGGCGGCTGGAAATGGCGATGTGCCTGTCGCAGCGGCCGAAGCTTCTGCTGCTGGACGAGCCGACCGCCGGCATGGCGCGGGCCGACACCAACAACACGATCGACCTGCTTAAAGAGATCAAGGGCCGCGGCGACATCACGATGGTCATCATCGAGCATGACATGCATGTGGTCTTCTCGCTGGCCGACCGGATCACCGTGCTGGCGCAGGGCACCCCCCTGGTCGAGGACACGCCGGACAACATCAAGGGCCATCCGAAGGTCAAGGAAGCCTACCTGGGCGAAGCGGCGCATTGAGGAGAGGGCCATGAACGCAAGGCCGAACATGAATGCCAACCACGCCGAGACCGCGCCCGCGTTCCTCTCGGTCTGGGACATCCACGCCTATTACGGCGAAAGCTACATCGTGCAGGGCGTGAGCCTGAACCTGCACGAGGGCGAGATCCTTGCGCTGCTGGGCCGCAACGGGGCGGGCAAGACCTCGACCCTGCGCACCATCGCGCGTCTGGCCAACCCGCGGCTGACGCATGGGGAAATCTGGCTGGACCACAAGCCCCTGCACAAGATGGCAGCCCACCAGGCGGCCACCGCGGGCATCGGGCTGGTACCCGAGGACCGGCGCATCATCGCGGGCCTGACGGTCGAGGAAAACCTGCAACTGGCCCAGATCGCACCCCCCGTCGGCTGGTCGCTGGAGCGGATCTACGAACTGTTCCCCCGGCTTGGCGAACGGCGCAGGCAAGAGGGGGTGACGCTGTCGGGCGGCGAACAGCAGATGCTGGCCATCGCCCGGGCGCTGGCGCGCGACATCAAGGTGCTGCTGCTTGACGAACCCTACGAGGGGCTGGCCCCGGTGATCGTGGACGAGATCGAAAAGACCCTGAACATCATCAAGGAACAGGGGATCACCACCATCATCGTGGAACAGAACGCGGTCCGTGCGCTGAACCTCGCCAGCCGCGCGATCATCCTTGATACCGGCTGCGTCGTGTTCGACGGCACTGCCCGCGAGGTGCTGGACAACGCCCAACTGCGCGCCGAATACCTTGCGATCTAGGCCCCGGCCGGGCCTGCGGCGCCCGCGTCACAGGGCGCCGTGCGCCTGCGGCTGGTAGAAGCACAGGAACATGTCGACCGCAGCCTTCACGGTGCGGTCGATGTCGTCTTCGGACGGCGGCTGGGCCAGATGGCCGAACAGGCGCCGCCGGAACAGGCCCGCCATGCACAGTTCGGAAAACTGCGAGGCAGCCAGCCGCACATCGGCAATCGCCAGTTCACCGGCCGCAACCCGCTGGGTCAGGAAATCCACCAGCAACTGCGTGCCCCGCGTGGCGCCGCGTTCGTAGAACCGCACGCCCAGTTCGGGCATCCGTTCGGCCACCCCGATCATCACCCGATGCGCCTGCACCACCGGATCCGAGCAAAGCTTGCGCACCAGCCGCCCGCCGTAGCTCAGCATCCGTTCGCCCACCTGGCCGGGCCGCTGCAACTCGTCGCCCAGTTCGCGGAACAGCCGTTCGCGGGTCTCTTCCATCAGCCCTTCGAACAGGTCTTCCTTGCCCGAGAAATAGACATAGATCGTACCCTTCGAGACCCCCGCCTCTCGGGCGATGTCATTGACGCTGGCCGCGTCATAGCCCATCCGGCTGATGACCCGCCCTGCGCCTTCCAGGATCTGCGCCCGCTTGGCCGGGTCCTGCCCCGCGGCCAGCCGCAGGCTGCATTGGGCCTCGGGAAGCACCCGTTCGTTCGTCGTCATGGCTGAACATCTCGTCTGCGAAAATAATCGAACCGAGCGGTTCGATCTCGCTTGATTTGGCAAGACCAGAGCGCTATGTCAATCCCCCGAACCGAACCGTTCGGTACGATTTGAGGGACGCGCGATGGAACAAGCTGCAAAAACCGCTGAACAGGGCCGCGACGCCGAGGTGAAACCCTTCCCGGCGCGGACCGAGGCCGAGGCCCCGGCAGCCGCGCCGCCGAAGAAGTCGGCCGGCAGGAAGCGGTTGATCCTGGGCGCTGTCGCCGTCGTCGCGCTGGGTGTCCTGGGGAACATGGGCTACGACTACTGGACGGTCGGCCGCTTCATGGTCTCGACCGATGACGCCTATCTGAAGGCGGACATCACCACGGTCTCGCCGCAGGTGACCGGATATGTGAAGCAGATCGCCGTGGCCGAAAACCAGAAGGTGAAGGCGGGCGACCTGCTGTTCAAGCTGGACGACGCCGACTACCTGACCGCGCTCAAGACCGCGCAAAGCCAGGTGACCACTCAGGAGGTGACGATCAAGCGGATCGCCGCCCAGGTCGAAGCCGCGCAGGCCGCCGTGGCCGAGGCGCAGGCACAGAAGGTCTCGGCCGACGCCGGGCTGAAGAACGCCCAGACGAAAAACGACCGCACGCAGCAACTGGCGCAATCCTCGGTCGCCGCGCAATCCGCGGTGGACGATGCCGTGGCCGCGCTGGATCAGGCCCGCGCCGCCGTGACCGGCGCCGCCGCCGCGATCACCGCGGCCCAGGCCAACGTCACCGTGCTTCAGGCGCAGCAGGCCGAGGCCGAAAGCGGGCTGGCCAGCCTGAAGCTGGCCGTCGATCAGGCCCAGCGCAACCTTGACCGTACCGAACTGCGCGCGCCGGTCGACGGTACCGTGGCCAACATCGCCGTGCGCGAGGGCGATCTTGTCTCGCCCGGGCTGAAGATCGCCGCCGTGGTTCCGACCGAGGCGATCTATGTCGAGGCGAACTACAAGGAAACCCAGCTTCCCGGCATCGCGCCCGGTGCGACCGTGAAGGTCAGCATCGACGCCCTGCCCGGCAAGACCTTCACCGGCACCGTCACCTCGATGGCGCCCGCGACGGGCGCCCAGTTCTCGCTGCTGCCGCCGCAGAATGCGACCGGCAACTTCACCAAGGTCGTGCAGCGGGTGCCGGTGCGGATCGCCCTGCCCAAGGCCCTGCTGGACAGCGGCCGCCTGCGCGCGGGCCTGTCCGCCGTGGTCGATGTCGACAGCCGCACCCTGTCCGAAGGCAAGTAATCATGGCGCCCGAAGGCTCTCTTACCCCGCGCCGGGTCTTCGCGTTCCTCGCGATGGTCTTCGGCATGTTCATGGCGATTCTCGACATCCAGATCGTGTCGGCCTCGCTCAGCGAGATTCAGGCGGGGCTGTCGGCCTCGTCCGACGAAGTGGCCTGGGTCCAGACGGCCTACCTGATCGCCGAGGTCATCATGATCCCGCTGTCGGGGATCCTCGGGCGCATCCTGTCCACCCGGGTTCTGTTCACCATCTCGGCGGTGGGCTTCACGCTGGCCAGCTTCCTGTGTTCCACCGCGACCTCGATCGACGAGATGATGATCTTCCGCGCGCTGCAAGGCTTCATCGGCGGCGGCATGATCCCGTCGGTCTTCGCCGCGGCCTTCACGATCTTCCCGCCGTCAAAGCAGAACATCGTGTCGCCGATGATCGGTCTTGTCGCCACGCTGGCGCCCACCATCGGGCCGACGGTGGGCGGCTATCTGTCGGACACGTTCTCGTGGCACTGGCTGTTCCTCGTCAACGTGCCGCCGGGGATTCTGGTGGCCATCGCGGTCTGGAACCTGGTCGATTTCGACAAGCCGGAACCCGAACTGATGAAACGGTTCGACTGGTGGGGCCTGATCGGCATGGCGGCCTTTCTCGGTGCGCTGGAATATGTGCTGGAAGAGGGCCCGCAACACGACTGGCTGGCCGACGATGCGGTGCGCTATGCGGCCATCGCCAGTGTGGTGGGGTGCGTGACCTTCTTCTACCGGGCCTTCACCACCTCGTTGCCGGTGGTCGACCTCAGCGCCTTCCGCAACCTGAACTTTGCCATGGGCTGCGTCTTTTCCTTCGTCATGGGGATCGGGCTTTACGGGCTGACCTACCTTTACCCGGTCTATCTTGCAGGCATCCGCGGCTACGACAGCCTGATGATCGGCGAGACGATGTTCGTCTCTGGCCTTGCGATGTTCTGCACCGCGCCGATCTCGGGGATGCTGTCCTCGAAGACCGATCCGCGCTTCATGCTGATCGTGGGGTTCCTGGGCTTCGGCTTGTCGTGCTGGATGCTGACCGGGATGACGGCCGACTGGGATTTCCGGGAACTTCTGGTGCCCCAGATCCTGCGCGGCGTGTCGCTGATGCTGTGCATGGTGCCGATCAACAACCTGGCGCTTGGCACGCTGGAGCCGATGCGGCTGCGCGGCGCCTCGGGGCTTTACAACCTGATGCGCAACCTTGGCGGCGCGGTGGGCCTTGCGCTCATCAACACGCTGCTCAGCCATCGCGGCACGCTGCATTACGACCGCCTGGCCGAGGGGCTGACCTGGGGCAACGCGCAGGCGGAATCGACCCTGGCCATGATGGCGCAGGGCATGAAGGCCGCGGGCGTGGCCGATCCGCAGACCGGGGCGCTGAACCAGCTTTACGGCATGGTGAAGCAGCAGGCGACCGTGATGTCCTTCATCGACGTGTTCACCCTGCTCACCGCGCTGTTCGTGATGCTGTCGATCTTTGCGCTGACGATGCGCAAGCCCGCCCCGCGCGGCCGCGGCGCCCCCGCCGGCGGTCACTGAGGCGACCGGGGCTAGAGCCTCAGCTTCTTGAAGACCCGTTCCGGGATGGCGCGGATCACCGCCATCACCAGCCGCCAGACGGGCTTCACATAGACCACGTCACGTTGCCCCTCCAGGGCGCGACGGACCGCGGCGCCCACCTCTTTCGGCGCCGCGGTCAACTTCTTCGGCAGGTCCATGCCCGCGGTCATCCGTGTGTCCACAAAGCCGGGCAGCACGGTGACGACATGCACCCCCCGGATGGCCAGCCGGTTGCGCAGCCCCGACAGATAGGCCGTGAAGCCGGCCTTGGCCGAGCCGTAGATATAGTTCGTGGCCCGACCCCGAAGCCCCGCGACCGAGGACACGCCCACGATGGCCCCGCTGCCGCGGGCCTCCATCCGCTCGGCGATCAGCCCCAGGATCGTGGCGGGCCCCTCGTAATTGGTGCGCATCACGCAGATCGCGGCGGCCGGGTCATGTTCGTCCTTCGCCTGATCGCCCAGCAGGCCCACGACAGACACCACCACGGCGGGCAGCCCCGGCAGCGCATCGAGGAAGCCGGGCATCGCCGCGGTATCGAGCACGTCGAATTCATGCAGCGACACCTCGACCCCATGGCGCAGCGCCAGATCGGTGCGCTCTGGCTCCAGCCCCGCGGCATTGCGCGCGGCCAGCCACACCGGATGCCCCGCCCCCGCCAGCGCATGGGCCGTGGCCAGCCCGATATCGGACCGCCCCCCCAGGATCAGCACCGCACCCTTCGTCATAGCCCCAACCTTTCCGATTGCGTGGACCCGAACGCCCCCGCCAACCCCTCGGCCGCGCGAAAGCCGCGGAAGGCAGCGGCCCGCGGCTCGGCCGCCTCGAAGACCGCGCGGCTCATCCGCGCATCCTTCGCCAGATAGAACCGGCCCCCCGCTGTCACCACGATCCGGTCCAGCCGGTCCAGCAGCGCGGCCGTGCCCGCATGCAGCGGGAAATCCAGCGCCAGCGTGTAGCCCTCCATCGGGAAGGAAAACGCCCCCGCCTGCGGCCCGAACCGTTTCAGCACCGCCAGGAACGAGCCCTGCCCCGCCGCCGAAATCTCGCGCAACAGCGCCTCGAGCGCCCCGGCCGCCACCGCCAGCGGCAGCGCGCACTGGAACTGCACGAAGCCGCGGCGGCCATAGATGCGGTTCCACCCCTCGACCGCGTCCAGCGGGTAGAAGTAGGGCGCCCAGCCCACCAGCCGTTCGCCCAGGCCCGCCAGCCCGGCGCGCCAGTAGACCTCGTTGAAGGCGCGCACCGTCAGCCCGTTCAGCAGGAAGCCCGGCGCCTCGAACGGGACCAGCCGCCGCTTCGGCGCGGGCGGATGAAACGGCCGCGCCCGCGCGTCCTGGGGCAACTCGGCCAGCGTCGCATGTTCGCCCAGCAGCACCAGCGACCGGCCCAGCGAAGGCCCGCGCGCCAGGCAATCGATCCAGGCCACCGAATAGGTGGCGTCCGCGTTCGCCTCGAACGTGGCCATCGCGGCGGCAAGGTGCGGCGCGGGCAGTGTCCGCTGGCGGATGTAGCCCGTCTCCACCGCCTTCAGCCGCAGGGCCACCCGCAGGATCACCCCGGTCAGCCCCATCCCGCCCACCGTCCAGCCGAAGAGCGCCTCGCCCGGCACGACCCGGCGCACCCGGCCATCGGGGCCCATCAGGTCGATCCAGTCGACCGTGGCGCCGAAGGATCCGTCGCGGTGGTGGTTCTTGCCATGCACGTCGGCCGCCACCGCGCCCCCCAGCGTGACAAATCGGGTGCCCGGCGTCACCGCGGGGAACCAGCCGCGCGGCAGGAAGGTCGCGATCACCTCGTCCAGCGTGACGCCCGCCTCGGCCACCAGTTGCCCGGTCGCCTCGTCAAAGGCGATCATCCGGCGAAACCCGCCCATGTCGACCGTGTTGGCCGCGCTCTGCGCCGCGTCGCCATAGGCACGGCCCGCCCCCCGCGCGATCAGCCCGCCCTCGGCGACCCGGGCCGCAAGCTCCGCCTCGCTGCGCGGGCGGCTGACGCGGCAGTCCTGCGCGGTCGTGCGGCCCCAGCCCGACAGGATCACGCCGCGCCCCCGATCTTCAGCTGCGCGTCGGTGAAGACGAAGGCGCGGTCCAGCCGGAACTTGACGATGTAGCCCAGCGTCAACCCCACCACCGCGCCCGCCTCGCGCGCGACATCGGTGCCCCACAGCGCCCAGGCCCCGCTTTCCGCCCCCCATGCGATCAGCGTGGTGGCCACCCCCATCGTGGAATAAAGGAGGAACTGCCGCCCATGCGCGGCCGCCCCCTTGGCCGTGTCGAAGAAGATCCAGTGCTTGTCGAGCAGGTATTTCACCACCAGGCCCGCCAGCGTCCCTGCCACCATCGCGAGCAGAAGCCAGGGCGAAACCGCCAGCGCAACCCGCTGCACCCCCAGGTTGGTCAGCGTCGCCAGCACCGCGAAGGCCGCATAGCGCAGGATCAGTTGCTGCAGCGTCACAGCACGGCCCCCGCCACCGCGCAGGCCAGAATCGCCGCGCCGCACATCAGGCTGACACGGTCGCGCACCGCATAGACCACCGGGTCGTCGTGCATCTGCCCGCGATGCGCCACCAGAACCACCCGGCTGATCCAGTAAAGCAGGATCACGCAGATCCCCCAGAGCGCATCGGGCATGGGATAGGCATTGGTGATCTCGGGGCTTGCGAGATAGAGCGCCATGACCAGAACCGATACATAGCCCGACCCCATCGCCATCATCTCGACCAGCGGCAGATCTTGCGGCAGATAGCCCCGCCCTGCCGCCGACCGGCCGGACGCCACCCCGTCGACCAGTTCCGCCTGCCGCTTCACCGCCGCCAGCGAGAAGAAGAAGAACATCGAGAAGGCCAGCAGCCAGACCGTCAGGTGAATGTGGGTGGCCACCCCCCCGGCCATGATCCTGAGCGTGTAAAGCGCCGCAAGCAGCACGATGTCGGCCACCATCCGGCGCTTGAAATGCAGCGAATAGGCCGTTGTCGTCACGAAATAGAGCAGCAGCACACCCAGGAACCTGGCGCCCAGCGGCAGCGCCAGCACCAGCCCCGCAAGCAGCAGGGCGGGCGCCATCAGCGTGCCGGTCAGAAGCGGCACGGCCCCGCTGGCAAAGGGGCGGTTGCGCTTGCGCGGATGCGCCCGGTCCGCGCGCAGGTCCAGCAGGTCGTTCAGGACATAGACCGCCGAGGCGACAAGGCTGAAGGCGGCAAAGGCCAGGAGCCCCGCCGCAAGCACCGGCAGATGCACGTTATGCGCAGCCAGCGCGGGCAGGAAAACCAGCAGATTCTTCAGCCACTGATGCGGCCGCAGCGCCCGGATCAGGTCGCGCGGGGCCGGCCGGGCCGCGGGCAGGGTTTCAAGCGGGCGATCCAGCACCGCAAGCTGCCGCATCAGCGCGGCCCCCGGGGCCACGACAATGGCGGTGGCCGCCGCAGCCCAGACCGGCAGATCGGCCTCGGCATCGCCGATGTAGTCGAAGCCGCCGCGCCCGAAGCGGTCCACGCAGAAGGCCGCCTTGCGCGCGCCCTTCAGGTTCTCGTCGTCCTTTGTGCCATGCACCTCGTCGAAGAGCCCCAGATGCGCCGCCACCGCCTCGGCCAGCGGCTGGACCGAGGCGGTCACCAGCGCCACGCGCGCGCCCGCCGCGCGCCGGGCGCGGATGTAATCCAGCACGGCCGTGTTGTAGGGCAGCCCCGCCACGTCGACCGGACCGATCTCGGCCAGCCGCGCCTTCAGCGCCGCACGGCCCTGCAACAGCGCGCGGCACGCCCCCAGCGCCACCAGCCCGCCCCGCCGCGATGCCACGGCCCAGAAACTTTCCACCAGAAGGTCGGACCGGATCAATGTCCCGTCCAGATCGACCACGAGGGTCCGCGCGGCCATGTCCTGCTCCGTCCTGCCCGCCGCGCACCATAGTGAACCCGGCAGGCGCGGAAAACACCGAGTTGCAGCACCGCAGCGAAATTCGCCGTGTGGTGGCCCGCACGGGACAGCGGATCAACCGGTTGCCAGACGTCCCAGGAAGACGGCCTGCGTGCCAAGGGTCCGGAACAGCCCGAACGGGTCCATCCCGACGCTTGCGTGCAACCCCCAGACCAGCGACAGACCCGCCAGCACCGGCCAGAGGCGCGGCGCCGGGGCCTCGGCCAGCCGGCACAGCCCAAGATCCGACAGGATCAGCGTCAGGAACAGGAAGGCGCCGACCGACACGCCAAGCCAGCGATCCCAATCCGTCGCCACCGGGTAGATCGGGGCAAGCAACAGCAGGCATCCCAGCAGCAGGCCCGCCAACACGTCGGCGGACCGGCTTGCCCGGATCGTCGCGATCAGCGGCAACAGGGCGACAAGAACGACGACCGCCTGCGTGGCAAGCCCCCGCAGCGCATCGCCGTTGCCAAGGATCGTCAGCACCTGCCGGACCTGATGGTGCCCGAAGGCGGCATCATGCGACATCCAGGAGATGGCGCCGCTGCAGAACGGCGCGGCCAGCCCGCGCCGAAGCAACGGCGCGCAAAGCGGCGCCGCATCCGCCACGCGACCGAACCGCAGGGCAAAGGCCGCGGCCAGCGCCGCCGCCCCGAACGCGGCACCCGCGATGGCCAGGCGCGGGGCCAGGCCGATGCCGGCCCCCCGCAGTGCCAGCCACAGCGCCAGCACCACGACCGGCGCCAGCAGGATGTTGATCTCGTGCCCGACCATGCCGACCGCCAGCAGCACCAGCGCGCCGCCGGTCAGCGGCCAGAGCCACCGGCGGCAATGCGCGATCTGCACCACCAGCGACAGCGCCGCGAAGGCGAACAGTTCCTTGCGGCCGCTGCCCTGGGGATAGGCCCCCCAGAACAGAAGCGGCGAGGCAGGCGAGAAACAAAGCAGCCACCGCGCGGGTGTCATCCGATGCCGCATCATCTCGGCCACGAGCCCGCCCGCCACGATCAGCGTCAGCACGGCCTGCACCAGGATCACGACGACCAGCGGCGACAGCCGCAGCGCATCGGCGATGGCCAGCAGGGCCGACCCCATCGGCCCCCGGCGCAGCCAGCCCGCCGCGTTGCTGATCAGCCAGTCACCCTGCTTCCATTCGTTCCCGCCCAGATGCAGATCCCGCAGCAGCCCGATCAGCGTGACAGTCGTCAGCGCGATCGCAAGGCCCAGGGCCAGACGCGACAGGCGGTCGCCGGACGACAAGAGGCGCGCAGGCATCAATCCTCGTCATCGGTGGAGAGAAAGCGGAACGGGCCTGCAAGATGTGGCACATCGACCCTGTCCCCGGCAATATCGACGGCGCCGCTTCGACCGCGACCAGGGGCTAGCCCGCCGCGGCGCGGACCGGGGGCGGCGGTGCGCTTGCCGCACCCGCACGGGCCGCAAGGCGGACGGCGCGATGGCCGCGGTTCTGGCCAAGCTTGCCCTCGCCCAGCCCCCGGCCGTCCAGCCCCTCGATCGCGATCCGGTCCAGCGCCGAGGCCGGGATGGCAAGCGTGTCGCCCGGCTTCAGCGCAAGAACCGCGGACAACGGCAGGCTCAGCCGGTGCAGCACCGCGGTCAGTTCGGCGGACACGGCCAGACCGGTCTGGGCCAGGGTCACGGGCGGCGGTGGCGGCGGCCCGGCGGCAGGCTGCGCCGCACCGACGGGGGCCAAGGCGCGCCCGGCCGCGGGCAGCGCCAGAATGACCGCCCCCTCGCGTTCGGGCGATAGCATGACGGTGGCGCGAAAGACCCGGTAGGGCGCATCCTCCAGAAGCAGGTCCAGCGGCCGCGGGTCCTCGAGGTAGGAGGCGTAGCGGAACCCGGCCGTCCAGGCCCGGTCGGGGCCATCGTCCAGCGTCTCGGCCAGCACCGCAAGAACCCGGTCGATCAGCCCCGCGGCGATGGCGGCATCGGTGCGCGTGGGCCTGCGCAGCACGGGTGCACCGGGGGCCGAACGGCCCATGGTCTGCACCTCGATCAGCGTGGCCAGAACCACCGGGGCCAGAACCATCAGCCCCAGCCCCTCGCCCGGGCCCTCGACCACCGCCAGCAGTGCCCGGTCGGGCGGCAGTTCCAGCAGTTCGGCCAGGGTCTGCCGGCCTTCCGTCAACGCCGTCACCCGCAGGTCGAGCCCGGGCACCGCCTGCGCCGCACGCCCCAGCGCCAGGCGGAAGGCACGCGGCACCGGGGGCTCTGCCCCTGCGGCAGGCTCTGTTCGCCCTGCCGCCGCCTTGCGTCTGAGAACCGACCCTGCGCTATCCACCGCCCTGCCTTCTGCCTGCCCGGTCGCACGAGACCAGCCTTGCCATGCCGAGGTTGACAATAGGTTGACGCCTGCGCGCGTTTCGCGCCCCCGTCACGCCGCCCCGTCACGCGCCCCCGTCACGCCGCCCGCGCCATGCGGCGCGGCAGGGTGACCCGGAAGGCCGCGCCGCCCTGGCCGGGCAGATAGGCGATGGTACCGCCCAGGTTGGCCATGATCTCGCGGCAGATCGCCAGCCCCAGCCCGGCGCCGCCTGCGTGGCTCTGGTCGCCCAGCCGGGCGAATTTCTCGAAGATCAGCGCCTGGCTTTCTGGCGCGATCCCGCGGCCGTTGTCGGCGAAATCAACCTGCACCTCGTCCCCCAGCGCCCTGACGGCGATCCTCAGCCGCGGTTTGGGCGCGTTGCAGTACTTCCGCGCATTGCTGATGACGTTGATGAAGACCTGGCACAGCCGGTCGGCATCGGTCAGCACGCTGACCGCCTCGGCGGCGGGGTCGCGTTCGACCGCCATCATGCCTGGCTGGGCCGCCGCAATCGCCCGCTCGATCAGCGCGCGCAGGCTGACCTCGGTCTCGCTGAGGCTGACGCGGCCGTTTTCCAGCACGCTCAGATCCAGCAGGTCATCCAGCAGCCGCGTCAGCCGGATCGATTCGTCATGGATGATCCCGGCATAGCGTTCCGCGTCGGCGGGGTTCAGCCCGCCCGCCATCAGGATTTCGGAAAACGCCCGGATCGAGGTCATGGGCGTGCGCAGCTCGTGGCTGATCTGGCTCAGGAAGCCGTCCTTCTGATGGCTGAGCTGGGTCAGCTTGGCATTGGCCTCGCGCAACTGGCGGGCGGTGCGGGCCAGTTCTTCCGACTTCGCCTCAAGCTGGCTGGAATACTCCATGATCTGCGCGGTCTCGTTCGCCACCGCCATCAGATCCTCGACCGACACGGATGCCCCACCGGCGATCTGCGCGATCATCGCATGGGCCGTGGCCACACCCACCGACCCCGACAGAAGCCGCTCCAGCCGCTCCAGGAACTCGGGCGTGGGCTCGGGCAGGAAACCTTCGATGCCCTGCGCGCGCGCCTGCGCCGAAAAGAACGCCTGCGCGGCCCCGGGGCCCAGGATGCGCTGCGACATCACCAGCAGGTCTTCGGCCTCGGCCGCGCCGCGGCTCCAGCCGGCCGCGCCGGGGCCCTTGTCGAAGGCATTCACGAAATGCGCCGCCTGCAGCCGTTCCATCGGCCCCGGGAAGGTCAGAAGCGACACGGTGCAGAACCCCAGCGTGTTCACCGTCAGCGACCAGAACAGCGCGTGGATCAGCGGGTCCATCCCGTTGACGCCCAGCATCGCCTGGGGGCGAAGCCAGTCGATGCCCCAGGGGCCCGCGGCCAGCACCTGCGCCGGGATCAGCCCGCTTGGCCCGAAACTGGGCAGGAACAGCGCGTAAAGCCAGATCGCAAGGCCCAGGCCAAGCCCCGTTGCGGCGCCCGCGCGGGTGGCCCCGCGCCAGAACATGCCGCCCAGCATCGCGGGCAGCACCTGCGCGGCGCCCACGAAAGAGATCAGGCCGATCGAGGCCAGCGCCTCGCTTCCGCCGGTCAGGACGTAGTAGCCGTAGCCCATGGCCAGCACCGCGGCGATGGAAATCCGCCGCGCCAGCAGCACCACCCGCCGCACGTCGCCCGCAAGCGTCGCCTGCCGCGGGCCAAAGCGCAGCCAGGCGGGCATCACCATATGGTTCGACACCATGGTCGACAGCGCGATGGCCGCCACGATCACCATCGAGGTCGCGCTGGAAAACCCGCCAAGGAAGGCCAACATGGCCAGCCCGCCCTGGTTCATCGCCAGCGGCAGCGTCAGCACGAAAAGGTCGGGGTTCGCCCCGGCCGGCAGGACATCAAGGCCCACGACCGCGATCGGCACCACGAAGAGGCTCATCGCGAAAAGATAAAGCGGGAAGGCCCAGGAGGCGGTGGCGACCTGCCGCTCGTTGACGTTCTCGACCACAAGAACCTGGAACATCCGCGGCAGGGTGAACACCGCCACCCCGGCCAGGAAGGTCAGCCCCACCCAACGGTCGGGGCGCAGTTCCCATGCGCCGCGCTGCGCCGCAGTGACGCGATGCAGGATGTCCAGCGGGCCGTCCGCAACCCCCCAGACCACGAAGACCCCCACCGCCAGCAGCGCGACCAGCTTCACCGCGGCCTCGACCGCGATGGCCGTCACCACGCCCTGATGCTGTTCGTTGGCATCCAGATTGCGGGTGCCGAACAGGATGGTGAACAACGCCAGCCCCGCCGCCACCCAGAGCGCGGTCGTATCCGGCCCGGGCAGCGCCGCGCCGTCCGCCGGACCGGCAACGAAGGCCTGGAAGGCCAGCGTGACCGACTGCAACTGAAGCGCGATGTAGGGGGTGGACGACAGCACGGCCAGCACCGTGACCATGACGCCCAGCAGGTTCGACTTGCCATAACGCGACGAGATCAGGTCAGCGATCGAGGTGACACGCTGCGTCTTGCCGATCCGCACCAGCTTGCGCAGGAACCACCACCAGCCGATGAAGACCAGCGTCGGCCCGAGGTAGATCGTCACGAATTCCAGCCCCGAACGGGCGGCATAGCCGACGGCGCCGTAAAAGGTCCAGGCCGTGCAGTAGATCGACAGCGACAGCGTGTAGACCAGCGGCGAGCGCAGCCAGCCTATGCCGCCGCGCGCCGCCCGGCGTTCCACCAGAAAGGCCACCAGAAACAGCGCCCCCACATAGATCAGGCTGGCCAGGACCAGCAGTTGCGAGGCGATCATCGCCCGCCCCCCTCGCCCGGCTCGCCGCCGCTGCCGGGCTCTGCCTCGGACCGCCGCCCGCCAAGCAGGCGCGACAGAACGAAGGCCGCAAGGATCAGCAGCGGCCAGACGACAAAGAGATAGACCACCTCATCCGCAAGATCCCCCGATCCGCGCAGCACGGGCAGCAGGAACAGGAAGCCGCCCAGCAGCGGCAGCATCAGCGCCGCGTCCCGCAACCGGCGCAGGCGGTAGCTGCGCCGCGCCAGGAACAGCGCCCGCGGCGCCATCAGCGCCCCACGAGGTCGCGCAGCGCCGCGACGATCTCGGTATTGGCGAAGGGCTTGGTCAGGAACCGGCTGGCCCCGGCACGTTCGGCCATCTCGCGGTCGCGGGCCTGACCCTTGGCCGTCAGCATCAGTACCGGAAGGTCGCGCGTGGACTCACCCGCCCGCAGCTCCTGCAGGATCTCGAAGCCGGACCGGCCCGGCAGCATCACGTCCAGCACCACCACATCGGGGGCGGCGGCCCGGATCACCGCCGCCGCGTCGGTCCCGTCGCCATGCGTGCTGACCCGCCATCCGTCACGGCTCAGGATGAAACGCATCGCCTCGGCAATGTTCGGCTCGTCCTCGACCAGCAGGACATGCTTGTCCATCCGGCACCCTTCCTCCCCCGCGGCCGCTCGGCCTTCTGTTTTCCTTGACTATCGCGACAATTGCCGCGGCTGTCAAAACACCCGTTAGAACGCCTCGGCCAGGATCGAGGGTTCCCGCCGGGCCAGGCAATCATCGCGCGGGCAGAGCCTGCAGGTGGGCCCCACCGGCGCGCCCGGCCCTTCCGGCGGCGCGGGCAGGATCAGCATCGTGGCCTCAAGTACCTGCGGCGCATCGAAGCTTGCCGGATGCAGCGGCTGGCAGACCGCGTAGGTCAGGAACCGGCGGGGGCTGCGGCCCGCCATCTCGATCACCGCGCGCAGCGGCACCAGCGGCCGCGCCAGCGCCTGATAC
>JAJZVD010000087.1 GCA_021845805.1 Pseudomonadota bacterium | reverse complement strand
CCACGGGGGCCAGCCGCGCCCCGCCCGGCGGCGGCAGCGTCACCGAGACCAGCGACAGCGCGGCCACAGACACCACCAGCCCGGCCACCAGCCCTGCCACCGTTTCCCCGCGCACGCCCG
The DNA here is from genome assembly GCA_021845805.1 of Pseudomonadota bacterium. Classification (GTDB taxonomy): domain Bacteria; phylum Pseudomonadota; class Alphaproteobacteria; order Rhodobacterales; family Rhodobacteraceae; genus Solirhodobacter. The sequence continues at coordinate 10,743 of JAJZVD010000087.1, read as the reverse complement.
CCTCCTGCTTCGTCCGTTCCCGTGCCACCCGCGCAGCCCGGCCAGGGCGTTGCCCGCCCTTGACCCGGCCGCGCGGCTCTGCCCATGTATAGCCCGACAATTCCCGGGGTTCACCCCCAGAACCGCCACCCGCCCCGCGGCCGGCAAAGGACAGGCGCCATGCTCCTGCTGATCGACAACTACGACAGCTTTACTTACAATCTCTTGCACTACCTGGCCGAGCTTGGGGCGGATGTCGTCGTGCGCCGCAACGACGCCATCGAGGTGCAAGAGGCGCTGGCGATGCGCCCGGCGGGCATCGTGCTGTCGCCCGGCCCCTGCACCCCCACCGAGGCGGGGATCTGCCTGCCGCTGACCGCCGCCGCCGCCCAGGCGGGCATCCCGCTGCTGGGCGTCTGCCTCGGCCACCAGACCATCGGCCAGGCCTTCGGCGGCCGCGTCGTGCGCTGCCACGAGATCGTGCATGGCAAGATGGGCGCCATGCATCACCGCGGCCAGGGCGTCTTCCGCGGCCTGCCCTCGCCCTTCCTTGCCACCCGCTATCACAGCCTGGTGGTGGACCGCGCCAGCCTTCCGCCCGAACTCGAGGTCACCGCCTGGCTGGACGACGGCACGATCATGGGCCTCCGGCACCGCGAGAAGCCAATCGAGGGCGTGCAGTTCCACCCCGAATCCATCGCCTCGGAACACGGCCACCAGCTTCTGGAAAACTTCCTCGACCTCGTGCGGGTGGCGGCATGAGCGATGCGCTGAAGCCGCTGATCGCCGCGGCCGCCGACCGCCCGCTGACCCGCGACGAGGCCGAACGCGCCTTCGACATCCTCTTTCGCGGCGATGCGACGCCCGCGCAGATGGGCGGCCTGCTGATGGCGCTGCGCACCCGGGGCGAGACGGTCGACGAATATGCCGCCGCCGCCACGGTCATGCGCGGGCATTGCCACAAGGTCAGCGCCCCCGACGGCGCGATCGACATCGTGGGCACCGGGGGCGACGGCAAGGGCACGCTGAACATCTCGACCGCCGCGGCCTTCGTGGTGGCGGGCGCGGGCGTCACGGTGGCCAAGCACGGCAACCGCAACCTGTCGTCGAAGTCCGGCTCGGCCGATGCGCTGACCGAACTGGGCATCACCGTGATGGTCGGCCCCGATGTGGTGCAGCGCGCCATCGCCGAGACCGGCATCGGCTTCATGATGGCGCCGATGCACCACCCGGCGATGCGCCACGTGGGCCCGGTGCGCATCGAACTGGGCACCCGCACGCTCTTCAACATCCTCGGCCCGCTGACCAACCCCGCCGGTGTCAAGCGCCAGCTCACGGGCGCCTTCACCGACACGCTGATCCGGCCCATGGCCGAGGTGCTGCGCGCGCTCGGCTCGGACAAGGCCTGGCTCGTGCATGGCGGCGACGGCACGGACGAGCTGTCGATCGCGGCGCCCACAAAGGTCGCGGCGCTCGACGCGGGCCAGATCACCGAATTCACCGTGACGCCCGAAGAGGCGGGCCTGCCGCGCCACCCGTTCGAAACGATCCTGGGCGGCACCCCGGCCGAGAACGCGCAGGCGTTCCGCGCGCTCCTGGATGGCACGCCGGGGGCCTATCGCGACGCGGTGCTGCTCAATGCCGCCGCCGCGCTGATCGTGGCGGGCCGCGCCGACAGCCTGCCGCAGGGCGTGGCGATCGCGCGCCAAAGCCTCGACAGCGGCGCCGCCCGCGCCAAGGTCGAGGCGCTGGCCCGCGCGACCAAGCCCGCATGACGCCGCTGCCCGGGGGCTGGGCCCACCTGCCCTTCTTCCACACCCGCTGGCCCGCGCTGCAAGCCCGGCTCGCGGCCGAACCCGGCCCCGTGCTGCCCGCCCCGCACGCGATCTTCCGCGCGCTGGATCTGGTGCCGCCCGACCGCGCGCGGGTGCTGATCCTGGGGCAAGACCCCTACCCCACGCCGGGCCATGCCGACGGGCTCGCCTTCTCGGTGGCGCCCGGGGTGGCCCTGCCCCGATCGCTTGCCAACATCTTCGCCGAGATGCAGGCCGATCTCGGATGCCGCCCCGCCTCGGGCGATCTCACCCCCTGGGCCCGGCAGGGGGTGGTGCTGCTCAACACTGCGCTCACCGTGCCCGCGGGCCAGGCCAACGGCCATGCCGGCTGGGGCTGGGGCGCGCTGGTGACCGAGGTGCTGGACGCGCTGGCCGCCCGCCCGCTCGCCTTCCTGCTCTGGGGGCGGCAGGCCGACACGCTGGCCCGCCCCTTCACCGACCCCGCGCGCCACCTCGTCCTCGCCTCCGCCCATCCCTCGCCGCTCTCGGCCCGGCGCGGCTTCTTCGGCAGCCGCCCCTTCTCGGCCGTCAACCGCTGGCTCGCCGACCGGGGCGAACCCGCCATCGACTGGTGCGCCACCTGATCCCATTTCTTTCTGGCAAAAATATCCCCGGGGGTGCGGGGGCAGGCAGCCCCCGCTTCCCTTCCTCGCAAACCCTTGTTACGTCTGTGGCATGAGCACCATTCTTGACCGCATCAAGGCCTACAAGCTCGACGAGATCGCCGCTGCCAAGGCCGCCCGCCCGCTCGCAGACCTCGAGGCCCAGGCCCGCGAGGCCGCGCCGCCACGGGGTTTCCATGCCGCGCTGAACCGCGCCTCGCGCGCGGGCTACGGGCTGATTGCCGAGATCAAGAAGGCCAGCCCCTCCAAGGGGCTGATCCGCGCCGATTTCGATCCGCCGGCACTGGCGCGCGCCTATGCCGAGGGCGGCGCCGCCTGCCTGTCGGTGCTGACCGACGCGCCCTCGTTCCAGGGCGCGCCCGAATATCTGACGGCCGCGCGCGGCGCGGTGAAGCTGCCGGTGCTGCGCAAGGATTTCCTCTACGATCCCTATCAGGTGACCGAGGCGCGCGCCTGGGGGGCCGACTGCGTGCTGCTGATCATGGCGTCGCTGTCGGATGCGCAGGCGGCCGAGCTCGAGGCCGCGGCGATGGGCTGGGACATGGACGTGCTGATCGAGGTGCATGACGAGGCGGAACTCGAGCGCGCGCAGCGGCTGAAATCGCCGCTGCTGGGCGTCAACAACCGCAACCTGCACACGTTCGAGGTCAGCCTCGACACCACCCGCCGCCTTGCCCGACTGGCGCCCGAAGGCTGCACCCTTGTCAGCGAAAGCGGCCTCTCGACGCCCGCCGATCTGGCCGCGCTGGCCCGCTATGGCGTGCGCGCCTTCCTGATCGGGGAAAGCCTGATGCGGCAGGCCGATGTGGCCGAGGCCACGCGGGCGCTGCTGGCCGACCCCTTGGTGCCGCAGGGGGGGCTGTGATGCTGACCCATTTCGACGCCGAGGGCCGCGCCCAGATGGTCGACGTGTCGGGCAAGCCGGTGACAGACCGTGTGGCGGTCGCCGAAGGCCACGTGGTGATGGCCCCCGAAACGCTCGCCCATGTGGTGCAGGGCACCGCCCGGAAGGGCGACGTGCTGGGGGTGGCGCGGCTTGCGGGGATCATGGCGGCCAAGAAGACCTCTGATCTGATCCCGCTCTGCCATCCGCTGCCGATCACCCGGGTCACGCTGGACCTCGTGGCAGATGACGCCCTGCCGGGCGTGCGGATCGTGGCCACGGTCAAGACCTCGGGGCAGACCGGGGTCGAGATGGAGGCGCTGACCGCCGTCACGGTCGCGGCGCTGACGGTCTATGACATGCTGAAGGCGGTGGAAAAGGGGATGGCGATCGGCGGCATCCGCCTGCTGATGAAAGAGGGCGGCAAATCCGGCCGCTACGCCGCGCCATGATCCCGGTGGAAGACGCGCTGGCGCGGGTGCTGGCGCTGCTGACCCCGCTTGGCCCCGAAGACGTGCCGCTGACCGCCGCCGCGGGCCGGGTGCTGGCCGCCGATGCGGTGGCGCGGCGCGACCAGCCGCCGTTTGCCGCCTCGGCGATGGACGGCTACGCGGTGATGGGCCCGGTCGCCCCCGGCATGGCCTTTGCCGTGGTGGGCGAGGCCGGCGCGGGCCATGCCTTCGCGGGTGCGCTGGGGCCCGGGCAGGCGCTGCGCATCTTCACCGGCGCGCCGATGCCCGCGGGCGCCGACCGCGTGGTGATCCAGGAAGACGTGACCCGCACGGGCGACCGGATCATGCTGGGCGACCGGCTGGACCGCGGCACCAACGTGCGCGCGCAGGGCAGCGATTTCGCCGCGGGCGACCGCATCGCCGCCCCCCGCCGCCTGCGGCCGGCCGATCTGGCGCTTCTGGCCGCGATGAACCTTGCCCTTGTGCCGGTGACCCGCCGCCCGGTCGTGGCGCTGATCCCCACCGGAGACGAGCTGGTGATGCCCGGCGAAGAGCCGGGGGCCGACCAGATCGTGGCCTCGAACATCTTCGCGCTGAAGGCCATGGCCGAGGCCGAGGGCGCCGAGGTGCGGCTGCTGCCCATCGCGCGCGACACCGAAGCGGCGCTGACGACCGTGCTGGGCCTGGCCCGGGGCGCGGATCTTGTGGTGACGATCGGCGGCGCCTCGGTCGGCGATCATGACCTTGTGGGCAAGGTCGCGGCCGGGCTGGGGATGGAGCGGGCCTTCTACAAGATCGCCATGCGCCCCGGCAAGCCGCTGATGGCGGGCCGACTTGGGCAGGCGGCGATGCTGGGGCTGCCCGGCAACCCAGTCTCGGCCATCGTCTGCGGCCATCTCTTCCTGCTGCCCGCGATCCGCCGCCTTCTGGGGCTGGCCGATGTGGCCCCGAAGCCGCTGCGCGCGGTGCTGGCCGAAGATGTTGGCCCCACCGGCCCGCGCACCCATTACATGCGCGCGCGCCTGATCCCCGGCGACGGGCTGCCCCGCATCGCCCCCTTCGCGCGGCAGGACAGCGCGCTTCTGGGCGTTCTGGCCGAGGCGGGCGCGCTTCTGATCCGCCCCTTGGGCGATGGCGCGCGCCGCGCGGGCGACGAGGTGGGCTACCTGCCGCTCTGACCCCGCGGGGGTTGACACAAAGCGGGAACACGGCTAGAACATAGACCGAACATCAAGCCGGAGGCCGCCGGATGCTGACCCGCAAGCAGTTGGAACTGCTGGATTTCATCAACACCCGCATGCAACGCGACGGGGTTCCCCCGTCCTTCGACGAAATGAAGGACGCGCTGGACCTGCGGTCGAAATCGGGCATCCACCGGCTGATCACCGCGCTGGAAGAACGGGGGTTCATCCGCCGTCTTCCGCACCGCGCGCGCGCGCTGGAAATCCTGAAGTTGCCCGACGCGATGGAGAAAGAGGGGTTCACCCCCCGCGTGATCCAGGGCGACCGCGCCGACCGCCCCGCGGCGGCGATCCCGGTCGAGACGGTGCATGCGCTGGAACTGCCGGTGATGGGCCGCATCGCCGCGGGCACGCCGATCGAGGCGATCCAGGAGGTCGCGCGCACCATCGCGGTGCCGGGCGCCATGCTGGCCGGGCGCGGCCAGCACTATGCGCTGGAGGTGCGGGGCGACTCGATGATCGAGGCCGGGATCAACGACGGCGACATCGTGGTGATCCGCGAACAGGCCACCGCCGAGGTGGGCGACATCGTGGTGGCGCTGGTCGACGATGCCGAGGCGACGCTGAAACGCTATCGCCGGCGCGGCGGGATGGTGGTGCTCGAGGCCGCGAACCCCGCCTACGAGGCGCGGATCCTGCCCGACACCCGCGTCAAGGTGCAGGGCCGCCTTGTCGGGCTGATCCGCACCTACTGATCGGCTGCGCCGCGATCCAGTTGCGCGATCTGCGCCCCCGCATCTGGGGCCGCGGGCAGCGGCGGAAGGCGCGGCACCCGCAGCGGATAGCGCAGCCCCGCCCGGCTCCAGGGCCGGTCACCCTGCACCGCGCGCGTAGCCACGACGCGAAAGCCATCCGCCGCGGGCCAGAGCGCCAGCGCCCCGGTGCGGCGCAGAAGCCGCGTGTCGATCACCCGGCAGCCCGGTGGCGGTGGCACGGCAAGCCGCGCGGCCAGCACCACGAGCCCCGCCTCGGCGCAGGCCGCAGGCAGCGCGGCGGCGGCGCCCTTTCCGGTCAGCACCACCCCCGCCGTGGCCCCCAGCGTGAAGCGGCGCGCGGTGCGGGGGCCGCTGAACCCCGGGCGCGCCGCGGCGGCGTCGACCCCAGCCGGGTCGCCATCGGCCTGCAGCCAGGCATGGGCCAGAAAGCCGCCGACCGGCTTCGACAGTGCCCGCCCCTGCGGCGTGGCAAGCCCCACCAGCCCGCCCGTATCGGCGATCAGCAGCGCGGGCCGGTCGGCCAGCGCCCAGAGCAGGGCGGCAAGCGCCATCACCGGCAGCCCCGCCAGCCGCCCGCGCCCCTGCCAGATCGCCAGCCACAGGAACCCCAGCGCCAGCAGCCCCAGCGTCCCCGCGGGCGGCGCGGCCAGATGGACCGACGCGCCCGGCAGCGCCGCCACCCAGCCCGCGACCGCCAGAACCCAGCGCGCGCCAAGCCCCAGAAGCCACAGGACCGGCCCCGCCAGACCCAGCGGCGCCAGCAGCGCCGCCATCACCAGCCCCGGCATCAGCAGCAGGTCCATCACCGGCATGGCCAGCAGATTGGCCAGCAGCCCGAATGACGACATCCGCCCGAAATAGGCCAGCCCGAAAGGCGCCGTGGCCAGCCCCGCGACCAGCGAGGCCGCGGCCAGGCCCAGCACCGGCGCCGCAAGGCCCCGCGGCGGCCAGACCCCGGGCCAAAGCCGCACCGCCGCCCCGAACCCCGCGATCAGCGCCACGGTCGCCGCGTAAGACATCTGGAAGCTCGCCTGCACCAGCGCCTCGGGCGTGACCAGCAGGATCAGCGTGGCCGACATCGCCACCGACCGCAGCGAGATCGCCCGCCGGTCCAGCAGCACCGCCCCCAGCACGACCGAGATCATCAGGAACGACCGGGTCGTTGCCACCTCCATCCCCGACAGGCGCAGGTAGAAGGCCGCCACCGCCAGCGCCACCACGGCCGCGATCTTCTTCACGGGCAGGCGCAGCGCCACGGGCGGCACCAGCGCCAGCCCATAGCGCAACAGCGCAAAGACGAAGCCGGTCACCAGCGCCATGTGCAGCCCCGAAATCGACAGCACATGCGCCAGGTTCGCCACCCGCAGCGCGGCCAGCGCCGCGGGGCTGAGGCCAGAGACATCATTGGTGGCGATGGCCGCGACAAAGCCGCCCGCGTCGCCGCCGATGCGGGCGCGCAGCCCGTCGGCGATGTGCTGGCGCAGCCGGTCCATCGCCAGCCCCTGCGGCGGCGGGCCGGGCAGCAGTTCGGGTGGCGCGCGGGCATAACCGATGGCGCCCAGCCCCGTGAACCAGGCGTGGCGCTGGAAGTCGAAGCCGCCCGGTTCCGCCGGGCCCTGCGGCGGGCCCAGAAACCCCGTCAGCCGCACAAGGCGCCCGGGCTCGACCCCCGGCGGCGCGGTGGCACCGGCCAGCGTCAGGCGCACCCGGCGGGGCAGATCGGCCTCTGCCACCCGTTCCAGCCGCACCCGGTCCAGCGTGATCCGCGGCTTGTCGGCGCCCGAGCGGTCGACCAGCACCACGCGCCCCTCGATCGGGCCGTAATAGGGAAAGGGCAGCACCGGCGCCGCCACGCTCGCCGTGCGCAGCGCCGCCGCCAGCAGGCCAAGCGCCACCAGCGCCGCGGCAAGGCCCAGGGGGCGCCCCCCTTCGGGCCCGCGCAGCCCCAGCGCCAGCGCCCCCAGCCCGGCCAGCGCGGTGGCCGCCAGCGCCATGGCGCCCGGCTCGACCGGCAGCGCGAAATAGCCGCCGATTCCCAGCGCCAGGCAAACCGGAACCCAGGGAAAGAGGTGCCCGCGCTGGCGCGCAAGCAGCCCCTGCAGAACTGGCGGCACCTTGTCCTTCGCCCCCCGATTGCCTAGACAGACGCCAAGGCTAGAGCCGTTCCGGTTTCCGAAAGGTAAACAGACATGACGTCCTCCGATCGCGATGGCGCCCGGCGCCCCGTCGTGACGCGCTTTGCGCCCTCGCCCACCGGCTACCTGCACATCGGCGGGGCGCGGACGGCGCTGTTCAACTGGCTTTACGCCCGCGGCCATGGCGGCACCTTCCTGCTTCGGATCGAGGATACCGACCGCGAACGCTCCACCCCCGAGGCGACGGCGGCGATCCTGCGCGGGCTCGACTGGCTTGGGCTCGACTGGGATGGCGAGGCGGTCAGCCAGTTCGCCCGAAAGGACCGCCACGCCGAGGTCGCGCGCGAGATGCTGGCCCGCGGCGCGGCCTACAAGTGCTTTTCGACCCAGGACGAGATCGAGGCCTTCCGCGAGGCCGCGCGCGCCGAGGGCCGCTCGACCCTGTTCCAGAGCCCGTGGCGCGATGCCGATCCCGCCAGCCACCCCGACGCGCCCTATGTGATCCGCATGAAGGCCCCGCGCGATGGCGAGACGGTGGTCGAGGATGCGGTGCAGGGCACCGTGACCTTCCGCAACGACCAGTTGGACGACATGGTCTGTTTACGCTCGGATGGTACGCCCACCTACATGCTGGCCGTTGTCGTCGATGACCATGACATGGGCGTCACCCATGTGATCCGGGGGGATGACCACCTGAACAATGCCGCACGGCAGACGATGGTCTATCACGCGATGGGCTGGACGGTGCCGGTCTGGGCGCATATCCCGCTGATCCACGGCCCCGACGGCAAGAAGCTGTCCAAGCGGCACGGCGCGGTCGGGCTGGAGGAGTATCAGGCGATGGGCTACCCCGCCGCGGGGATGCGCAACTACCTGGCCCGGCTGGGGTGGAGCCACGGCGATGACGAGTTCTTTACCAGCGCGCAGGCGATGGAGTGGTTCGACCTGGGCGGAATCGGCCGCGCCCCGGCCCGGCTCGATTTCAAGAAGCTGGAAAATCTGTGCGGTCAGCACATTGCCGTGACCGATGACGCCGCGCTGCTGCATGAAATCGAGGCATACCTGGCCGCCGCCGCCCGTCCCCCGCTGACCGAGGCGCAGCGGACGGGGCTGAAGGCGGCCCTGTACTGCCTGAAGGACCGCGCGAAGACCTTCCCGGAACTGCTTGAAAAGGCGGAATTCGTTCTGGCAAACCGGCCGATCGTGCCGGACGAGGCCGCGGCGAAGGCGCTTGATCCGGTATCCCGTGGTATACTGGCCGAATTGACGCCGCACATGCAAAGTGCTAGCTGGAGCAAGGACGCGCTGGAAGCCGCCGTCGCCGCCGTCGCCCAGGCCCGCGGGATCGGGTTGGGCAAGATCGCCGGGCCGCTGCGCGCGGCGCTGGCCGGGCGCACGGTCACCCCGAGCGTGTTCGACATGATGCTCGTCCTGGGGCGCGACGAAACGCTCGCCCGCCTGAGCGACGCGGCGGGGTAAGGCAGCCGCCTGTGCCCCGCATCACCGATCTTCCTCCGCGCGCCGCCGGTGCGTGGCGGGCCAACAAGAGGGATGACGATGCCTGAGAGCAACCGGACCGCGACGCTCACCTTCGACAACAAATCCATCGAGATGCCGATCTACTCGCCCAGCGTCGGCCCCGATGTGATCGACATCCGCAAGCTTTACGCGCAGGGCGATGTCTTTACCTTCGATCCCGGCTTCACCTCGACCGCCGCCTGCGAATCGTCGATCACCTATATCGACGGCGACAAGGGCGAACTGCTGTATCGCGGCTACCCGATCGAGCAACTGGCCGAGAAATCGACCTATCTGGAATCCTGCTTCCTGCTGCTGTACGGCGAACTGCCGACCACCACGCAACTGCGCGATTTCGTGCATCGGGTGACGCGGCACACGATGGTGCATGAACAGATGCACTATTTCTTCCGCGGCTTCCGCCGCGACGCGCACCCGATGGCGACGCTGGTGGGCGTGGTCGGCGCGATGTCGGCCTTCTACCACGACAGCCTGGACATCAACGACCCCTGGCAGCGTGAAGTGGCCGCGATCCGGCTGATCGCCAAGCTGCCGACGCTGGCCGCGATGGCCTACAAGTATTCGCTGGGCCAGCCCTTCGTCTATCCGCGCAACGATCTGGATTACGCGTCGAACTTCCTGCACATGTGCTTCTCGGTGCCGGCCGAGCCCTATCAGGTGAACCCGGTTCTGGCAAAGGCGATGGACCGCATCTTCCTGCTGCATGCCGATCACGAGCAGAACGCCTCGACCTCGACCGTGCGGCTTGCGGGTTCGTCGGGTGCGAACCCCTTCGCCTGCATCGCGGCCGGCATCGCCTGCCTCTGGGGCCCCGCGCATGGTGGCGCGAACCAGGCGTGCCTCGAGATGCTGCGCGAGATCGGCACGGTCGACCGGATCCCGGAATACATCGCCCGCGCCAAGGACAAGAACGACAGCTTCCGCCTGATGGGCTTTGGCCACCGGGTCTACAAGAACTTCGACCCGCGCGCGAAGGTGATGAAGGAATCGGCCGACGAGGTGCTGGACCTTCTGGGCATCCACAACAACGAGACGCTGAAGGTTGCCAAGGAGCTGGAGCGGATCGCGCTGGAAGATCCCTATTTCATCGAGAAGAAGCTTTATCCCAACGTCGACTTCTATTCGGGGATCATCCTCGAGGCGATGGGCTTCCCCACCTCGATGTTCACCCCGATCTTCGCGCTGAGCCGCACGGTGGGCTGGATCTCGCAGTGGAAGGAAATGCTGGGCGAGAAGGACCAGAAGATCGGCCGCCCGCGCCAGCTTTACGTCGGCCCGACCAAGCGCGACTACACCGACATCGCCGGGCGCTGAGCCGAGGGTGCGCCAAGGGGGGGCTC
>JAJZVD010000086.1 GCA_021845805.1 Pseudomonadota bacterium | reverse complement strand
GGGCGCTTCGGCGCCGGTCCAAGCGGGCTCACCCGTGGGAGGGGCCTTGCCATAAAGCGCAGACCGTCACCGGCTCAGCGCCCCCCCGCGGTCGGGCGCCGTCCCTCTGGTGTGTGATGCAGCGTGGTCAGACGCGACGCATCCCCCCGGCGCGGGGAACAGCGCGCAGCGCCCCCGGGCCAGCGCCCGACCGCCCGCTCGGGCGGGCGCTTTGGCAGCGAACCAAGCGGGCTCACCCGTGGGAGGGGCCTTGCCATAAAGCGCAGACCGTCACCGGCTCAGCGCCCCCCCGCGGTCGGGCGCGGGCCCTGTGGTGTGTGAAGCAGCGTGGTCAGACGCCGCGCCTCCCCCGGGCCAGCGCCCGACCGCCCCATTGGGCGGGCGCTTCCTGAGCGTAGGTGGCGGGCTCACCCTCGGGAGATGCCTGACTATAAAGCGCAGACCGTCACGGTTGCAGCGCCCACCCGCGGTCGGGCGCGGGCCCTCTGGTGTGCAGGGGAAGGGTACCCGGATGCCCTCCGGTTCTCCGCGCCTCATCCTGCCCAGGGCACGAAGTCATGCGCCAGCGCCGACACCAGGTCGGATCGGGTGACGATGCCCACCAGCCGGTCGGCGGCCAGCACGGGCACGGCCTCGGCCTTGCCGTCCTTCAGCATCGGGATCAGGGCCGCGGCGGGGGTGTCGGGGGTGACGGTGGGGATGCCCCGCTCGGCCACCGAGCCCGCGCTGGCCTCGGCGAGGCCCGGGGCCAGTGCGCGGCGGATCATGTCGATCTGGAAGAGCACGCCCGCAAGCCGGCCGTCCTCGACCACCGGGACCGAGGTGAAGCCGTGGCGGCTGAAGAGGGCCGCCACCTCGGCCAGCGGGGTGGCGGGACCCACGGTGACCAGATCGCGCGACATCACCTGCGCGCAGCTGAGCGCGCCAAGCCGGTGCCCCGCGGCGGCGCTTTCCGCGGCCTCGATCAGGCGGCCCAGATCCTCGGGGCCAAGGTTCGCGTCCTGCCGGTAGTCCGCCAGGATCTGGCGCAGCTCGTCGGCCGTCAGGCCCAGCCGCCGCTCGGGGGCGGGGTCATGGGTGCCATGCGGGCCGGTTTCCGCAGGCTGGCGGAACGGATAGACGCGGCCCGTCGCGCGGTTCCACAGGATCGCCGTGACGACAAGCGCCAGCGTCCCGCCCCCCGCCGCGACCAGCGCGAAACGCGGCCCCATCTCGCGTACCAGGGGGGCGTTCAGCGCCGACAAGAGCGCCACGGCCCCGCCGGGCGGGTGGGTGGCGCGCGCCAGCGCCATCGCCAGGATCGCAAGCCCGACCGACAGCGCCACCCCCAGCGCGGGATCGGGCACGACCGACAGCACGCCCCAGGCGACCAGCCCCGACAGCGTGTTGCCGACGACCGCCGACCAGGGCTGGGCCAGCGGGCTGTTCGGCACCGCGAAGACCAGCACCGCCGAGGCGCCGAGCGGCGCGATCAGAAAGAGCCCGGTGCCCTTGTCGACCACGGGCGAGAAGAGAAAGAGCGCCAGCACGCCAAGCCCCAGCGCCGCACCCAGCGCGGCGCGGGCGGGCTCGATCCCGTGCGGGGGGGCGACGGCGGGGCCAAGCCCGCGCAGCAGGCGGCGCCAGGGAGGGGTGTCGGTCATCGGTCAGTTCCGTGTGACGGGGCGCGAGCGCATCCGCGCCACGGTTTCGCGTTCGGCCCGCTTGCAGCAAAGCGGCGGCAGGCCGCGGTCCATCAGGGCCATGTCTTCCAGCACCATGTCGCCCATCCGGGTGAAGGCCACGTCCAGCGCCCCGGCCCGGTGGGCCGAACGGATCAGGCCCGGCAGGTGGCGCGCCGGATGGGCGGCGGGCAGCGGTTCCTCGGGCCACACGTCGCTGGCCGCGACGATCCGCCCGGCCTCCACCGCGCCAAGCAGCGCGGGAAAATCCACCACATCGGCCCGGCTGAGCAAGAGGAACGCCGCGCCGGGGCGCATCCGGGCGAATTCCGCGGCCCCCAGAAAGCCGCGGTTCTCGCTGGTGACCGAGGCCACGCAGATCACCGTGTCGCTTTCGGCCAGCACGGTGTCGAGGCTGGCGGGGATCGCCCCCGCCTCGGCCAGAACCGAGGGCGGCAGCCACGGGTCATGGGCGCGCAGGACGGGGCGGAAGCCCGACAGCACCTGCGCGAAGGCCCGGCCCAGATCGCCGAACCCGATCAGCCCCACCTCGGCCCCGGTCAGCAGCCGGGCGCGCGCGTTGCCTTCGGCCCCCCACAGCTCGCGCCCCTCGCGGAAGGCCAGGTCGGCCTCGGTCACGCCGCGAAAGAGGTCGAGCAGCAGCGCAAGCCCCAGTTCCGCCACGGGCCGGGCAAAGACCGCGCCCGTCGTCAGCACATGGATGCCGCGGCGGAACAGTTCGGGGTAGGGCATGTTGTCGATCAGGTTCGACTCGACGTTCAGCACCGCGCGCAGGCCCGCCATCCGGTCCAGCAGCGGCGCGGGGATCGCGGGCTGGCCCAGGACGTAGCGCGCCTCGGCCAGCACCGCATCGGGCAGGGCGGGCAGCCCGGCCTCGGTGGTTTCCAGCACCTCGTAGGTCGCGTGCAGCCGCGCGCGCGCCGCGGGGGTGAAGATCAGATCGAGGCTGCGCGGCAGCGGCGCGCTGATCACCAGGGGCTTCATCGGCGGGCTCCTTCCTGTGGGCGGCCCTTACGGGGCGGGGGCGGGTTCGGCGCCTTCGGCGGCGGCGGCGCGGCGCTTGCGGATCGCATCGGCCAGCCAGTTGCGCGACAGCGCGTGATAGAGCGGCTCGGGCGCCAGCAGGCGCGAGACGCCATAGCCGATCATCGAGGCGGCCATCACCGGCACAAGGTTGTCCTGGTTGCCGGTCATCTCGACGATGATGACGAAAGCGGTCATCGGCGCCTGCACGACGCCCGCGAAATAGCCCGCCATGCCCAGCACCGCGGCCAGCCCCACATTGGCCCCCAGCAGCAGCCCCATCGTGCTGCCCAGCCCCGCGCCCACCGACAGCGAGGGCGCGAACAGCCCGCCCGGAATGCCCGACAGGGTGGAGGCGAGCGTGACGGCCAGCTTGGCCACGAAATAGCCTGCGGGCAGGGCGTGCCCCTCGACCACCTGGCGGGCCTGGGCATAACCGCTGCCGAAGGTCATGCCGCCGAAGGCGATGCCGATCACCGCCACCACCAGCCCCGCGATCAGCGCGACCATGGCCACCCGCCATGGCGCCGTGCCCGCCCGCCAGCGCCGGATGCGGCGGGTGATCGCCAGCACGCCCGCGCTGAAGATCGCACCGAACGCCCCGCCCACGACGCCGCAGACCACCACCAGAACGGTGTCCTGCGGGAAATGCCCGACGGCCTGGCTGATGCCGAAATAGGTGTAGTTGCCCGACAGCGCGATCGCCGCGATCCCCGCGATGATGACGGTCGACAGCACCACCCCGTTGGTGCGGGCGGAATAGCTGCGGCTCATCTCCTCAATGGCAAAGACGATCCCGGCCAGCGGCGTGTTGAACGCGCCCGCGATCCCCGCGGCCGACCCCGCCAGGATCAGCCCGCGCGCCTGCACCAGCCGACCGAGCTTCGCGGCCTTCAGCATCAGCGCGGCGCCCACCTGCACGGTCGGCCCCTCGCGCCCGATCGAGGCGCCGCAGCCCAGCGCCACGACCGTCATCACCACCTTGGCGATCACGATCTTCATCGTCAGGAAGCCGCCGCGTTCGGCGTCGTCATGGATGTGGCGGGCGGCGATCACCTGCGGGATGCCCGAGCCTTGCGAGCCGGGGAAGTATCTGTGCGCCAGCAGCGCGCAGATCACGAAACAGCCGGGCGTCAGCACCAGCGGCACCCAGCCATGCCAGCCCCCGCCCGCGGTGATGCCGGTGAAGACCTCGCCGGCCCGGTCGGCCAGCCGGGCAAACAGCGTGCTGACCACGCCGATCGCCACCGCGCCAAGCCAGAACACCAGACGTGCGCGCCAATGCCGGCCCGAGGCCACAAGGGCCCGCGACCGGCGGAAGACCCGCCTGTGCTGAGACAGCCGCGCCGCCATGCCGATGTTCCCCCTTGCGATGGTCCGCCCCCTGCCGATGCAACGAACGCCCCGGCGCCGCAACCCCCTTTGCGACGAAATCCGGCCGTCTCGCGCCGGGTTGACACGACGGGGCCTTCGCGGCCTTGTCCGGGAAGCGGATGGGCGGAGGAACGGCGATGCGACCGATACGGCTGGGCATGGTGGGCGGCGGGCAGGGGGCCTTCATCGGCGGCGTCCACCGGATCGCCGCGCGGATGGACGGGATGTTCACCCTGGTGGCGGGTGCGCTGTCGTCCGACCCCGAGCGCGCGCGCGCCTCGGGCGAGGATCTGGGCCTTGCGCCGGAACGCACCTACATGACCTGGGACGGCATGGCCCGCGCCGAGGCCACCCGCCCCGACGGGATCGAGGCGGTGGCCATCGTCACCCCCAACCACCTGCATGCGGGCCCGGCCGTGGCCTTTCTGGAACGCGGCATCCATGTGATCTGCGACAAGCCGCTGGCCGCCACCGCCGAACAGGCCGCCGCCATCGCCGCGGCGGCGCGGGCCTCGGGGGCGATGTTCTTCCTGACCCACAACTACCCCGGCACGCCCATGGTGCGCGAGGCGCGCGCGATGGTGGCGGCGGGCGCGCTGGGCGCACTGCGGCTGGTCGAGGTGGAATATGTGCAGGACTGGCTGGCGCGCCCGGTCTCGAACAAGCAGGCCGACTGGCGCACCGACCCCGCGCGATCCGGCGCGGGCGCGCTGGGTGACATCGGCACCCATGCCTGGAACCTGGCGCGCTTCGTCTCGGGCCTGGCCCCCGAGGCGCTGGCGGCCGAGGTCTCGACCCTGGTGCCGGGGCGCCGGGTGGATGACAACGTCTCGGCCCATCTGCGCTTTGCCGGGGGCGCGCGCGGGCGGCTCTGGGCCAGCCAGGTGGCGGTGGGGCACGAAAACGGCCTGCGCCTGCGACTGGCGGGCAGCGACGGCGGGCTCGACTGGTCGCAGGAAGACCCGAACCGGCTGTGGTTCACCCCCATCGGCGAGCCCCGGCGCCTCTTGACGCGCGGCGGCGCGGGCACCGGCCCGGCCGCGCAGGGCCGGGTGCCTGCGGGCCACCCCGAGGGCTACCTGGAAGCCTTCGCCACGATCTACGCCGACATCGCCCGCGCCATCCGCACGGGCGACCGCGCCGCCTGCCCGGTGGCGGGGATCGAGGACGGGCTGGAGGGCATGCGCTTCATCGCGGCCTGCCTTGCCTCCTCGGCCGCGGGCGGCGCCTGGGTTGCGATGCACTGAAGGGGATCACCATGCCGAACCATGTCCTGGGCCGCTCGTCCCGCGCCACCCCGCCCGTCGCGGTGCAAGGCGAGGGCTGCTACCTGATCGACGCCGCGGGCAAACGCTACCTTGACGGCTCGGGCGGGGCCGCGGTCTCGTGCCTCGGCCATTCCGATCCCGAGGTGCGCGCGGCGCTGCATGCCCAGCTTGACCGCCTGGCCTTCGCCCATACCGGCTTCTTCACCTCGGAACCCGCCGAGGCGCTGGCCGACCTGCTGATCGCCCAGGCGCCCGGCACGCTGGACCGCGTCTATCTTGTCTCGGGCGGGTCCGAGGCGATGGAGGCCGCGCTGAAACTGGCCCGCCAGTACATGCTGGAAACCGGCCGCCCGGGCCGCCACCGGGTGATCGCCCGCCGCCAGAGCTATCACGGCAACACGCTGGGCGCGCTGGCCACCGGCGGCAACGCCTGGCGGCGCGAGCCCTATGCGCCGCTCCTGGTCGAAACCTCGCATATCGCGCCCTGCTACGCGTACCGCGACCGCCATCCGGACGAGACGCCCGAGGCCTATGGCCGCCGCGTGGCCGATGAACTGGAGGCGGAAATCCTGCGCCTTGGCCCCGAGACGGTGATGGCCTTCGTCGCCGAAACGGTGGCGGGCGCCACGCTGGGCGCGGTGCCGCCGGTGCCGGGCTATCTTGCCCGCATCCGCGAGATCTGCGACCGCCACGGGGTGCTGCTGATCCTCGATGAGGTGATGTGCGGCATGGGGCGCACCGGCCACCTCTATGCCTGCGCCGAAGACGGGGTGGCCCCCGACATCCTGGCCATCGCCAAGGGCCTGGGGGCTGGCTACCAGCCGGTGGGCGCGATCCTCTGCACCAAGGCGATCCACGAGGCCATCGCCGCGGGCAGCGGCGCCTTCCAGCACGGCCACACCTACCAGGGCCACCCGATGGCGGCGGCGGCAGGCCACGCGGTCGTCAGCGCGATCCTCGACCGCGGGCTTCTGGCGCGGGTGCAGACAATGGGCGCCACGCTCGACGCCGCGCTGCGCGACGCCTTCGGCCAGCACCCCCATGTGGGCGACATCCGCGGCCGCGGCCTCTTCCGCGCGCTGGAACTGGTGGAGGACCGCGAGACCAAGGCCCCCTTCGCCCCCACCCGCGGGGTGAACCGCACCCTGAAGGCCGCGGCCTTCGAGGCGGGGCTGATCTGCTACCCGATGGGC
Source organism: Pseudomonadota bacterium (assembly GCA_021845805.1). Lineage (GTDB taxonomy): Bacteria > Pseudomonadota > Alphaproteobacteria > Rhodobacterales > Rhodobacteraceae > Solirhodobacter. The sequence continues at coordinate 4,348 of JAJZVD010000086.1, read as the reverse complement.
GGCACCCTCGACGGCGCCCGCGGCGACCACGTCCTGCTGGCGCCCCCGTTCATCCTCGAGGAGGCTCAGGTGGGGGAACTGGTGGAGAAGCTGGCAGTGGGGCTCCGGGCGGCGACGGGGGTGTGAGGGGGGAAGCCCTGGCTGACCATGCTAGACTAGGATCGCGCGTTTCCATCTTTAGATGCAACCATATAGTTGAGTCGTTGAATTTTAAAATGATAGCTGCACTCTTTTGTGGCAAAGTCTAGAACAGCTTCTCGCTTCAGTAAGCTAAGTTACGGATAGATCAAGGTGGAAATGCGGAGAGCGAAGATGATAACTCAAGGATATGCCGAACCCGCGGTCGCCACCTATCTCTTTGTGGATGGAGAAAGCTTTCGCCAGGCTTTGGAGGATATCTCAAAGATCTACTTTGATGGCGAGTCACTAGAGGTAAATTGGGTGCTTCTGCGTGGATCAAGTCGCAAAGCCTTCTATTATGATGCAGTGCCAGTTATGGTTGAAGATGAGGCTGAAGATAAATATAGTTCTAGAGTGGCGCCAAAGTTAGCCGAGCTATCCCATATTGAGAGTCAGCCAGGATATCATGTGAAAACAGGGGATATGCGGTGGAGAAGAAAACGTGGAAATGAACAGAAAATGGTGGATGTACAGCTTGCGGTGGACGCGATGCACGCTGCGAGCCGTGGCCTCTTCAGTAAGTGTGCCTTGGTTACTGGTGATTTAGATTTTCGTCCGCTAATCGCCGCCTTGGTCGACATGGGCGTAGACGTGACGCTTTTTTATCCTCCCGGACATACAAGCAAAGATCTACTGGCTGCCGCCGATAACGTTATTCCAATTGATCTCACGAGTGCGCTCACGTTTCTTGATCTTAATGAAACTCAAAGGATGTTTGTTCCGAATTCAGTTCTTCAATTTCAAGGTGAACCACGACCCGTTGGGCCGGAATTGATACGATGGGAAGATGCTCGCTATGGTAACTGCTGTGTCTTACAGATTGATGGAAGATTTATGCTAGTTACGGCGCGATCTCCTAGTCATCCTTCAACGCACCGGCTGCAGTTAGAAGCAAAACGGTTAGATCACCTTCGTCATTTTGCATTGTCTAGGTTCGATTTGTCCGTTCCCGATTCGCAATAGGACCAACGAAGCTAGATATCGCCCCCCTCCGCGCCCTCATTTTCTGTCCCCAAGTATCCCGGGGGTGCGGGGGCAGCGCCCCCGCCCTTCGCCGCCGCGCGGGCAGGGCGGCGTCACCCCACCTTCCCCCCCAGCTCCTCCTCGACATGCTGGCGGACGATGGCGTCGAAGCTCGCATCGCCGGTGAAGCCCAGCGCGCGGGCGCGGGTGGCGTCGAAGTCCTGCGGCCAGCCGGCCACGATGCGGGCCACCGTCTCGTCGGGCTCCTCGCGGATCAGCCGCAGCGCCTTGGGGCCCGCCACCCGTTCCAGCGCGGCCAGTTCGTCGGCCACCGTGGCCGAGAGGCCGGGCACCGAGAGGCTGCGGCGGGTGCCCAGCGCGGCGGTGTCGAGCGTGGCCGCATGGGTCAGGAAGCCCACCGCCGCCCGGGGCGAACAGAACCAGTGCCGGGTCTCGCGCGGCACCGGCAGCACCGCCTCCATTCCCACCAGCGGCTCGCGCAGGATCGAGGAGAAGAAGCCCGAGGCCGCCCGGTTCGGCGCGCCGGGGCGGATGACCACGGTGGGCAGCCGGATCCCCACGCCGTCGACGAAGCCGCGGCGGGAATAGTCGTTCAGCAGCAGTTCCCCCACCGCCTTCTGCGTCCCGTAGGAGGTCAGCGGCTGGGGCGCGAAATCGTCGGGGATGCGCGCGGGGAAGGGCGCGCCGAAGACCGCGATCGACGAGGTGAAGACCAGCCGCGGGCAGTAGCGGTCCTGCGCGCCTTCGGCCCGGATCGCCTCCAGCAGCGCGGTGGTGCCGCCCAGGTTGATGCGGTAGCCCTTGTCGAAATCGGCCTCGGCCTCGCCCGAGACGATGGCGGCCAGGTGAAAGATCACCTCGGCGCGCAGCGCAGCCAGCCGGGCCGCCACCGCGGGGTCGGACAGGTCGGCTGCCAGCGCCGTCACCGGGATCGAGGCTGCGGCAGGCTGCGGCGGGGCCGTCACATCGGCCAGCGTCAGCCGGGTCAGGGGCCGGTCGCCCAGCCCGCCCGCGGCCAGCAGCGCCGCGGTCAGCTTGCGGCCGATCATGCCGCCCGCACCAAGGATCAGGATATGCATCGGACCTCCGGACAGGACAGCGCCGGGCGGAGGGTCCGCCCGGCGCGAGGGACTGTGGCAAGGGGTAGACCAGGGCGGCCCCTCTTGGCCAGCGCGATCCGCGGCTCAGAACAGCGCGGCCCCCTTGGCCAGCGCGATCCACACCCCGATCAGGAAGGGGATGCCCACCGCCAGCCAGAACACCACGCCCAGCGCGCCGAAGGGGCCGCGGGCCGCGGTCTTGGCCTCGGCGCCGCTGCGGTCGCTTTGCAGCGCGCGTTCGCGTTCCAGCGTGCGGTCGTCCATGTAGTGCCGCTCGTCCACCGCCTTCACCAGCGCGTTGCAGATCAGCCCGACCAGCAGCAGCCCCGCCATGATGTAGAGCGTGCGGTCATAGACCAGGGTCTTGGCGACCCCGGCATCAAGCTGGTACTGGCGGACGCTGGCGATGATCATGGGCCCGGCGATGCCTGCCACTGACCAGGCCGTGATCAGGCGGCCGTGGATCGCGCCCACCATCTGGGTGCCGAAGATGTCGGCCAGATAGGCGGGCACGGTCGAGAAGCCGCCGCCGTACATCGTCAGGATGATGCAGACCGACAGCACGAAGAGCGCGGGGATCTGCATGTGGCCCCAGGTCGGCAGCAGCACGTAAAGCGCGATGCCCAGGATGAAGAAGACGAAATAGGTCGTCTTGCGCCCGATCTTGTCGCTGAGCGAGGCCCAGAACAGGCGGCCCAGCGAGTTGAACAGGCTGATGAGGCCCACAAGCCCCGCCGCCGCGGCGACGATCGCGGCCTTCTGCGCATCGGGCGACATGCCCGCGCCCGCATTGGCCAGCAGCTTGGTGCCGAACACGTCCTGCAGCATCGGGCTTGCCATCGCGATCACGCCGATTCCGGCGGTCACGTTCATGCAGAGCACCATCCAGATCAGCCAGAACTGCGGGGTCTTGGCCACCTGCTGCAGGTGGACATGGCGGCGGGTGATCATCGCTTTGGCCTGCGCGGCCTGCGCGGGCGTCCAGCCTTCCGGCATCCAGCCGGTGGGGGCCACGCGGAAGCTGAAGGCGCCGATCGACATCACCACGAAGTAAAGCGCGCCCATGATCATCATGGTTTCCCACACGCCCTGCACCCCGTTGGCCGAGAAGGTCTTCATCAGCCAGACCGCAAGCGGCGCGCCGACCATGGCGCCCCCGCCATAGCCCATGATGGCAAAGCCCGTGGCCATGCCGCGGCGGTCGGGGAACCATTTGATGAGGGTCGAGACGGGGGTGATGTAGCCCAGGCCCTGACCCACGCCGCCGATGACCCCGGTGCCAAGGTAGACCAGCCAGAGCTGGTGCCACATGACGCCCAGCCCGCCCAGCATCATGCCGCCGCCCCAGCAGAGCGCTGCGATCACGCCGGCCTTGCGCGGGCCCGCATGTTCCAGCCAGCCGCCCCAGATCGCGGCGGAAATCCCGAGGATGGCGATGAAGGTCTCGAAGATATGGGTGACGGCAGGGACCGACCAGTTGCAGCCCGAGGTGGTCAGCATGGCCAGGAAGCCCATGTCGCCGCAGGTGGCGGCGGGGCTGGTGACCAGCTTCGACATCGGCAGCCAGAACACCGAGAAGCCATAGGCCATGCCGATGCACAGATGGATGCAGAGTGCTGCCGGGACCACGAGCCACCGATTGTAGCCCGGGCCCGCGATGATCGCCTCGCGCGATAGAAGCGCCGGCGCGGCCGCGGGTGCGGTCGTCGATACCATGTTGTTTTCTCCCCTCTCATGTCAGGCGGCCGACACTGCGCGCTGCGGCGCGCCGTGGCTCCCTCGGGTCGCCTGCGGCGGGATGCCGCGGGCGATGTTCTGACATTTTGTTGCAAACTGGTCAAACAAAATGACCACCTTGACCATCCGACCATGGTTGTAGCCGTAAAGTGGCAACCCGGGCCGGGGGCTGGGGGAGAGATCGACGCGCCGCCCCGGTCGGGCGCGGGGCCTGTGGTGGGGACGCAGTGGACAGGCACCGTCCCTTTGTGGTGGGAATCAGCGTGGTCAGACGCCGCGCATCCCCCCGGCCCGGGAGGCGGCGCGCAGCGCCCCCGGGCCAGCGCCCGACCGCCCCCGGGGCGGGC
>JAJZVD010000085.1 GCA_021845805.1 Pseudomonadota bacterium | reverse complement strand
GCGCGGGCCAGCGCCAGGGTCAGTTGGTGCGCCATCAGCTCGTCATAGGCCAGCCGTTGACGGGCGGGCGCGGTGTCGGCCAGGTCGGCCGCGCCGGCCGGGTGATGGGCGGCCGCCACCGCGGCGTGCCAGTCGGGCCAGCCCTCGCGCGCCTTCAGCGCGGGGTCGATCCAGTCGGGCAGCACCGGCGTTCGGGCCAGCGTGCTGGCCGCGGCCTTGGCCATCACCTTCTGAGTAACGCCCGCGGCCAGCGGATAGACCGGCTCGTAGGCGGGCAATCCGGCCGCCTCGTCGGGGCGCAGGACATGGTCGGGGTGGACCATCTGGGCGATGCCATCGAACAGTTCCACCTTGCCCGAGACCAGGCGGCGCTGACCTGTGGGCAGCAGCTTCTGCAGGTACTCGCCGCGGGCGTGAAAGAACACGAGCTGAAACTCGATCTGGGCATCGCGCACCGCGACACGGTAGGGCCGCCCCTTGGTGCGCGGCGGGAAATGGCCGCCCACGGTCACCTCGACCGTCACCACGGCGGGCGGCAGAACGTCGCGCACGGAGGCGCGACGGCTGCGGTCGACGCCGGCCTGCGGCAGGGTGAACAGCAAGTCGCGCGGTCGGCTGATGCCAAGCGAGGCCAGCGCCTCGGCCGTCTTGGGCCCCACGCCCTCCAGCGTTTCCAGCGCCGCGAAAAGCGGGAACAGGATCTCGGGCCGGCCCGCCATCACGCCCCGCCGATCAGCGCGAGCCAGCCCGCCTCGTCGATCACCGTGACGCCAAGCCCCTCGGCCGCCTTCGCCTTCGACCCGGCGCCGGGGCCCGCCACCACCAGATCGGTCTTGGCCGAAACCGATCCCGCGACCTTGGCCCCCAGCGCCTCGGCCCGCGCCTTGGCCTCGGCCCGCGTCATCCGTTCCAGCGTGCCGGTAAAGACAACGGTCTTGCCCGCCACCGGGCTTTCCACCGGGCCACGGCGCGCCACATCCTCCACCGTCAGCAGCGCCACCAGACGGTCGATCGAGGCGCGCTCGGCCGGCTGGTGGAACGCGGTCACGACCGATGTCGCCAGCACGGCGCCCACCCCGTCGATGGCCAGAAGATCCGCCCATTCCGGCCCGTCGCCCACCGTGGCCGCGGTCATCGCCCGCTCGAAGGCGGCCCAGCTGCCGTAGTGCTGCGCCAGAAGCGTGGCTGCCGCTTCGCCCACATGCCGGATGCCCAGGGCGAAGATCAGCCGGTTCAGCGCGATGGTGCGCCGCGCCTCGATGGCGGCGAAGAGGTTGGTTGCCGAACGTTCGCCCCAGCCGTCCCGGTTCCTGAGCTTCTGCAAGGGGTTGGCGGCGTCTCTTGCGGCAAGGGTGAAGATGTCGGCGGGCTCGCGGATGGCCAGCACGGGGTCGGCGAAGAAGGCCTCGACCTGCTTGGCACCCAGGCCCTCGATGTCGAAGGCGGCGCGGCTGACGAAGTGCTTCAGCCGCTCGACCGCCTGCGCGGGGCAGATCAGCCCCCCGGTACAGCGGCGGACCGCGTCGCCCTCCTCGCGGATCGCCTCGGACCCGCATTCGGGGCAGAGATGTGGAAACACATAGGGTTGCGCGTCGATGTTGCGGCGGCTCAGGTCGACATCGGCGATCTTGGGGATCACGTCGCCCGCGCGGTACACCTGCACCCAGTCGCCCGGCCGGATATCCTTGCCGTCGCGGATCGGCTCGCCCTTGGCGTTGCGCCCGGCGATGTAATCCTCGTTGTGCAGGGTCGCATTCGAGACGACGACGCCGCCCACCGTCACCGGCAGAAGCCGTGCGACCGGGCTCAGCGCGCCGGTACGGCCGACCTGGATGTCGATCGCCTCGAGTCGGGTCCAGGCCAGCTCGGCCGGGAACTTGTGCGCGATGGCCCAGCGCGGCGTGGTGGACCGGAACCCCAGCCGCCGCTGCAGCGCAAGGTCGTTCACCTTGTAGACCACCCCGTCGATGTCATAGCCCAGCGTCGCGCGCCTGGCCTCGATCTCGCGGTAGGTGGCCAGCAGAGCCCCCGGCCCGTCGCAGAGCCGCGTCAGCGGGTTGGTGGGAAAGCCCATGGCGGTGAAGCGTGCGATGGCCTCGGTCTGGGTATCGGCCAGCGGCGACGACAGCTCGCCCCAGGCATAGGCGAAAAAGCGCAGCGGGCGGGCGGCGGTGATGCGCGCATCAAGCTGGCGCAGCGAGCCTGCCGCGGCGTTGCGGGGGTTGGCAAAGGTCTTGTCGCCCCGGGCCGCCTGGCGGGCGTTCAGCGCGGCAAAATCGGCGTGGCTCATGTAGACCTCGCCGCGCACCTCCATCACCGCGGGCGCGCCTGCCACCTGCTGGGGGATGTCGGCGATGGTGCGGGCGTTCTCGGTGACGTTCTCGCCCTCTTCGCCATCGCCGCGGGTGGCGGCCTGGGTCAACCGTCCGTCCTCGTAGCGCAGCGTCAGTGACAGCCCGTCGATCTTGGGCTCGGCGGTGAAGGCCAGCGGCGCCTCGGGCGGCAGGTTCAGGTACTTGCGCACCCGGTCGTCGAAATCGGCCACATCCTCGGGGGCAAAGGCGTTTTCCAGGCTGAGCATCGGCACCGCGTGGCGGATCTTGCCGAAGCCCTCGGACAGCGCGCCCCCCACCTGGTCCGAGGGAGAATCGCCGCGCTTCAGCGCGGGGAAGCGCGCCTCGATCGCCGCGTTGCGCCGCTTCATCGCATCGTAATCCGCATCCGAAATCTCGGGTGCGTCCAGCGTGTGATAGGCCCGGTTCGCGGCCGAGATCGTCTGCGCCAGCCGGGAGAGTTCGGCCCGGGCTTCGGCTTCGGTCAACTGGTTTACGGGCGTCTCTGGCATCGTCCCCTCCGCGGTCGTCCCCTTGTGATAGGGGGCGGCCCGGCCGAGGTCCAGCGGTCAGGCCCCGATGGCCACGCGGCGGGTTTCCAGCGGGCTGGGATCACGCAGAACATAGCCACGGCCCCAGACGGTATCGATGTAGCTTTCGCCCCCCGTCGCCTCGGCCAGCTTCTTGCGCAGCTTGCAGATGAAGACATCGATGATCTTCAGCTCGGGCTCGTCCATCCCGCCGTAAAGATGGTTCAGGAACATCTCCTTGGTCAGGGTGGTGCCCTTGCGCAGGCTCAGAAGTTCCAGCATCTGGTATTCCTTGCCGGTCAGGTGAACCGTCTTGCCCGCCGCAAGCACGGTCTTGGCGTCCAGGTTCACCTCGATCTCGCCGGTGCGAATCACCGATTGCGCGTGGCCCATCGAGCGGCGGATGATGGCATGGATGCGCGCCACCAGCTCTTCGCGGTGGAACGGCTTGGTCAGGTAGTCGTCGGCGCCAAAGCCGAAGCCCTTGATCTTGTTTTCGGTGTCATCCGCGCCCGAAAGGATCAGGATCGGGGTCTCGATCCGGGCGAGCCGAAGCTGGCGCAGCACCTCGTGTCCGTTCATGTCGGGCAGGTTCAAATCCAGCAAAATCAGGTCGTAATCGTAAAGCTTGGCAAGGTCGATCCCTTCCTCGCCGAGGTCGGTACAATAGACGTTGAGGTTGGCATGCGTCAGCATCAACTCGATGCTGCGCGACGTGGCCGGATCGTCCTCAACCAGAAGGATACGCATGGTGGATACTCCGCTACAGTCCCCGTCCCGCATGACACTGACGTTCAATGGTTAATTGGGCGTTACTGTGGCAGAGCCCCAGCAAAAAACAACTTACAGTTGTCGATACCTCTGAATCGCGGTCACCTTCAGCCCGTCGATCCCATGCGCCGCCACCGCGCTGTGCCAGAGCGTGAATTCCTCTTCCGACAGGGCATAGCGTTCCAGCGCATCGGCGCGCGAGATCAGCCCGTATTCCACCGCCAGCACGACAACCGCCTTGCGGCTGGCCACCCAGCGCCGGGTATCGGCCGGCGGCAGATCCGCCCGGCTGAGCACCCGGCCATCCGGCAGCGTCACCTGCCGCGGTCCGTCGACTTTCTTGAGGTACATGATCCATCCCCCCGCTTCCGTCACGGAACCCTGCCGCCGCACGCTTAAGGAGCGGTGAAGCCGGGGGGTTGAGAATGCAGTGCATTTTCCTATATTCCCACGGGTCTGGAAAGGACGCCCCGATGCCCCTCGATACCCCGAAGTTGAACTCGCTGGGCCTGCCCAAGGCCCCGGCCGATACCCGCGTCGTGGTGGCGATGTCGGGGGGGGTCGATTCCTCGGTCGTGGCCGCGATGCTGGCCGAGGAAGGCTATGACGTGGTGGGCGTCACGCTGCAGCTTTACGACCACGGCGCGGCGCTGGCGAAAAAGGGCGCCTGCTGCGCGGGCCGCGACATCCACGACGCCCGGCGCGTGGCCGAGACGATGGGCTTTCCGCATTACGTCCTGGATTACGAGAACGTCTTCCGCGAAGCGGTGATCGACGAATTCGCCGACAGCTACCTTGCGGGCGCGACCCCGGTGCCCTGCATCCGCTGCAACGAGCGGGTGAAGTTCAAGGACCTGCTGGCCACCGCGAAGGATCTGGATGCCGATTGCATGGCGACAGGGCATTACATCCAGCGCAAGATGGGCGCGGCGGGCCCCGAATTGCACCGCGCCGCAGACCCGGCGCGCGACCAGAGCTATTTCCTGTTCTCGACCACGGCCGAGCAGCTGGCCTTCCTGCGCTTCCCGCTGGGCCATCTGCACTCGAAGGCGGAAACCCGGGCGCTGGCCGCGCGCTTCGGCTTGCCGGTGGCCGACAAGCCCGACAGCCAGGACATCTGCTTTGTCCCCGACGGCAACTATGCCCGGTTGATCGAGAAACTGCGCCCCGGCGCGGCGGACCCGGGCGAGATCGTGGATCAGGACGGCCGCGTGCTGGGCAGCCATGCCGGGGTGATCCACTACACCGTGGGCCAGCGCCGCGGCCTTGGCATCGGCGGCACGGGCGATCCGCTTTACGTCGTCAGGCTCGACCCCGCCAGCCGCCGCGTCGTGGTGGGGCCGAAGGCGGCGCTTGCCACCCGCACCGTGCCGGTGCGCGAGGTGAACTGGCTGGGCGACGCGCCGCTGATGTCTGCCGCCGAATGGCCGGTCGAGGTGCGCGTGCGCTCGACCCGGGCGCCGAAGCCCGCCATCCTGCGCCCCGTCTCGGCCACCGAGGCGCAGGTGGAGCTGCTGGACCCGGAAGAGGGTGTCAGCCCCGGCCAGGCCTGCGTCTTCTACGAGGGCGGCAGCAGCCGGGTTCTGGGCGGCGGCTGGATCTGGCGCGGCTAACGGCCCGCCAGCCGGTCATGCGCCAGTTGCGCGGCCAGCGTGGGCAGCGTCAGCCGGTCGCGGATCAGGGCCAGGCGGTCGGGAGTGAAATAGCCCTCGACATCCAGCAGGTTCAGCGTGGCCATCAGCTCGCCCCCCAGCACCACCGGCATGTTCACCACCGACGCAAGGCCGAGCGAGCCGATCAGTTCGTGATCGGGAAAGACGGTCGCGATCTCGGCCAGCGTGTTGGCCACGAAGGTTTCGCCGCGGCCCACCACGATCTCGGTCCAGCGGTTCGGCTCGACCTCCTTGGTGCCAGAAACGGGATAGGGACCGGGCATGTTGGAATAGCTGCGCCGCGCCAGTCGGCCGCCCTGTTCCACCGTGGTCACGCTGACCAGCCGCGCGCCCAGCACTGCCTGCACCAGCACGTCGAGCGCGGCGAAGGCGTCGATCGGGGCGCGCGCCGCGCCAAGCGCGGCGGCAAAGGCGGTCATCGGGTCAGACATGGCGGGCTCCTTCAGGCAGATGGGCAAGGACGGATCGGGCCGCACGCAGGCCGGGCGGTTCACCGCCGCGGCCAAGCCGGATCATGCAATCGGCCATCGCGGCGGCCTGGGCCGCGCGTTTCGGGCCGGGGGTCAGCATCTCGATCACCGCGGGGGCGATCAGGTCCGGGCGGCAGCGGGCGCCGATGAATTCGGGCACGGTGCGGGTGTCGGTGACAAGGTTCACCAGCGTCACGGTATCAAGCCTCACCATCCGCTGCATGATGACGCGCGATAGCCAGGCCACATCATAGGCGATGACCATCGGCACCCCCGCCGCGGCCAGTTCCAGCGACACCGTGCCCGAGGCCGCCAGCGCCACATCGGCGGCGCGGAAGGCCGCGCGGCGGGCGGCGGGGTCCTGCACCACCAGCGGCGCGCCGGGCCAGCCCGCCACCAGCGCGCGCACCTGATCGGCCACGCCGCGCACGGTCGGCACCACCACCCGCGCCTGCGGCACCGCGGCCAGCACCCGCTCCAGCGCCGCACCGAAGCGGGGGCCAAGGCGACCCACCTCGCTGCGCCGCGAGCCCGGCAGGGTCAGGATCAGCGGCTGATCCGGGGCGATCCCGCCGGCCGCCCGGAAGGCCGCGGCCTCGGCCTCTGTCGCGACGGGTTCGGCCACCACCGGATGGCCCACGAAATCGCAGGTCATGCCCGCGGCTTCCATGTAGGGCGGCTCGAAGGGCAGCAGCGCCAGCACATGGTCCACGTCCGGCGCCATCTTCGCGGCGCGCCCCGCCCGCCAGGCCCAGACCGAGGGCGCGACGTAATGGATGGTGCGAAGGCCCGGCCGCGCCTCGCGGGCCGTCCGCGCCACCCGCAGGCAGAAATCCGGGCTGTCGATGGTGATCAGCGCCGCCGGGTCGGCCGCCACGCAGGCCGCCGCCGTCTGCCGCATCCGCCGCACCAGGTGGCGGTACTTCGGCAGCACCTCGGCCAGGCCCATGACCGACAGCTCTTCCATCGGAAAGAGGCTTTCCAACCCCTCGGCCTGCATCAGTGGCCCGCCGACCCCCGCGAAGGCCACACCCGGCACCAGCGACTTGACCCCCGCCATCAGCGCCGCGCCAAGCTTGTCGCCCGACGGCTCGCCCGCGACGAGGAACAGCCTCATGGCGCCCGCCCCCACAGGAACAGGCCGCGCCGGTCGGCCTCGGCCACGGTTTCGGCCCGGTGCAGGATCTGCACGCCGCCCGCCTCGAAGACGATGCCGCCAAGGCCCGCCTCGGCCGCCGCCACCACGGTCTGCGGCCCCAGCGTCGGCAGGTCGATCCGGCGGTCCTGCCCCGGCTTCGGCGCCTTGTAAAGCACGCCGCGCCCCTGCTTCGGGTCGCGCCGCAGCGCCGGGTCGATCCCCGCCACGAAGCGCAGCATCGCATCGGTGCCCGGCAGCGATTCGAGCGCGAGGCAAAGCCCCTGCGCCACAACCGCGCCCTGCCCCACATCAAGCGCGCCAAGCGCCGCCACGATCTGCGCCGCGCGGGCCGCGTCGCGTTCGTCGGACCGGCCCGGCGCCAGCGCGCCCAGCACGCCTGCGCCCGGCAGCAGCCCCGGCGCCACGGCCTCGACCCCCACGACCGGAAGCCCCGCTTCCTCGAAGAAGCCGATCACCCCGCGCAAAAGCCCGTCATCGCCCTGCTGCATCGCCGCCAGGATGCGCGGCACCATCGCGGCGGTCTCGGGGTCGAACATCGCGGGATCCAGCCGGGGCCGCTGCACGGCGCCCGCAAAGACAAGCTGGCCAACGCCCCGATCCTGAAGCGTGCGGATGAAGGGCATCAGCCGTTCGGGGCGAAACTCCACATCCGCGGTCAGCCCCTCGATGGCATAGCCGTGCACGCCTGCGATCACCGGCGGGGTGCCTGCGGCGGTCAGTTCCTCGGCGACCAGGCGCGGCAGGGCGCCGGTGCCCGCGATGATGGCGGTCAGGGTCATGGCTTATCGCGGCGTCAGGAACGAGCGGTCAGAGCCCGCAAGGATGAAGGCGGTCACCTCGCGCACATAGTCGCTGTCGGTTTCGTCCTGCAGGCGGCGGGCGCGGTCGACAAAGGCGCCTTCGCCCTGCGCCAGCATCTGGTAGGCGGCGCGCAGCGCGGTGATGTCGGCCCGGTCCACCCCGCGCCGCTTCAGCCCGACAAGGTTCAGCCCATCCAGCTCGCCCCGCGGGGCCTGCACGAGGCCATAGGGGATCACGTCCTGCGCCACCATGGTGACCGCGCCGATGATGGCGCCGCGACCGATGCGCACCCATTGGTGCACGCCCGACAGCCCGCCCACGATCACGTCGTCGCCCAGCACGCAATGGCCGGCGATGGCGACGTTGTTGACCAGGATCACCCGGTCGCCGATCTGGCTGTCATGGCCCACATGGGCGCCGGTCATGATCAGGCAGTCGTCGCCCACCCGCGTCACCCCGCCGCCGCCCTCGGTGCCGGTGTTCAGCGTGGCCCCTTCGCGGATGCGGTTGCGCTTGCCCACGATCAGCCGGGTATGTTCGCCCTTGAACTTCAGATCCTGCGGAACCTCGCCCACCACGGCGAAGGGCCAGATCACAGTGCCCTCGCCCACCTCGGTCCAGCCGGTCACGACCGCGTGGCTTTTCACCTCGACATCCGGGCCGAGCGTCACCTCGGCGCCCACGACCGAGAACGGGCCGATCACGCAGCCCGCGCCGATCACGGCGCCGGGCTCGATCACCGCCGAGGGGTGGATGCGGGCCGAAGGGTCGATGCCCATGCGCTTACCCCTGCCGCAGGTCGATCATGGCGGTAAACTCCGCCTCGGCCGCAATCTGGCCTTCGACCATCGCCTGGCCCAGGAATTTCCAGATCTTGCCACCGCCGCGCTTGACGGTGACGTGCATCTCCATCACGTCGCCCGGCACCACCTTGCGGCGGAACTTGCAGCCGTCGATGTTCATGAAATAGACCAGCGGGTTCTTGTCGACCAGATCGAGCGTCAGGCTGACCAGAACGGCCGAGGTCTGGGCCATCGCCTCGACGATGGTGACGCCGGGCATGATCGGCACATCGGGGAAATGGCCCTGGAAATGCGGCTCGTTGAAGGTGACGTTCTTGACCCCCACGGCGGATTTGCCGGGCACGATGGAATGCACCTTGTCCACCAGCAGGAACGGATAGCGATGCGGGATGCAGCGGAAGATCAGGCCCAGATCCGCAGTCAGCATGTCGGCCGGTTGGGTGTCGACGGTGGCGCTGGCTTGGGTCTCGGTCATCCTCATCTCCGTGCTGGGGCCGCGTCCGGCCGGTCCTTCGGGTCTGGTTAGCAACTCGGCCCCGAGGTGGCAAGGCGGGCTAGTTCCCCGCAGGCGCCGCCGGCACGGTTCCCGACGGGGCCGCCCCTGAAGCGGGTGCGGGTGCGGTCGCGGGTGCGGGTGCCGCCGGCGAGGGGGCGGCGGCGCCGTCGGCGGGGGCCGTGGCCGGGGGTTCAAGCTGGTGGCCGTCGCCGATCGCCGCGTCGATCCGCGCAATCGCCCGGTCGGTCACGTCGATGCCGCGGAAGGACAGGAAGATGGCCTGCTGGTTCAGGATCGCCACCGCGCCGCTGTCGCGCACAAGCTGCCCCAGGATCGGCAGCGCGGCCTCGAGAAACCGCTGCCGTTCATCCTCGCGCAGGGTGTCGAGATCGCGGTTCTTGGCATCCTGCGCGGCACGGATGCCCTCGACCTTGGCGTCGAAGGCGTCGGCCAGCTTGCGGAAGGCGTCGGGCGCCATCTTGGCGCGCTCGTCGGTCAGTTGGCGTTCCTCGGCGCTGAGGTCGGCCTCGATCTTGCGGTTCTCGGCCCCGAGAGCGCGGGCGCGGTCCTCGATCTCCCCGGCCACGCGCTTGCCGTAAAGCGAACCGGCGAACAGCCGTTCGGGATCAAGCGTCAGCACGGGGCTTGTGATGGGTGCCGCGGCATCGGGTGCCGCGGCCGGTGCGTCGGGCGCCGCGGCCGGTGCGTCGGGCGCCACGGCCGGTGCGTCGGGCGTTGCCGGGGCCGCCTGCGCCAGCGCCATCCCGGCCCCCAGGGCCAGGGCAAGCGCCAGCGCCGCGGCCCGTCCCGCCGCCATCAGAACTTCGTCGCGATGGTCAGGTTGAAGTTCTGCGTGTGATCGTAGGGCATCTTCTTGATCGCGCGCGAGAAGTCGAAGCGCAGCGGGCCGATGGGCGTAGTCCAGAACACCGAGAAGCCCGCCGCCGCCCGCAGGTGGAAGCTGTCGTCGACCGATCCGGCGCCGCCGGCGCCGTCGGTGTTCTTCAGCCCCCAGACCGAGCCCGCGTTCAGGAAGACGCCGCCCTTCACGCCGTAATCCTCGGGCAGGCCCAGCGGGAAGATCGCCTCGACCTTGGCCACGGCATAGAGGTTGCCGCCAAGCGCATCCTGCCCGGCCGCCGTGGTATCGCGCGGCCCGATCCCGTTGGTGCGGAAGCCGATCAGCTTGCCGTTCAGGAAGTAGCGGTCTGCCACGGTGTTGTCGGTGCCCGACAGAAGCGACATCACCCCCCCTTCCAGCGAGGCCCTCAGCGTCACCGCCTCGTGCGCCACATGGGTGGTGCCGACGACCCGCGCGGTGGTGGCGATGTATTTCGCCTCGCCGCCGAGCCCCGCGAAATCCTGCCCGAAGTTGAACTGGAACGAGGACTTGGGCGACAGCCCGTCGCGGTTGCTGTCGAAGCCGTAGGTATAGCCAAGCGCGCTGTAAAGCTTGCCCGACCCTTCCGCATGGATGATCGGCGACGCCGTGGTGTCGATGTTCTTCACGGTGTTGCGGCCGATGCTGTAGCGCAGTTCCAGCCGCCCGCGTTCGCTGACCGGGAACTCGATCGCCGGCGTCAGGTTGATCAGCCGGGTGTCGTAATTCGCGTAGCTGTGGGTCGAGGTGGTGTAGCCGCCGTTCAGCTTGAAGGCGAGGTCGCGCCCGAACAGCGCCGGATCGACGAAACTGAACGAGGACGCCCGGTCGGAAGACGAGGTGTTGATATCGGCGCTGACCTGCTGGCCACGGCCCAGGAAGTTCTGTTCCGAGAAGCCCAACACGACGCCGAAGCCGGTGCTGACCCCGTAGGTGCCGCCGATCGACAGCGTGCCGGTCGGCTGTTCCTGAACGTTCACGTTCACAACTACCTGGTCGGGGCTGTCGCCCTGCTGGGAGTTGACCTGCACGTCCTTGAAATAGCCAAGCGCCTTGATCCGGTCGGATGCCGCCTTGATCT
>JAJZVD010000019.1 GCA_021845805.1 Pseudomonadota bacterium | reverse complement strand
CTCCGCCCTTATGGCAGTCTGCCCGGATTGATGGCAGGAAAGAGGGATAGACGGGACGCGCCGGAGGTCGGGACATGGATGCCATCACAGCGCTCGACTACGCCGGGGTGTCGCTCTTCGCCGCGACCGGTGCGCTGGCGGCGTCGCGCAAGCAGCTCGACATCATCGGCTTCCTCTTTCTGGCGGCGGTGACAGGGATCGGAGGTGGCACGGTCCGGGACCTGGTGCTCGGCGTGCCGGTGTTCTGGGTCGTCCAGCCTGCCTATATCCTGGCCTGTGCAGCCACGGCGGTCGTGATCTATTTCACGGCGCATCTGCTGGAGTCGCGGTACCGATGGCTTTTGTGGTTCGATGCGATCGGGCTTTCCGCCTATTGTGTGATCGGCGCCGACAAGGGGCTGGCGGTGACTGGCTCGGCGACCATTGCGGTGGTCATGGGAATGTTGACCGGCACATTCGGTGGCATCCTGCGGGATGTGCTGACCAACGAGCCCTCGGTCCTGCTGCGGCGGGACATTTACGTGACAGCAGCCCTTCTTGGGGCTCTTGCTTTTGTCGGGTCGGAGACGGCGGGACTCGGCCAGATCGGCGCGGCGGGACTGGGGTTCTTCGTAGCCTGCGCCATCCGCGGCAGCGCGCTGGCTTGGGGCTGGACGCTTCCGACCTATCGCTCCCGTCCCGGCCGCGACGTGAGCCGGTAAGGGTCACGCGGGCCTCAGGTCCAGGGTCCAGATCAGCCGGTCCCGGTCCCGCAGCGGTTCGCCCTGGATGACATGGCTCTCGGCGCCGATGAGGACCAGGTCGCCGGGGCGCGGGGCGGGCAGGTCGGCCACGCGCACCTCCACCACGGTCGTGTCGCTGACGAACCGCCCGGCTCCAAAGTCCGTGACGCGGTCGGGCGCGCGGGCGATGAGGTGGATCGGCCGCTCCTCCGAGGTGGCGGCCGAGATCCAGAGCGCGGCGGTGCCGAAGTCCGGATGGGCGAAGAGCCGGTCGATGGCGGCAGCGAAGACCGACATGATGATCTGCGCCGCGTCTCAGTTCGACGACACGAGCCGGATCGCGAGCCTTGGCCGCTTGTTCACCGGCAGGATCGAGGCCTCGGTCATCAGATCGATCCAGCGGCCCTTCTCGTCGAGATGCTGGCGGGCGTAGAGCGGCAGGCCGACCGTGTTGGCGGCCTCGAGCAGGTTTGCGGGGCCGCCATAGGTGGTGAAGGTGTCGAAGGTGCCGATCGGGAAGGCCACGCCTTCGCCCGCGGGCAGGAGGCGTTCGGCGGCGCCGGTCGAGAGGGTGACGCTGCCGGTGTACGCCTCGAAGAGGATGCCCGCGAAGGGAAAGGCTCGGCGGACACCCCTGCCGAAGGCCCCAGTGACGCCCTGCTCCTCGACATCGCGGCCCGGCACTTCTTTCTCGAGACACTCGACACGCGCAATTCTGACGGCCTCGACTTCCACGATGTCGCAGTTTGGTCGATCCGCGCGGCGCTGGAGGAGGCATTTGCCGCAGGCCGGGCAACCGCGCGCTGATCAGGTATCCGCCAACGCCAGGTCATCCGCGCGCCCGGCCAACGTTCACCTCCGCAAAGCACTGACCGGTCGGTATCAGCACCGCCTCCTTCCCGGTGAGCGCCTGCCAGCGCTCGATGGCCACATCGACATAGGCCGGATTCAGTTCCACCCCGAAGCAGACCCGACCGGTGGTCTCGGCCGCAATCAGCGTGGTGCCCGATCCCATGAAGGGCTCGTAGACCGCCTGGCCGGGGGAAGAGTTGTTCAGGATCGGCCGCCGCATGCATTCGGCCGGCTTCTGCGTGCCGTGGACGGTCTCGGCGTCCTGATCCCGGTTGGCGATCTGCCACAGCGTCGTCTGCTTGCGGTCGCCCGCCCAATGGCCTTTGCCCTTGGCGCGCACCGCATACCAGCAGGGTTCGTGCTGCCAGTGGTAATCGCCGCGGCTGAGCACCAGCCGGTCCTTGGCCCAGATGATCTGCGACCTGATCGCGAAACCTGCTGCGGTCAGGCTTTCCGCCACGGTCGCGGCGTGCAGCGCGCCGTGCCAGACATAGGCGACGTCGCCGGGGAACAGCGTCCATGCCTCGCGCCAGTCGGCGCGGTCGTCGTTCAGCACCTTGCCGGTGCGTTTGGTCTTGGCCGCGCCCGCAGCGTTGCGCCAGGAGGGATCATACTCC
Source organism: Pseudomonadota bacterium (assembly GCA_021845805.1). Classification (GTDB taxonomy): domain Bacteria; phylum Pseudomonadota; class Alphaproteobacteria; order Rhodobacterales; family Rhodobacteraceae; genus Solirhodobacter. Next base: position 52,245 of record JAJZVD010000019.1, on the reverse strand, counting down.
ACGCCGTAGGGCGGGTCGGTGACCATGAACAGGGGTCGCACATCGCCCAGGAGCCGCCCGACCACATCGGCCGCTGTGCTGTCGCCGCAGATCAGCCGATGCGCGCCCAGCTGCTACAGGTCGCCCGGCACCGACACCGGTGTCGTCGGCAGGTCTGGAACGTCGTCCTCGCCCTCCACGAGGCCATCGCCGCCCAGCGCCTCGGGATCCTGCAACAGCGCGTCGAGCGACGCCGCGTCGAAGCCCAGCAGATCGACGTCGAAATCCACCCCGGCCAGGTCGTGGTTCCGCAAGTCGCTGATCTGAATCACGAATTCCGGCGCGCCACCGCGAGATGGCTTCCGGGTGGCTTCCCCGGTGAAACTGCCTCACGCCAGCGAACCGCCGCGCTGCGCCCCCCCGCATACGTTCAGGGCCGGGGAGGAACCAGAGGAGGGGGGCTATCCGCCTCTCTCACCTCGCGGCAGGGCGGTCAGGCCGGACGCTTACACCAACGTCTCATAGCCTCGCCAACAACATGCGCCCCGCCCCCGAGGGGCTTCCCGCCTTCTCCATCGGCCCTGTCGCAGGTGCCGATCAAGCGCAATCGCGTGATCGGGGGGAGAGAGCCCTTTGGCACGGCGCGTCGGCGGGTTTCCTGTGGTATGGTTGTGCGAACCAGAAGGACGCCCCCCATGCCAGTCAAACAGCGCGCTGCCGCCGGGTCGGCGGCCGGGACTCCGCCGACGGGACGCGCGGAGGATCTTGCCGCGGCGAGCGTGGCTGATGCGCTGACGGCGCTCGGGGTGAAATCCGATGCGGGGCTTGGCGCGGCCGAGGTCGCCGCGCGGCGCAAGACCGACGGCTTCAACGAGGTGGCCGTCACCAGAAGCCATCCTCTGCTGAAGTTCCTGTCAAAGTTCTGGGGGATTTCGGCCTGGATGCTGGAGCTGATCATGATCCTGTCGGTCGTGCTCGGCAAATACTCGGATCTGGTGGTGGTCGGGGCGCTGCTGATCGTCAACGCGGTGCTCGGGTTCCTGCAGGAACAGCGGGCGGCGGGTGTGGTCGAGACATTGCGCAAGAGGTTGCAGGTATCGGCGCGGGTGTTGCGCAACGGGGTCTGGACGGTGCTGCCCGCGCGCGAGCTGGTGCCGGGCGATATCCTGCGGCTGCGCTCGGGCGACATCATCCCGGCGGATGTGAAGCTCATGTCCGGCGCGATGAGCGTGGACCAGTCGGCGCTGACCGGGGAGTCGAAGGATGTGGACCGGGCCCCGGGCGAGGTGCTTCCCTCGGGCGCGATCGCGCGGCGGGGCGAGGGCGGCGGGGTCGTGCTGCTCACCGGGGCGAAGACGCTCTTCGGGCGCACGACCGAACTGGTTCAGGCGGCCCGGCCCAAGCTGCACATCGAGGCGGTTGTGGCCGGCGTCGTGCGCTGGCTTTTCGTGATCGTCGGCGCGCTGTTGGCGCTGGTGATCGTGCTTTCGGTGATCCGCGGCGTGCCGTTGCTTCAGGTCCTGCCCCTTGCGCTGGTGCTGCTGATGAGCGCGGTGCCGGTGGCACTGCCGGTGATGTTCACCGTCAGCATGGCGCTGGGGGCAAAGGAGCTGGCGAAGAACGGTGTGCTGGTCACCCGGCTTTCCGCCGCCGAGGATGCGGCGACGATGGATGTGCTTTGCGTCGACAAGACGGGAACACTGACGCTGAACCAGTTGGCCGTGACCGGGGTGATCCCGCTGGGTGCTGTGACCGAGGCCGATGTGCTGCGCGCGGGGGCGATGGCGTCTCAGGAGGCCAATCAGGACCCGATCGACCTTGCGTTTCTGGCGGCGGCTCAGGCGGGAAAGGTGTTTGACGCAGAGGCTGCGATCACGCCGGTGTCCTTCGCGCCCTTCGATGCGAAGACCCGCCGAACCGAGGCGGTGGTGGAGCAGGGCGGCCAGCGGCTGCGGGTGATGAAGGGCGCGGTGCGGACGCTGGCCGAGGCCTGCGGACTGACGCCCGAGGACGGCGCGGCGCTGGAGGCGCGGGCTGCCGATGCGGCGGCCAAGGGCTACCGCACGCTGGCGGTGGCGCGCGGGCCAGAGACCGGCAGGCCGGTGCTGGTGGGCCTCGTGTCGCTTTATGATCCGCCGCGCCCGGATGCGGGAAAGCTGATCGCGACGCTGCGGGATCTTGGCGTTTCGGTGAAGATGCTGACCGGCGACGCGGTTGCGGTGGCACGCGAGATCGGCGCCGGGGTCGGGTTGCCCAACATCCGGCGCGTTGCCGACCTGAAGGCGGCGGCCGGGGGCGATGCGGCGGCCGCTCTGCTGGCCGGGGCGGACGGGTTTGCCGAGGTCTACCCCGAGGACAAATACACTGTCGTGCAGCACTTGCAGGGCGCCGGCCACATCACCGGCATGACCGGCGACGGCGTGAACGACGCGCCCGCGCTGCGCCAGGCCGAGGTGGGCATCGCCGTCAGTTCCGCGACCGACGTGGCCAAGGGCGCGGCGAGCGTGGTGCTGACCGATGCCGGGCTGACCAACATCGTCGCGCTGGTCGAACAGGGCCGGGCGATCTATCAGCGCATCCTGACCTGGATCATCAACAAGATCAGCCGCACGATCCTCAAGGCCGCCTTCGTCGCCATCGCCTTTGTGGTGACCGGGCAGTTCGTCGTTTCGGCCTTCGCGATGCTGCTGCTGACCTTCCTGACAGACTTCGCCAAGATTTCGCTGGCGACAGACAACGTGCGGCCGTCGCGGTCACCAGAAACATGGCACATCGGCGGGTTCATCACGGTTTCCGTGGCGCTGGGGCTGGCGATGGTGGCCGAATCGCTGGCGCTGCTGTGGTTCGCCTGGACCCGGTTCGGTCTGGCGACCGATCCGGCCGCGCTGGATACGTTCAGCTTTCTGCTGCTGCTCTATTTCGCGGTCTTCTCAGTGGTCTCTGCGCGAGAGCGGCGCTGGTTCTGGTCGTCGCGGCCGAGTGCCACGTTCCTTTGGGCGTTGGCGGGGGATGCGGTGGTGGGCAGCGGTCTGACGCTCGTCGGGCTGCCGGGCCTTCATGCGCTGCCGCCTGTCGCGATGCTGGGCATCCTTCTCTATGCCATGGTCGCCTGCCTTGGGCTGAACGATGCGCTGAAGTCGGTGATGTTCCGCAGGCTCGGGCCGGCGAAGGTGGCGTAGCCACGGATCGCCGGACGGCGCTGGCGCCAGAAGGGACGGGGCGCTGACGGCGCGGGCCCCTGCGCCGCCACACCGCCCCGCAAGCCGTTGATGACGGGGGCCCGGCCCTAGAACTTCGCGACCTCGAGGCGCTGGCCGCCATGAAAGCGGTCAGGGCGGTAGGGGTGCGGGTCCACCAGCGGCACGCGACCCAGCACAAGGTCGGCGATCAGCCGCCCGGCACCCGGCCCGATGCCGAAGCCGTGGCCGGAAAACCCTGCCGCCAGCACCAGCCCCGGAAGCGCCGCCACCTCGCCCATCGCGGGCACCCCGTCGGGGGTCGAGTCGATATAGCCCGCCCAGGCCGCCGTGACCTTCGCCGTTTTCAGTGCGGGCAAGACCGCGCCCGCCCGGCGCAGCGTCTCTGCGATCGTGCCGCGATCCGGGCGGGGGTCGAGGATGCGCATCCGTTCCATGGGCGTCGGCCGGTCCAGCGGCCAGCGGCCAAGCCCCTCGTGCCCCGACGCAACCCCCTGCAGCCCGCCGGGGGCCAGGCTGCGCCAGCGCCGGGCGAACATCGGCAGGAAATCGCGGCCATAGCGCAGCATCTGAAGCGTGGGGTCCACTCGGCCAAGCCCGCTGATCGCCAGCGTATGGCCGCCATCCGCCCGCCGCGTGGCCGACACCTGCCGGGTATGCAGCGCAGCGGGCAGCCCCTCGGCCCCCGGCCCGACCGCAAGGATCGACGAGCGGATCGAGGCCTGCGGAAAGGCCAGCCCCGACTGTCGGCAGAAGGCCGAAGCCCAGGCCCCCCCCGCCATCACCGCGATCGGGGTGCGGATCGTGCCATGCTCTGTCACCACGCCGGCAAGGCGCCCGGCGGCCACCTCCAGCCCGCGGGCGGCGCAGTCCTGCAGAACGCAGGCCCCCGCCCGCATCGCGGCACGCGCCACCACCGGCGCCGCGCGCGACGGGTCGGCGGTGCCGTCGGTCGGGGCAAAGACGCCGCCCTTCCACGCCTTGCCGGTGGCCCGGCCGCGGTCGGTCGCCTCGGCCGCGCTCAGCGTCCGGCTGTCCACCCCCAGCGTGCGGGCAAAACGGACCCACGCGGCCCAGCCCTCGATCTCAGCCGGGTCGTCGCTCAGGTAGGTCAGACCGCAGCGGGAAAATCCGGCATCCTCGCCGGTCTCGCGCTGGAACTCCTCCCACAGCGCCAGGCTCTGGGTGGAAATCGGCAGCTCGCGCGCGTCGCGGTTCTGCTGGCGGCACCAGCCCCAGTTGCGGCTGGATTGTTCGGCCCCCACGCGGCCCTTTTCCACCAGCACCACCTTCAGCCCCGCGCGGGCCAGGTAATACGCCGCGAAACTGCCGACGATGCCCGCCCCGATGACCACGGCATCGGCCTCGGCGGGCAGGGATTCCGAACTTGCGATCTCGAGTCTGGGGGCGGTCACGGCGGGTCTCCTTGTCGGGCCATCATAGCCCGCGCAGGCCGCGCCCGGCGCCGGATTGGCCTCGCGGACAGCAGAAGATGCCGCTTTCGCCACCTTCCGGCGCGCAAGATTCCGCAGCCTGCGCAGAGGCGGTCGTGGCAGGGGGCCGGCGCGTGCTATGCTGGGCGGGCCCCTCGCAGCATTTCCTGCTGCAGCGGATGGGAACCGAAGGCAGGCGCATGAAACTCGACCGCATCGACATCAGGATCCTGCACGAGTTGCAGAAGAACGGCCGGATCACCAACGTGGAACTGGCCGAGCTGGTCAACCTCTCGCCCAGCCCCTGCCTGATGCGGGTGAAGAAGCTGCAGGCCGAAGGCTTCATCGAGGGCTACTCTGCCCGGATCGACGTGGGAAAGCTGGGCCAGACGCTGACCGTCTTTACCGAGGTGACGCTGAAGAACCACCGCCAGATCGACTTTGCCCGCTTCCTGACGGCGGTGGAAAAGGTGGACCAGTTGATCGAATGCCACCTTGTCTCGGGCGGGTACGACTATCTTCTGAAATTCGTCACCGCCGGAATCTCCGAGTATCAGGAGATCATGGAGCGCCTGACCGATCTGGAGATCGGCATCGACAAGTATTTCAGCTTCGTTGTGCTGAAATCCCCCATCGCACGGGCGCACATCCCGCTGACCAGCCTCTTTCCGCTCTGATCCTCAGGCCGGAAGGCTGTCGAGCCAGCCGGGATCGAGCCGCGGCACCGAGGCGAACAGCAGCCGCGAATAGGGCTGCTGCGGGGCGATGCCGCCGGGGCTCTGGGTCAGTTCCTCGATCTTTTCGCCGCGGTACATCACGGCAATGTCGTCGCAGATCGCCTGCACCACCGACAGGTCGTGGCTGATGAAGATGTAGGATAGCCCCAGCCGGGCCTGAAGGTCCTTCAGCAGTTCGATGATCGCCGCCCCCACCACGGTATCCAGCGCAGAGGTGATCTCGTCGCAGATGATCAGCTTCGGTTCCGCCGCCAGCGCCCGGGCAAGGTTGACGCGCTGCTTCTGCCCGCCGGACAGTTCGCCCGCGTGGCGGTGGCGCAGCGCCTTGGGCAGTTGCACCATCTCCAGCAATTCCTCGATGCGGGCGATGCGGGCCGCGCCCTTCAGGCCGTGGTAGAAGGTCAGCGGTCGGCCGAGGATCTCCTCGATCGTCCTGGTCGGGTTCAGTGCCGTGTCCGCATGCTGGAACACGATCTGGATGTCGCGCAGATGGGCACGGCTGCGCTTGCGGCCATCCGCGGCAAGCGGCTGGCCGTCAAACCGGATCGAGCCCGCCACGGGCGGCACGATCCCGGCAATGGCCCGCGCCAGGGTGGATTTGCCGCAGCCCGATTCTCCCACGATGCCCAGGTTGCGCCCTGCGGCCAGCCGCAGGCTGACGCCCTTCACCGCGCAGACCAGCGGGCGGCCATCGGCCCGGATCGGGCCGTAGCCCGCCACCAGCCCCTCGGCCGCGAACAGCGCGGGCGCCCCGCCGGGGGGCGCGGCCGGGGCATGGGCCTTCGGCTCGAACGCGGCCAGCAGCGCGCGGGTGTAGGGGTGCGCGGGCCGGTGCAGGATCGCGTCGGTCGTGCCGCTTTCCTGCACCTCGCCGCCTTTCAGCACCACGATGCGGTCGGCGATCTGCGCCACCACGGCAAGGTCGTGCGAGACATAGACGCCACCGACCCCCCCGGCCCGCATCACGGACTTGAAGGCGCGCAGCACCTCGATCTGCGTCGTCACGTCCAGCGCTGTCGTGGGTTCGTCGAAGATCACGAGCTTCGGCCCCCCGATCAGCGCCATAGCCGCGGCCAGCCGTTGCAACTGCCCGCCAGAGACCTGGTGGGGATAGCGGTTGCCGATCGTCTCGGGCTCGGGCAGCGACAGGGCGCGGAACAGCTCGAGCGCGCGGGTCCGGGCCGCCTCGGGCGGCATGGTCCGGTGGATGCGCGTCACCTCGATCACCTGTTCGATGATCCGGTGGGCGGGGTTGAAGGCCGCCGCGGCGCTTTGCGGGATATAGGCGATGTCGCGCCCGCGGATGTCGGCCCGGGCGCGTTCGCCAAGGGCCACCATGTCGGTGCCGTTCACCCGGACCGCGCCGCCGCTGATCCGGCAGCCGGGCCGGGTGTGCCCCATCAGGCTCTGCGCGATGGTGGTCTTGCCGGACCCGCTTTCACCGATCAGGGCCACGATCTCGCCCGGTGCCACGTCAAGGTCGACACCGCGTATGATCTCGATGCGGCGTCCGGCGTCGGTGGTGGCCTCGACCCGCAGGCCCCGGATTTCGATGAGGTTGGCCATGTCAGCTCCGGTCCCGGATCTTGCGCGGCAGGTTGTCGATCAGCAGGTTGACGCTGATCGTCAGGCTGGCGATGGCGATGGACGGAAAGATCACCGCCGGCGCGCCATAGGGCAGCCCGCCAAGGTTTTCCCGCACCAGCGCGCCCCAGTCGGCATTGGGCGGCTGCACCCCGAGCCCCAGGAACGACAGCCCCGACAGCAGCAGCACGATGAAGACGAAGCGCAGCCCCAGATCCGCCAGCACCGGGCCGCGGATGTTTGGCAGGATTTCGGACAGCACGAGGTAAAGCGGCCCTTCGCCCCGGATGCGCGCGACGGTGATGAAATCCATCGTGTTGACATTAACCGCCAGTGCCCGGGCAAAGCGGTAGGCGCCCGGCAGATAGATCACCGCCAGCGTCAGGATCAGCACCGGGATGCTGCTGCCCACCGCCGCCACCATCATCAGCCCGAAAAGCTTTGACGGGATCGAGTTCAGGGCATCGAAGAACCGGCTCAGCACCAGGTCGACCCAGCCGCCGATGACCGCCGCGGCCATGCCCAGCACCACGCCGCCCGCGCAGGCGATGACCACGGCGCCCAGCGCGATGCCCACGGTATAGCGGGTGCCCAGGATGATGCGGGACAGCATGTCGCGGCCAAGGTAGTCGCTGCCCAGCCACAGCTTGCCGCTCATCGGGCCGTAGTAGTCGGTATCCACGATCTTGCCGATCGGGTAGGGGGCCAGCAGCGGCGCAAGGATCGCCACCAGTGCGCAGGCCAGCACGATGGCCAGCCCGATCCGGCCGGTCAGGTTGAAGGCGAACCGTCGGCGGCGCGGGGCAGGGGTCTGGGTGAGGGTGGTCATCTCAGCCTCGGGTTGGCAAGGATGGCCACGATGTCGGCCAGCGTGGTCAGGATCAGGAAGCCGATGCAGAAGATCATCGCGCAGCTTTGCACCAGCGGCAGGTCGCGCGTGGCCACGCCGTCGACCATCAGCTTGGCGATGCCGGGGTAGTTGAAGATCGTCTCCACGATGATTACCCCGCCCAGCAGGTACGAAAGCGACAGCGCCATCGCGTTCACGATGGGCCCCAGCGCATTCGGCAGCGCGTGGCGCAGCACGATCCGCGACCGCGAGGCGCCCTTCAGCAGCGCCATTTCCACATAGTGCGTTCCCAGCATCTCGATCATCGCGGCGCGGGTCATGCGGATCATCTGCGCGGCGACCACGAAGGTCAGTGTGATGACCGGCATCGCGAAGACCCTCAGCAGTTGCACGACGGAATGGATCTCGTTGGCGAAGGCCAGCGCGGGCAGCCAGTGCAGGTAGACCGAGAAGATCAGTACCGCCGTGGTGGCCACCACGAATTCCGGCACCGAGATGAGGCCGATGGTCAGGAAGGTGACCACCCGGTCGTACAGCGTGCCGCGGAAGATGGCCGCGGTGATCCCCAGCACCAGCGCCAGCGGCACCGAAAAGAGCGTGGTGACCCCCGCGAGTTTCATCGAGTTCACAAGCCGGGCGCCGATCAACTGCGCCACCGGCATGTTGTTGGCGTAAGAGGTGCCAAGATCGCCGTGGAACAGCCCCGCGATCCAGAAGACATAGCGCAGCGCCGCCGGTTCATCGAGGTGCATCGCCTTGCGCAGCCCCTCCACCGCGTCGGGGGTGGCCGCCTGGCCCAGCAGGATCGTGGCCGTATCGCCCGGCAGCAGGCTGGTGGCCACGAAGACCGCCAGCGAGACGATGAGCAGCGTCACCGCTGTCGCCGTCAGCCGACCGGCCACGAGGGAGAATACGCTTGAGGTCACGGGCAAGGCTCCATCCGGCCGCCCCCGCGGGCGATATGGGGGGCCGCCCGGCCCCCCGGTGTTGCAGGCGTCAGGCGGTCAGCCAGACGTATTCGGCGAAAGCATAGCCCATCATGCCGCCCAGCGGGTTCGGTTCCAGCCCGTGCAGCTTGCCGCTCAGCGCGTCGATGTTGGTCATGTAGGCCGGGATGATCGTGCCCGCGTTTTCCGACACCATCACCTGCATCTCGCCGTAGATCTCCTTGCGCTTGGCCTGATCCAGCAGCCCGCGCGCCTCGATCAGCATCTTGTCGAACTTCGGGTCTTTGTACTTGCTTTCGTTCCAGGGCGCATCGCTGGCGTACAGCAGCGAGAACAGCAGGTCCGGCGTGGGGCGCGGATTGATGTTGCCGAAGCTGATCGGCGCCACCAGCCAGTACTTGTCCCAGTAGCCGTCCGAGGGCACGCGCTGCACGTCGAACGTCATGCCGATGTCGGCACCGGCCTGCTGCAGCACCACCGCCATGTCGACCGAGTTGTCGGCCGCGTCCGAGGCGATGATCGGGATCGAGGTGCCAAGCACGCCTGCCTTCTTGAACAGGCTCTTGGCGCGGTCGGGATCGAAGGTCTTGGCCTTCAGCCCGGCGTTGTAGAACGGGTTGGCGGGCGAGATCGGCTGATCGTTGCCGATGTCGGCCATGCCGCGCAGAACCGCCTTCTGGATCTGCTCGCGGTTGACCAGGTACTTCATGCCCTCGATGAAGCCCGCGCGGGTGCCCGGATCGGTATCGAGGCGGATGTTCAGGTTGGTGTAGCCGCCCGCCGAGGTCGTGCTGACCTGGAAGCCGGGCTGCGAGTTCACCAGCTTGACCGAGCGCGGGTCGATCGCCGAGGCCATCTGGATGTCGCCCGACAGCAGCGCGTTGACGCGGGCGGTCTCGTCGCTGATCGCGAAGAACTCGAAACTGTCGACGTGGGGCCCGGTGCTCTTGAAGTAGTTCTTGTTCTTCAGGCCGACCGAACGCACGCCCGGCTGGAAGGTTTCCACGGTGAAGGCGCCGGTGCCGTTGCCCTTGGAAAAGTCGGTGGTGCCGTCGGCCACGATCATGAACTGGTGCATGGCCAGGATCGTTGGCAGGTCGGCGTTGGCGCCCGCCAGGGTGATCTGCACCGTCAGCGGGTCGATCGCCTTCACCTCGGTCATCTGCTTGGCGATCTTGGCCACCTTGGAGCCCACGTTCGGGTCCAGATGCCGGTTCAGCGAAAAGACCACATCGGCCGAGGTCAGCGGCTTGCCGTCGTGGAAGGTCACGCCCTTCTTCAGCTTCACGGTCCAGACCTTGGCGTCGGTCGTGTCGATGCTGTCGGCCAGTTCCATCTGCAACGTGCCGCCCTTCGCAAGGAAGGTCAGGCGGTTGTAGAAGGCGCAGATGCGGGTGTAGTCGGTCGAATTCGCGGCCTTCGCGGGGTCGAGCGTATCGGCGTTCGAGCCGGTGATCCCGGCCACCTTCAGCGCGCCGCCGCTGACCGGCGTGTCGGCCATCGCCCGGCCCGCGCGGGTCAGCACGCTGCCGCCCACGGCCAGCGAGACGCCGCCCGCCATCAGCATGCGCAGCAGATCGCGCCTTGTGGCGCCACGGCGGATCGCGTCCTCGACCCTGCGGTCGTCGGCTGCGGTCCAGTTGACAGGAGGTTCATGCGACATCTGGTTTCCTCTTGGTGTGGACTTGAGTTCAGGCTGGCTGGCCAGACAGGCCGGGCCCTGGTGACTTCCGGCCGGTGCTTGCCCTCTTGCCGGGGCGTTCGGGTCCGTCACTCTGACGCCGGGGGGCGCTTTGGCCCTCCTGCGGCATTTTCTGCTGCGGCCGACGGGCCGCATGGGGCTCCCATCCCCTGCATTCGGGCGATCCTGCGGCCTTCCGGGCGGCATAGGCGCCGGATTGCTGCGCCGCCGCGGCAGAAGATGCCGTTTCGCGCGGCCGCTGCGGCATATCCCCGATCCGGGAGGCGGCGGTCATGCCAAGGCCCCGGCCACGTCGGGGTCGGCCAGCGTCTGGTCCAGAACCACACGGGTACGCGCGACGATCGCTTCGATGTCGGCCTCCGTGGCGCAGAGGGCGGGGGCATAGCCCAGCACGCCCTGCGCGAAGGCCCGGATCACCAGCCCCTGTTGCCAGGCCCGGTCGAAGATGCGCCGCGCGGGCTGGGCCGCGGCGGGCAGCGGGGTCTTCTGCGCCTTGTCGGTCACCAGTTCCACCGCCGCCAGCATCCCGCGCCCGCGCACTTCGCCCACCAGCGGGTGATCGGTCAGGCCCCACAACCCCTCCATCAGCCGGGCCCCGGCCCGGCGGCCGTTTTCCAGCAGCCCGCCTTCGTAAAGCCGCAGCACCTCCAGCCCCACGGCGGCCGAGACGGGGTGGGCCGAGTAGGTGTAGCCATGCCCCACCGCCGCGGCCCCCGCGCCATCGGCGATGGTCTGGTAGACATGTTCGCGCAGGAACAGCGCCCCCATCGGCACATAGCCCGAGGTCAGGCCCTTCGCGGTGGTCATCAGGTCGGGCACGATCCCGTCCTCGGTGCAGGCGAACAGCGGGCCCGTGCGGCCGAAGCCGGTGATGACCTCATCGGCCACGAACAGGATGTCCCGCGCCCGGCACCAGTCCTGCACCGCGCGCATCCATCCCGGCGGCGGCACGATCACCCCGCCCGAGCCCTGGATCGGCTCGGCGAAGAAGGCGGCCACACGTTCTGCGCCGCCAAGCGCCTCGACCTTCGCCGCAAGCTCGGCCACCGAGGCCGCGATGATCGCCGCGGGGTCGGTGCCCACCGGATTGCGATAGGGGTAGCTTGACGCGATCTTGTGCTGCCATGCCAGCGGCACCCCGAAACCGGCATGGAAGGCGGGCAGCGCCGTAAGCCCCGCGCCGACCGTGGACGAGCCGTGATAGCCCTGCTCGACCGAGATGAACGCGGTCTTTTCCGGCTTTCCCCGGGCGTGCCAGTAATAGTGGATGTAGCGCACCGCGCTATCCACCGCGTCCGAGCCGCCAAGGGTGAAATAGACGTGGTTCAGGTCGCCCGGCGCCCGATCGGCCAGTTCGGCGGCCAAGCGGATCGCGGGTTCCGAGCCCAGCCCGAAATAGCCCGTGGCATAGGGCAGGCGGCGCATCTGGGCTGCGGCGGCCTCCACGATGCTGTCCTGGCCATAGCCCGCATTCACGCACCACAGGCCCGCGAACCCGTCGACCAGCTCGCGCCCCTCGGCATCGCGCAGCCGCGCGCCCTGGCCCGAGGCGATGACGCGCACGCCCGCGGCCTCGTGTCCGCGGAACGAGGCGACAGGGTGGACCAGATGGACCCGGTCAAGTTCGATCAACGAATTCAGCATGCTATCCTCTGCGTCAGCCCAGGGCCTGGTTGGCCAGGGCGAAGGTCGTGAATGCGCTCGTGCCGGGGGTGTCGGGCCCGCGCTGCATCGCAATGCCGCCACCCGCCTGCGTCAGTCCCAGATCGGCAAGCCAGGGGCCCAGCCCCTGCTCCAGCGGGGTATCCACCCGCAGGAACCGCCCCGCGGGGCCCGCGGCCGCAGCGGCGACCAGCGTGCGCGCGATGGCGGCATCGCGGGCCACGACCGGGCCGATCACCTCGCCGCGGCCGAAGGGGCGGCGCACCGCAAATCCGCCGGGCTGGGTGAAGACGCGCCCCGCCGCCGCCAGCGCTGCGATCAGCGCCGGGCGCCGTGCGCCATAGGCCGCCGCGTCCATCGCGGCGACGGCATCCAGATCCGGGCGGTCGGCGGGCGCCGCGCCATGCAGTGCGGTGACCACGCCCTGATGCTGCGCGATCTCACCCGTGGCGCGGAAGCCCAGCTTTTCGTACAGCGGCAACCCCTCGGCGGTCGCCACCAGCCGCAGCCGCTGCGTTCCCGCCGCGGCCATTGCGGCTTCCATCAGCTGGCGGCCAAGGCCCCGGCCGCGGACCGCCGCGTCCACGATGACCATGTTCACTGTTGCCAGCGTTTCGTCATGGCAGGTGGTCAGCGCGGTGCCAAGCACCCGCCCCCCGGCATCCAGCGCGACCACCCCGGTCGAGAGCGCCAGGCTGAAGCGCCAGTCCTCCAGCCGGTGCGGCCAGCCCGCCTGCTGCGACAGCGCCAGCGCGCCGGGCAGATGCGTGGGGCCAAAAGGGGTCAGGGTGATGTCGATCGCGCTCATGCCGGGTGCCCTGGGGTTGCGTTGGCCCAAGCATGGCGGGCGGGCCGCACGATCTTCCGCCGAAGCGCCGCGGGGCCGAACAATCTTCGGGCGGAATGGGTGCCCGCCACGGCAGGAAATTCTGTGCCGCCTGCCCGCAGCCCCCCGGACGGGCCGCGACAGGCCGCGGCGCCGGGGCCCCCGGCCGCAGCCCGTGCCGCCCCTTGCCGGATGCGCGGCACTTTCTGCTTTGTCCGCCGCCCGATTCAGGCGCGCCTTCGCCGGGGCGGGGCCTAGGCTTGGGCCAACCGCATTCACCGTCAAGGACCTGCCCATGACCGGCTTCCGCCCGAAATATGTGACCTTCGACTGCTACGGCACGCTCATCAACTTCGACATGGGGGGCGCGGCGCGCGATCTTTATGCCGCGCGGCTTGCGCCCGAGGCGATGGCCGAGTTCATCCGCACCTTCTCGGCCTACCGGCTGGACGAGATCCTGGGCGCCTGGAAACCCTATGCCGAGGTGGTGCACGACGCGCTGGAACGCACCTGCCGCCGCACCGGCGTGACCTTCCGCCCCGAGGATGCCGAGATGGTCTACAACCGGGTTCCCGGCTGGGGCCCGCATGCCGACGTGCCCGACGGACTGGCCCGCGTGGCAAAGGAGATCCCGCTGGTGATCCTGTCCAACGCGATGGACAGCCAGATCCCCGCGAACGTGGCCAGGCTGGGTGCGCCGTTCCATGCCGTCTATACCGCGCAGCAGGCGCAGGCCTACAAGCCGCGAATGCAGGCCTTCGAATACATGTTCGACATGCTGGGCTGCGGGCCCGAGGATGTGATGCATGTCTCGTCGTCGTTCCGCTATGACCTGATGACGGCGCATGATCTCGGCATCCGCAACAAGGTCTGGGTGAACCGTGGCCATGAGCCCGCGAACCCCTATTACGGCTATGTCGAGATCGCCGACATGTCCGGCCTTGCCGCCGCAGTGGGGCTGTGAGGGCGGTGAAATACGTCTCGTACTGGCACGATACGGCGGCGCCCTTCGACGGCGCCGCGCGCCATGCCCCCGCGGAAGCCTGGGACGTGGCGGTCATCGGCGCGGGCTTCACCGGGCTGGCGGCGGCGCTGCGGCTGGCCCGCGGCGGCGCGCGCGTCGTGGTGCTGGAGGCCGAGCGCGTGGGCTTCGGCGCCTCGGGGCGCAATGGCGGGCACCTGAACAACGGGCTTGCGCACAGCTACCTTGGTGCGAAGGCCGATCTCGGGGCCGAGCGGGCAAAGGCGCTTTACCGCGCCTTCGATGCCTCGATCGACCGGATCGAGGCGCTGGTGGCCGAGGAAGGGATCGCCTGCGACTTCCGCCGGGCGGGCAAGCTGAAGCTGGCCTCCAAGCCCGCGCATTTCGACGCCATCACCCGCAACTTCGCGGCACTGAACGCCGAGGTTGATCCGGACACCGCGCTTTTGTCGGCCGCCGATCTGGCGGGCGAGGTCGGCGCGCACTTTCACGGTGCGATGCTGTCGCGGAAATCGGCCATGATGCACATGGGCAAGTATGTGGCGGGCCTTGCCGCCGCCGCCGTGCGTGCCGGTGCGGTGATCCACGAAGGCACGCCGGTGACGAAGGTCGCGCCGATCCCCGGCGGCCACCGCCTGACCACCCCCGCGGGCGAGCTGACGGCGGCTGAGGTCTTCCTTGCCTCGGGCGCCTATACCGGCCTGGCGTTTGGCCATTTCCGGCGCCGGATCATCCCGGTGGGCAGTTTCCTGATTGCGACCCGCCCGCTGACCGAGGCCGAGGCGCAGTCCGTCATGCCTGGCAACCGGACCTGCGTGAACTCGATGAACATCGGCAACTACTGGCGGCTTGCACCCGACCGGCGGCTGATCTTCGGGGGGCGGGCGCGGTTCTCGGCGCGGTCCGATCAGCGGTCGGATGCGAAAAGCGGCGCGATCCTGCGGGCGAGCCTTGCGCGGATCTTCCCGCAACTGGCGCAGGTGCAGATCGACTACTGCTGGGGCGGGCTGGTCGACATGAGCGCCGACCGCCTGCCCCGCGCGGGCCGGGCCGAGGGGCTGTGGTATGCGATGGGCTATTCCGGCCACGGCGCGCAGCTATCGACCCATCTGGGCATGATGATGGCCGACCGCATCCTGGGCCACCCGGTCGACAACCCGCTGGAGGGGATGGACTGGCCCGCGGTGCCGGGGCACTTTGGCCAGCCGTGGTTCCTGCCGCTGGTGGGGCTGTACTACCGGGGCGTCGATCTGGTGAGATAACGGGCCGGGCGGCGGGCTCAGGCGGGCCCGCCACCCAGACGGCCACCCAGACGGCCACCCAGACTGCCGCCCAGACTGCCGCCCAGACTGCCCCCAAGCCCGCCGATATGGAACGTCTTCATCTCCAGGTATTCCTCGATCCCCGCCTGCGCGCCCTCCCGGCCAAGCCCGGATTGCTTGATCCCGCCGAAGGGGGCGACCTCGGTCGAGATCGCGCCGGTATTCAGCCCGACCATCCCGAATTCCAGCGCCTCGGCCACACGCCAGGCGCGCCCCAGGGACTCGGTGAAGAAATAGGCCGCAAGGCCATAGGGCGTTGCATTGGCCAGTGCGACGGCCTCGGCCTCGGTCTCGAAGCGGAAGAGGGGGGCGACCGGGCCGAAGGTTTCCTCCTGCGCCAATGCCATCTCGGGCGTGGCATTGCCCAGCAGCACCGGGGCGACATAGTGCGGCCCGTCCGGCACCCCGGTGGCGCGCGCCAGCACCCGGGCGCCGCGTGCCTCGGCATCGGCAAGATGGCGGTTGATCTTGGCCACCGCGGCCGCGTTGATCATCGGCCCGATGTCGACCCCGGGGGTCAGGCCGCTGCCCACCTTCATCGCCGCCACCCGCGCGCCCAGCCGGTCTGCGAAGGCATCGTGGATGCCCGCCTGCACCAGGATGCGGTTGGCGCAGACGCAGGTCTGCCCGCCGTTGCGGAACTTCGACAGGATGGCGCCGTCCACCGCGCGGTCCAGATCCGCGTCGTCGAAGACGATCAGCGGGGCGTTGCCCCCCAGTTCCAGGCTCAGCCGCTTCACGCTGTCGGCCGCGCCGCGCATCAGCAGCGATCCGACGCGGGTGGAGCCGGTGAAGGAGATCTTGCGCACCCTCTCGTTTTCCATCAGTTCGGCCCCGATCGCCTCGGGGCGGCCAGTGACGATGTTGATGACCCCCGCGGGGATGCCCGCGCGTTCGGCCAGCACGCCCAGCGCCAGCGCCGACAGCGGGGTGAAATCCGACGGCTTCACCACCACCGTGCAACCCGCCGCCAGCGCGGGCGCCACCTTTCGGGTGACCATCGCGTTGGGGAAGTTCCAGGGCGTGATGACGGCAGCGACCCCCACCGGCTCTTTCAGCACCAGGATTCGGCGGTCGGACGTGGGCGAGGGGATGGCCTGCCCGCCGATCCGCCGCGCCTCTTCCGCGAACCATTTGACGAAGGACGCCCCGTAGCGGATCTCGCCCCGCGCCTCGGCCAGCGGTTTGCCCTGTTCCAGCGTCAGCAGGCGGGCAAGGTCGTCTTCGGCTGCGATCATCAGGGCGTGCCAGCCTTCCAGCCGCGCCGCGCGGTCGGCCGCGGTCAGCGCGCGCCAGGCGGGCAGGGCGGCGGCGGCCGCCGCTATGGCGTCGCGGGTGTCGGCGCGGTCCATGTCGGGTACGCTGGCCAGCACGTCCCGGGTGGCGGGGTCCGTCACCTCGATCCGCCGGCCCGAGGCCGCGTCGCACCAGCGCCCGGCGATCAGCGCCTTGCTGCGCATCAGGGTGGGATCGGTCAATCCGGTCATGGCGGCCTCAGTCGAGTGCGGAGAGGATGGCGGCGGTGATCGCCTCGGTCCGGTCGCGGCCGGGCCGGGTGCCGATGCCGCGGGCGGTCGTGGCGGCGATGGCGGCGTGGATGCGCGCGGCGGCGGCACCTTCGCCCAGGTGTTCCAGCATCAGCGCGCCCGACCAGATGGCGGCGATCGGGTTGGCGATGCCCTTGTCGGCGATGTCGGGGGCCGAGCCATGCACCGGCTCGAACATGCTGGGGCCGGTTCGGTCGGGGTTCAGGTTCGCCGAGGCGGCATAGCCAAGCCCGCCCTGGATCGCGGCGCCAAGGTCGGTCAGGATGTCACCGAACAGGTTCGAGGCCACCACCACGTCCAGGCTGTCGGGGGCCATCACCATCTTCGCGGCCATCGCATCCACATGGGTCAGCGTGACCTCCACATCGGGGAAGTCGGCGGCGACCCTGCGGGTCATCTCGTCCCAGAACACCATGGTGAAGCGTTGCGCATTCGACTTGGTGACAGAGGTCAGCCGCCCCCGCCGCGCGCGCGCCTGCGAGAAGGCAAGGCGCAGGATGCGTTCCACCCCGCTGCGAGTGAAGATGGCGGTTTCCACCGCCACCTCTTCGGGCTGGCCCTGATGGACGCGGCCGCCTGCGCCGGAGTATTCGCCCTCGGTATTCTCGCGGATGCAGAGGATGTCGAACACGGCCGTCCGCAGCGGCCCTTCCACCCCCGGCAGCAGCCGGTGGGGGCGCAGGTTCGCATATTGCGAGAACGCCTTGCGGATCGGCAGCAACAGGCCATGCAGCGACACCGCGTCCGGCACCGTGGCGGGCCAGCCCACCGCGCCCAGCAGGATCGCGTCAAACCCCGCCAGATGCCGCAGCCCGTCGGCGGGCATCATCGCGCCGGTGTCCAGGTAATGCGCGCAGGACCAGGGCAGAATGTCGGCCTGCAGGGCAAAGCCCGCGCCACGCGCGGCCTTTTCCAGCACGGCCCAGGCGGCCTCGGTCACGGGTCGGCCGATCCCGTCGCCGGGGATGACCGCGATGCGATGGGTCTTCATGTCTGTGTCAGACACGGATCAGCACGCTTTTCTGCTTGCGGTTGGATAGATAGGCCTCGCGGCCCAGGTCCTTGCCGATCCCGGATTGCTTGTAGCCCCCGGTCGGCAGGATGTGATCGCGCGAGCGGCCATAGCGGTTCACCCAGACGGTTCCGGCCTGCAGCTTCTGCGTCACCCGCAGCGCGCGCGACAGATCGCGGGTGAACAGCCCCGCGGCCAGCCCGTAGGTCGGGTGATCCGCCAGCCGCAGCGCCTCGTCTTCGTCGCCGAAGGTCTGGAGAGTCAGCACGGGGCCGAAGATCTCGTCGAGAAGTGCGGGCGAGTCGGCGGGCAGGTCGGTCAGCAGGGTCGGGGCGTAGAAGTACCCCGGCCGGTCCAGCCGCGCGCCGCCGATCCGGCAGGTGGCCCCGCCTGCCCGCGCGGCGGCCACGATGCCGTCGATCCGGCCGATCTGGCGCTCCGAGATGATCGGGGAATAGACCGTCGTCGCGTCCCAGGTGGGGCCGGGGCGGATGGTGGCCATCCGCGCCACCAGAAGGTCGGCCAACTGTGCGGCGACCTCGGCCGCCACGATCACCCGGCTGCCCGCCACGCAGGCCTGCCCGGCGTTGTAAAGGATGCTGCCCGCGATCGCGTCGGCTGCGGCGGCAAGGTCGGCATCGGCAAAGACGATCTGCGGGCTTTTTCCGCCCAGTTCCAGCGTCATCGGCTTTACCCCGGTGCGGGCGATGTTGGCCATGATCGCCTGCCCCGCACCGGTAGAGCCGGTGAAGCTGACCTTGGCGATCCCGGGGTGGCCGGTCAGCGCGGTGCCGGTGGTCGGCCCGTCGCCCAGCACCACGTTCACAAGCCCCGCCGGCATCCCCGCCCGCACCGACAGTTCGGCCATGTGAAGCGTGGCAAAGGGCGTCATTTCCGACGGTTTGAGCACCACGGCATTGCCTGCCGCCAGCGCGGGCCCCAGCTTCCACCCCGCCATCGACAGCGGGAAGTTCCACGGCGTGATCGCCCCCACGACGCCGTAGGGCTCGCTCATCACCAGGCCAAGGCTGTCTGCACCGGTCGGCACCAGCGCGCCGCCCTCGCGGTCGGCGAATTCGGCGAAGAAGCGGATCTGTTCGGCCGTCACCGCCACGTCGACGCCGGGCACCTGCGCCACGGGGCGGGTCGAGGCGACGGCCTCCAGCCGGGCAAGCGTTTCGGCCTCGGCCTCGATCAGGTCGGCCCAGCGGTGCAGCGCGTTCACCCGCTCGCGCGGGCGGGCGGTGCCCCATCCGCTGCGGACCAGCGCCTGCGCGGCGGCGGTCACGGCCTCGTCCACCAGATCGGCGCCCGCCACAGGGCAATCGGCGAAACCCGCCCCATCCGAGGGGCGGCGTAGCGGCAGGCCATCGGCCACGGGGCGGAAGCGGCCGCCGATGAAGTGGCCCTGCGGCAGCGTCAGGCGGTCGGGATCGAAGGAAAGCGTCATGCGGCACACCCGTTCAGAGCCGCGGGCAGGCTAGCGGGCCACGGGCGGCAGCATGTTCCGTATCGGGGCGAGGCGCGGCGGAATCCGCCGTTGTGCCCGCCGTCGGCAGTGCAAATGCCTCGCCGACGATCACATAGATCTTGCGCACCGTCTCGATGGTCTTCCAGACGCCGACAAAGCCCGGCTTCAGCACGAAACAGTCGCCCGCGCCGTAGTGCACCGGGGTGCCGCCCTCGGGCGTGTTCTCGACCACCCCCGACAGGATGTGGCAGACCTCTAAGGTCTCGCCCTTGATCAAGCGGGTCTCGCCCTTGATCGAGCGGGTCTCGCCCGGGGTTGCCTGCCAGACGCCGGTTCGCACGTTCTCGCGGGCGGTGTCCTGCGCCCAGGTGCGGAATTCGGGCGTGCCGGCAATCAGCCTGTCGGGCCGGGCCTGCGCGACCTGGGGCGCAAAGGCGGGGGCGGGGTCGATGGTTTTCAGCAAGGGGTCCATGCGATCCTCTCAGCAGGGTTCGGCCAGCCGCAGGATCATCCCGCGGCATCGGTGCAATTCGGCTTCGGTGATGAATTCTTCCGGCGTGTGGGCCCGCGCGATGTCGCCCGGCCCGCAGATGATCGCGTCATGCCCGGCGGCCTGGTAAAGCCCGGCCTCGGTGCCGTAGCTGACCGCGCCCAGCGGCGGCGCGCCGGTCAGGCGGGCAAGCCGCGTGGCAAGCGGGGCATCGGGCGGCAGGCGCAGGGGCGGATAGGCGCTGATCGGCTGCCACGCCACCCCGTAGCCCTCGGCCGCCAATGCCTCCAGTGCCGCGCGCACCGGGGCAAGAAGGCCCGCGGGGTCGACCCCCCAGATCGCGCGCGCTTCCAGCGTCAGGCTGGCCTGGTCGGGGATCACGTTCACCGCCTGACCGCCGCCGATCATCCCCACCTGAAGGGTGGACCAGGCCGGGGCGAAGGTGGCGTCCTGCGGCCCCCGCTCCAGCGCGGCCGAGGCGTCCACCGCCGCCGCCAGCACCCGCGACAGGCCGTGGATCGCGTTCCGTGCCAGGTCGGGGCGCGAGGAATGGCCGGGCAGCCCCGTCACGCGGGCCTGCGCCGCCGCCTTGCCCTTGTGTGCCAGGATTGCGCGCATCCCGCTGGGTTCGCCCACGATGACGCCAAGGGGCGGCGCGATCAGGTCGGGAAGGCGGGCGATCAGATGCGGCACGCCGCGGCAGCCCGCCTCTTCGTCATAGGAAAAGGCCAGATGCACCGGCGCCGTCAGCGGCCGGGCGGCCAGCTCTGGCAGGCAGGACAGCGCGGCGGCCAGAAACCCCTTCATGTCGGTCGTGCCGCGCCCGATCAGCCGCCCCGCCTCGCGCCGCAGCCGGAACGGATCGGCCTGCCAGCCGGGCTCTTCGGCGGGCACCACGTCCATGTGCCCCGAGAGCACATGGCCCGGCGCCCCCGCGGGCCCGATCGAGATCAGCAGGTTCGCCCGGTCGCCTTCGGGCCCCGGCAGATGCACCACCCGGGCGCCGCAGGCGCGGGCATGGGCGGCGATCCAGGCGACGATGTCGGCATTGGGGCGCCCGACCACCGAGGGAAAGGCCACCAGCCGGTCCAGAATGTCCAGGATGTCCATGTCGCCCCCTGCCGCAGGATCGGGCAAGCCTAGCGGCAGGCCGACGGTGGGGAATGCCGAAACCCGCGGGCAATCGGTGCAATGTTCCATTCCATGCCGCAGACAGAGCGGAATCTGTGGCCCGTTCCGGGTAGGCTTGATCCTGGCGGGGTGCGGTCCCGCCCGCGCGGTCGCTGGGGCTGCGCTGCCGATTGCCTGAACGGGGCCCGATGACCGACCTGCCTTCCTCCTCGCTGCAGCTTGATTCCTTTGCGCTGCGGATCACCGACATCCGGCAGGCGGCGCTTCCCGCGCTGCACGCCCTGTCGCTGTCGGTCGGCTGGCCGCACCGGGCCGAAGACTGGCAGATCGTGCTGCAGCTTGGCCGCGGGATCGCGGCGCTGGACGATATCGGCCGGGTGCTGGGCAGCGCGATGTGGTTCCCCCAGGAGGATGGCTTTGCCACGGTGGGGATGGTCATCACCTCGCCCCGGTTGCAGGCGCAGGGCGCGGGGCAAACCCTGATGCGGCACGCGCTGCGCGAGTTGGACGGCTATGACCTGGGGCTGAATTCGACCCGGGCGGCCAAGCGGCTTTACCTGTCGATGGGCTTCCAGCCCGAAGCGACCGTCTACCAGTGCCAGGGCGAGGCGGTGGCACCGCCGGCGCTGACGCTGCCTGCGGGCTGCACGCTTCGGCGGCTGACCGAGGCCGACTTGCCCGCGCTGTCGGCGCTCGACCGTGCCGCCTGGGGCGCCGGGCGGGCGGGGCTGCTGGCGCAGTTGATGGCGCTGTCGGAAGGCGTGGGGCTTTTCCGCGAGGGCGCCCTATCGGCCTTCGCGCTCTGCCGTCCGTTCGGGCGCGGGCATGTGGTCGGGCCGCTGGTCGCCCCCGACGCAGCCGAGGCGATCGCCGTCTTCGCGCCCCATGTCGCTGCCCATGCCGGGCGGTTCCTGCGGATCGACACGCGCGAAGGGGTCGGACCCTTCGCCGAATTCGTCGCACGCTGCGGCCTGGGCGTGTTCGATACCGTCACCACCATGTCGCTGGGCCGCCCCTGGCTTGCGCGTCCGGGCAAGGCGGGGCCGCGCAGCTTCGGGCTCGTCTCGCAGACCTTCGGCTGAGGGCGCAGGACAAAAGGGGGGGGCGCGGCACCGTCTGCGCTGGTCAAGGCCCGCGTCTGGGCCGCGTCCTGCATGTGAAAAGGGGGCGCCGCGGGGCGCCCCCTTTCCGTCAGCCAGGCGTGCCCGGCCTCATTTCTCGGGGATGAGCCCCCGCGGGCTGAAGCGCAGCACCAGCAGCAGGACAAGCCCGATCACCGGCAGGCGGGTATAGACCGCGTTGTCCACGACCCATTTCGACACCGCGGCATTGCCCGAGATGACGCTGGGCAGCATGTCGAGGTGGCTGGCCAGGAACTGCCCCATGCCTTCCGCCTCGTCCCACATCAGCATGATGATCAGCGCGCCCAGCACCGAGCCCCAGTTGTTGCCAGAACCGCCCAGGATCACCATCGCCCAGATCAGGAAGGTGTAGCGCAGCGGGTCGTCGTAGCTGGTGGGGGCCAGAAGCCCGTGCAGCATGACGAACATCGCCCCCGCCACCCCGATCACCGCCGAGCCCAGCACGAAGATCTGCAGATGCCGCCGCTTCACGTCCTTGCCCATGGCTTCGGCCGCGATCTCGTTGTCGCGGATGGCGCGCATCATGCGCCCCCAGGGCGATTTCAGCGCCAGTTCCATCAGCACCAGCAGCACCAGCAGCACCACGGTGAAGAGCGCGGTGAAGCAAAGCCCGACCCAGATGGTCGACAGCGTCTGCGGGTCCATGCCCCAGGCCTTCGCGCGGGCGATGAAGGCCGCGTTCTGCTGCAGGTCGACCTCGTAGGGGACCGGCCAGCGGCCGACGTTGGTGATGTTCTTCACCCCGCGGTCCAGCCAGTCCTCGTTCTTCATCACGGCGATCAGGATCTGGCCGATCCCCAGAGTCGCGATGGCCAGGTAATCCGACCGCAGCCCCAGCGCCGTCTTGGCCACGCCCCAGGCCGCGACCGCGGCCAGAAGCCCACCCACCAGCCAGGACAGCACCACCGGCAGGCCAAGCCCGCCGATGTTGCCGGTGGCGGCGGGGGTCAGCGCCTCGACCGCGTTGGCGGCGGAGTCGTAGATGGCGCGGAACAGGAAGAAGCCCCCGACCAGCAGCACCAGCATGGCCAGCGTGCGCAACCGCCCGGCGGCCATCCGGTTGTAGGTCTGCACGCCAGCCCAGATGACCGCGGCGCCGAACACCAGCGCCATCAGGATGCGCGGCGTGCCCGCGGCCCAGGCGGCGGGGTCCACCGGCTGCGACACCAGCGCCACCGCCAGACCGCCCAGCGCGAAGAAGCCCGCGACCCCGATATTGAAGAGGCCCGCGTAGCCCCATTGCATGTTCACGCCCAGCGCCATGATCGCGACGATCAGGCCATCGTTGAGGATTGTGATCGCCAGCGTCCAGCTTTGCAGCAGGCCGACCAGGATGAAGGCCAGGCCGACGATGCCGAACAGCGCGACAGGAGGAAGTTTCTTCATACCGATTTCCCCTTGAGAAGGCCCGTGGGCTTGAACAGCAGCACGACGACGAGGATCGCGAAGGAGACCGCGAACTTGTAATCGGTCGACAGCAACTGCACGAGGCTGTCCGGTGCAAGGCTGGCGGGCAGCAGATAGGTCAGGACCTTCTTCCAGGCATAGGTGAAGGTCACCTCGGAGAAGGCGACGACAAAGCCGCCGAGGATGGCGCCCACCGGGTTGCCAAGGCCCCCCACCACCGCCGAGGCGAAGATCGGCAGCAGAAGCTGGTAATAGGTGAAGGGCTTGAACGACTTGTCGAGCCCGTAGAGAACGCCCGCCGTGGTCGCCAGCGCGGCCACCAGAAGCCAGGTGATCATCACCACCCGTTCGGGGTTGATCCCCGACAGCAGCGCCAGATCCTCGTTGTCGGAAAAGGCGCGCATCGACTTGCCCGACCGGGTCTTGTTCAGGAACCAGAACAGCGCCGCGACCACGATGACCGCGGTCACCACGGTGATGACGGTGCTGGTGCGCACGGCCAGGCCTTCGTCCAGCCCGGTCAGGTTGCGGAACTGGGTCGCGGTGATGACGAAGCGTGCGCCATCGGCGAAGTTCTGTTCCTGCACCCCGATCACGAAGCGGACAAGACCGTTCATGATGAACATGACACCCATCGAGACGATCACCAGGATCACCGGCGCGGCCTTCTGCCTGCGGTAGAAGCGGTAGACCATTCTGTCGGTGCCCAGCAGCAGAAGCGCGGTGACGGCGATGCCGAAGGGCAGGGCCAGAAGCGCGGTGGGCAGCGGGCCGAAGCCGATGCCCCAGCTCTGGAACAGCCAGGTCACCAGGATGGTGATCGCGGTGCCGAAGGCCATGGTGTCGCCATGGGCGAAGTTCGAGAAGCGCAGGATGCCGTAGATCAGCGTCACCCCCAGCGCCCCCAGCGCAAGTTGCGCGCCGTAAGAGGTGGCGGGAACGATCACATAGTTCAGCAGCGCCACGATGGCGTTCAGGAAATCCACCATCTCAGCCCCCCAGGAAGGTCTTGCGGACATCGGGATCGGCCATCAGCGCCTCGCCCGTGTCGGTATAGCGGTTGGCACCCTGCACCAGCACATAGCCCATGTCGGCGATGTTCAGGGCCTGGCGCGCGTTCTGTTCCACCATGAGGATCGAGATGCCGGTGCGCGCCACCTCGATGATGCGGTCGAACAGTTCGTCCATCACGATGGGCGAGACGCCCGCGGTGGGTTCGTCCAGCATCAGCACCTTGGGCTGCGTCATCAGCGCGCGCCCCACGGCGACCTGCTGGCGCTGGCCGCCCGACAGTTCGCCCGCGGGCTGGCGCCGCTTCTGCTTGAGGATGGGGAACAGGTGATAGACCTGCTCCATCGTGCCCTTGATGTCGTCACGCCGCAGATAGGCGCCCATCTCGAGGTTTTCCTCGACCGTCATCGAGGTGAAGATGTTGTGGGTCTGGGGCACGAAGGCCATGCCCTTTGCCACCCGGTCCTGCGGCGACAGGGCGGTGATGTCTTCGCCGTCCAGCCGGACCTGGCCGCCGCGCAGCTTCAGCATCCCGAACACCGCCTTCATCGCGGTGGACTTGCCGGCGCCGTTCGGGCCCACGATCACCGCGATCTGGCCCTTGTCGACCGCCAGCGTGCAGTCGTGCAGGATGTCGACCGGGCCGTAGCCGCCGGTCATCTTTTCTCCGATCAGGAATGTCATGCGGTTGCCCCCGCCTTTGTCTTGTTCTTCAGGCCGCGGCCCAGATAGGCCTCGATCACGGCCTCGTTTTCCATGATGTGGGCGGCAGAGCCCTGGGCCAGCACCTTGCCCTCGGCCATCACGATGACCGGGTCGCAAAGCCGCCCGATGAAGTCCATGTCGTGCTCGATCACGCAGAAGGTGTAGCCGCGTTCCTTGTTCAGCCGCACGATGGCATCGCCGATCGTGTTCAGCAAAGTCCGGTTCACGCCCGCGCCCACCTCGTCCAGAAAGACGATCTTGGCTTCCACCATCATGGTGCGGCCCAGTTCCAGAAGCTTCTTCTGGCCGCCCGAGATCTGGCTCGCCTTCTGGTTGGCCAGATGCGAGATCGTCAGGAATTCAAGAACCTCGTCGGCCTTCTTCGCCAGCGCGCGTTCCTGTGCCGCGATTGCCCCGCGGCGGAACCAGGTGTTCCACAGCGTCTCGCCATGTTGCCGGGCGGGCACCATCATCAGGTTCTCGCGCACGGTCATCGAGCCGAACTCGTGCGCGATCTGGAACGTCCGCAAGAGCCCCTTGTGGAACAGCTCGTGCGGCGTCAGCCCGGTGATGTCCTCGCCATCCATCAGCACCCGACCCGAGGTCGGGGGCAGGCGGCCGGCGATGACGTTGAACAGCGTGGTCTTCCCCGCCCCGTTGGGGCCGATCAGGCCGGTGATGGAGCCTTTCCTGATTTCCAGCGAGGCTCCGTCGACGGCGTGAAACCCGCCGAAATGCTTGTGCAGATCTTCGACGACGATCATCTCGTGTCTCCCGCGGGGCCCGTCATCCTTGCGCGGCGTTCGCCGTCCGTGCGGGCCTTATTGATTAAGCGAACGGCCCGGGCTGACCCGGGCCGTTCAGGTGAATACACGTCAGGCCGTCGTCACTGGTAGTAGTCCGTGACGTGCTGGCCGTCCTTGATCGTGTAGACGCGATAGCTGCCCGCGGCGTCGCGGCCCAGCAGGTGGACGCCGGTCGCGCCCTCGTAGTCGATCGGCTTGCCTTCGGCGATCAGCTTCAGGCCCTTGGCCAGTTCGCCGGGGAGGATCTTTTCGCCCGGGCCGTTGGCCACGCTTTCGATCTTCGACTTGAAGTCGGCGCCCTTGTCCGACTTGGCGGCCTGCATCGCCAGCATGATCAGCGCGGCGGCGTCATAGCTTTCGCCCGTGTAGGACGAGGTGCCGTCGAAGCCCGCGGCCTTCGCCATGTCGAGGAACTTCTTGTGGCCTTCCGAGTCGATGCCCGGCACGTCGCCGAACGAGCCGTCAAGCGGCTTGCCGATCGCCTTCAGCAGGCTGTCGCCATACATGCCGTCGGGCAGGTAGAAGGTCTTGAAGGCACCGGCGTCCAGCGCGCCCTGGATGATGCCCTTGCCGCCCTGGTCGACATAGCCCGCCACCACGAGCACGTCGCCGCCCGCCGCAGCCAGCGCCGCGACTTCGGCCGAGTAGTCGGCCTTGCCGTCTTCATGCGCGGCTTCGATGGTCACGGTGCCGCCGGCCTTTTCGAAGGCCGCCTTGAAGCTGTCGGCCAGACCCTTGCCGTAGTCGTTGTTGGTGTAGGTCAGCGCCACCTTCTTGACGCCGCGCTTCATCAGCACGTCGGCCATGATGTCGCCCTGGTGGGCATCCGACGGGGCGGTGCGGTAGAACAGATCGTCATCCGCAGCGGTCGAAAGCGCCGGCGAGGTGGCCGACGGCGAGACCATCACGATCCCGTTAGGACGCGCGACCGATTGCAGGACGGCCCCGGTCACGCCCGAGCAGTCGCCACCGACGATCGCGGCAACCTTTTCCGAGGTGACCAGCTTCTGCGCGGCGGCCGTGGCGGCTGCGGCGTCGGTGCAGGTCGAATCGGCCTTCACGCCCTCGACCGTCGCACCACCCAGCAGCGCCTTGGAATCGTTGACTTCCTTGATCGCCATCTCGGCCGACTTGTCCATCGCCGGCGTGATCGATTCCAGCGGCCCGGTAAAGCCGAACAGGATGCCGATCTTGATGTCCTGCGCCGACGCGCCACCGGCCACCAGGGCCAGCGCTGCAGAGGCGAGAAGCAGTTTCTTCATTACTATACTCCCATGTTGGATCGAAACCCGGCCCACACCCTAGTGTCAGGTTTCGGAAAAGAAAAGCCATTCGCGTGACGGCTCTGGGGCGTCCGTCAGGCGTCCGTCAGGCGGTGGGTCAGATCGACAGCCGGGTTCCGTGGGTGCCGCGTTCGCGGTAGGGCGTCGTGTTATAGTGTGCGCGGTAGCATTTCGAGAAATGCGACGGGCTGGCGAAACCGCAGGCCAGCGCCACGTTGATGACGCTCATGTCGGTCTGCATCAGCAGGTTCCGGGCCTTCTGAAGGCGCAGTTCCATGTAGTAGCGCTTGGGGCTGCGGTTCAGGTAGCGGCGGAACAGCCGTTCAAGCTGGCGGGTCGACATGCCGACATCCTCGGCCAGGTCGGCAGGGCTGATCGGCTCCTCGATCGCGGCCTCCATCATCTGGATCACCTGGCTGAGCTTGGGGTGCCGCACCCCGATCCGGGTGGGGATCGACAGCCGCTGGGTGTCCTGGTCGGTACGAATCGACGAGTAGATCAGCTGGTCGGCGACCGTGTTGGCCAGGTCTTCGCCGTGGTCGTCGGCGATCAGCTTCAGCATCAGGTCGATCGAGGCGGTGCCCCCCGCGGTCGACATCCGGTTGCCGTCGATCACGAAGACCGATTTCGTCAGCTTCACGTCCTCGAACTCTTCCAGAAAGCCGTCCTGGTTTTCCCAGTGGATCGTGGCCTTCTTGCCGTCCAGCAGCCCGGCCTTCGCCAGCGCGTAGGACGCCGTGCACAGCCCGCCCAGCGTCACCCCGCGGCGCGCCTCGCGCCGCAGCCAGGACACGACATGCCGCGTGGTGGCGGCCTGCACGTCGATCCCGCCGCAGACCAGCACGATGTCGTCGCGCTCCAGCTCGTCCAGCCCCATGTCCAGCTTGAAGGCCGCGCCGTTCGAGCAGGTGACATAGTCGCCGCCATCGCCCGCCAGCCGCCAGGTGTAGATCGTCCGGCCCGCGACCCGGTTCGCGATGCGCAGCGGTTCCACCGCCCCCGCGAAGGACAGCATGGTAAAGCGGTCGAGCAGAAGGAA
Organism: Pseudomonadota bacterium; assembly: GCA_021845805.1. Lineage (GTDB taxonomy): Bacteria > Pseudomonadota > Alphaproteobacteria > Rhodobacterales > Rhodobacteraceae > Solirhodobacter. Next base: position 23,980 of record JAJZVD010000019.1, on the reverse strand, counting down.
CACAAACCGCTTCGGCGCGGCACTCGTCAGTTCACCCACCGGCCTGCGCTTCGATTCGAGCATGGAGCGACCTGTTTCTGTCGTTTCCGCGCCATGGATACACCAACCAAGCCGCCCTTCAAGGGCCGGCAGAGGCCTTTCGCCTTTGCAAGCGCACCAAGCGTTCTTTATAAGGCCCCGATACCGCTAACCGACCCGACAGCTGGAGACGATCATGACCAAGGGCTGGACCAAATCCGACTGGCGCAGCAAGCCGCGGGTGCAGATGCCCGACTATCCGGACATGGTTGCCCTGCACGAGGTCGAGGCGAAACTGGCAAAGTACCCGCCGCTGGTCTTCGCGGGCGAGGCGCGGCGGCTGAAGAAGGCGCTGGGCCAGGTGTCCGAGGGCCGCGCCTTCGTGCTTCAGGGCGGCGACTGCGCCGAAAGCTTTGCCGAATTCTCGGCCGACAACATCCGCGACACGTTCCGCGTGATGCTTCAGATGGCCGTGGTGCTGACTTATGGCGCCAAGGTGCCGGTGGTGAAGATCGGCCGGATGGCCGGGCAGTTCGCCAAGCCACGCTCGGCGCCGATGGAAACCGTGGGCGGGGTGGAACTGCCGAGCTACCGCGGCGATATCATCAACGGCTTCGACTTCACGCCCGAGGCCCGGGTGCCCGATCCCGCGCGGATGCTGCAGGCCTATACCCAGGCCGCGGCCAGCCTGAACCTGCTGCGCGCGTTTTCGACCGGCGGTTTCGCCGACATCCACCGGGTCCATGCCTGGACGCTGGGCTTTGCCGAGAACGACAAGGCCGAACGCTATCGCGAGCTGTCGAACCGGATTTCGGACGCGCTCGACTTCATGAACGCGGCCGGGGTGAACTCGGGCACCGCGCATGAACTGGGCACGGTCGATTTCTACACTAGCCACGAGGCGCTGCTGCTGGAATACGAAGAGGCCCTGTGCCGGATCGATTCCACCACCGGCCTGCCGGTGGCGGGTTCGGGCCACATGATCTGGATCGGCGACCGCACGCGGCAGGTGGATGGCGCGCATGTGGAATTCTGCAAGGGCGTGCAGAATCCGATCGGGCTGAAATGCGGGCCGTCGCTGACCACCTCGGACCTCAAGACGCTGGTGGAAAAGCTGAACCCGGAAAACGAGGCCGGGCGGCTGACGCTGATTGCGCGCTTCGGCGCGGGGAAGGTGGCCGAACACCTGCCGCGCCTGATCCGGGCGGTGCAGGAGATGGGCGCCAAGGTGGCCTGGGTCTGCGACCCGATGCATGGCAACACGATCAAGTCGGCCTCGGGCTACAAGACCCGGCCGTTCGAATCCGTGCTGCGCGAGGTGCGCGAGTTCTTCGATGTGCACAACGCTGAAGGCTCGATCCCCGGCGGGGTGCATTTCGAGATGACCGGCAAGGACGTGACCGAATGCACCGGCGGTGTGCGCGCGGTGACGGACGAGGATCTGAGCGACCGCTACCACACCGCCTGCGATCCGCGGCTGAACGCCAGCCAGTCGCTTGAACTGGCGTTCCTGGTGGCCGAGGAACTGTCGTCGCGGCGCGAGATGCAGCGGGCGGCGACGCTGTCCTCCCTCTGATCACTCGGCCCCGGTGACAAGCCGCAGGGCGGGGGGCGACCCGGCCTGTGGCGCGTGCCGGAACGGTGCCGCGGCCTCGGCCATCGCCGGGGCGGCGACCGTGACCGGCGCGACGGCAAGGGAGAGGGGCTGCAACGCTTCGATCTCAAGCCGCCGTGGCGGGCGGCCGATGCCGCCTTCGACCACAAGACAGCCCAGCAGATGCGCCACCGCGCCCTGCCGGTCGGCCAGCGGCAGCAGCAGCGCATGGCCCGTCAGCGCGGGGGCACCCAGACTCCACCGCGCCGTCAGCCGAAGCAGCGCGCCTGTCCGCCCATCGTGCACCATGCGTACCGCCTCGGCCAGACGGGGCCGGGCAGGCATGGCGAACAGCGCCGCCAGCGGCATCCCGCGTACTTCCATGCCCATAAGGTCGCACAGGTGCTGCCCGGCCACCCGAAGCCGCACCACACCCGGCGCCACCGGCTCGGTCAGGAAGGTGTTGGCCAGCGCGGGCGCGATCTCGCGCGGGTCGATCTCGGCCCGGGTGGGGGCCGCGCGCCCGGCGCGCTTCGCCTCCCAATAGGCGCGCACCTCGTCGATCAGCGGATGGCTCATCCTGTGCACTCCATGAAAGGCGACCACGCGGCCGCCGGTCTCTGCCGTCATCCTGCTCTCCAGCGTCAGGGGCGTCGATTGCCGCGGGGAGAACGTTCTGTTAACCCTAAGCGCGGAAAGATTACTCGCCGGTTAACATAGCGCAGGTCGGGCCATTGCGGGGGAAGAACCTGACGCGATGGTTAACCGCACCGGGGCGGCAGGGGGCACGGATGGTCACCTCGATGACGGGATTTGCCGCGCGCCGTGGCGCGGGGGCGGGGGCAAGCTGGGCCTGGGATCTGCGCAGCGTCAACGGCAAGGGGCTCGATCTGCGGCTTCGGCTGCCCGATGGCGTCGACGGGCTTGAAACGGCGGTGCGGGCCGAGGTGCAGCGCAGGCTGCATCGCGGCAATGTCGCGCTGTCGCTCAGGCTTGCGCGCGACGGCGGGGCCGCGGGGCTCAGGGTCGACCCGGCGGCGCTGGACGCGGTGATGGTGGCCCTGCGCGCGGTCGAACGCGCGGCGCTGGATGCCGATGTCTCGATCGCGCCCGCCACCGCCGCCGAGGTGCTGGCGCAGAAGGGCGTGCTGACCGGCGATCAGACCGAGGAGGACAGCGCCCCCCTGCTGGCTGCGCTGCTGGCCGATCTGGCGGGCCTGCTGGCCGAGTTTCACGCGGCCCGCGCGGCCGAGGGCAAGGCGCTGGGCGCGGTGCTGACGGCGCAGCTTGACCGCATCGCGGACCTTGCCGCCGAGGCGCGCGCGCTGGCCGAGGCGCGCCGCGCGCAGGCCGCCGACCACCTGCGCGAGGCGGTCGGACGGCTTCTTGCCGCCTCCGACGGGCTGGATGCGGGGCGGATCGCACAGGAACTGGCGCTGTTGGCCATCAAGCAGGACGTGACCGAGGAACTGGACAGGCTGGCCGCCCATATCGGCGCCGCGCGCGCGCTTCTGGCCGATCCGGGCCTGGTCGGGCGCAAGTTCGACTTCCTGATGCAGGAATTCAACCGCGAGGCCAACACGCTGTGTTCCAAGGCGCAGTCGGCCGAGCTGACGCGGGTGGGTCTTGACCTCAAGGTGGTCATCGATCAGATGCGCGAGCAGGTGCAGAACGTGGAGTAACCCATGCAGCGGCGCGGGCTTCTGGTCATCCTGTCGTCCCCCTCGGGGGCCGGGAAATCGACACTGTCGCGCCGTCTGATGGCCTGGGACCCTACGCTGAAATTCTCGGTCTCGGCCACCACCCGCGCGCCGCGCCCGGGCGAGGTCGACGGGCGGGAATACTATTTTCGCAGCCGGGCCGAATTCGAGGACATGGTGGCCGCGGGCGAGATGCTGGAACATGCCGAGGTCTTCGGCAACTTCTATGGCTCGCCCAAGGGGCCGGTGGTGGCCGCGATGGAGGCCGGGCGCGACACGCTCTTCGACATCGACTGGCAGGGCGGCCAGCAGATCCGCAATTCGGTGCTGGGGCGCGATGTGGTGTCGATCTTCATCCTGCCGCCGTCGATCGCCGAACTGGAACGCCGCCTGACGACCCGCGCGCAGGACGCCCCCGAGGTGATCGCCGCCCGGATGGAAAAAAGCCTGGCCGAGATCAGCCATTGGGCCGAATATGACTATGTGCTGGTCAACAGCGACCTCGACGCGGCCGAGCAGGAGTTGCGCACCATCCTGACCGCCGAGCGGATGCGGCGCGACCGCCAGCCCTGGCTGAACGAGTTCGTGCGCGGGCTGAACAGGGAGTTCGAGGCGAGATGATCTATGCGCTGGACGGGCTGGAGCCCGAGATCGCCGCGGATTGCTGGGTGGCGCCGGATGCCAACGTGATCGGCCGCGTGGTGCTGGAGCCGGGCGCCTCGGTCTGGTTCGGGGCGACGCTGCGGGGGGATACCGAAGAGATCCGCATCGGCGCGGGCTCGAACGTGCAGGAAGCCTCGGTGCTGCACACGGATGCCGGGTTTCCGCTGGTGATCGGCGCGAATTGCACCATCGGCCACTGCGCGATGCTGCACGGCTGCTCCATCGGCGAGGGCTCGCTGATCGGCATGGGGGCCACGGTGCTGAACGGCGCGAAGATCGGCAAGGGGTGCCTGATCGGCGCCTGCGCGCTGGTCACCGAAGGCAAGGAAATCCCTGACGGCAGCCTTGTGATGGGTGCCCCCGGCAAGGTGGTGCGGGTACTGGACGAGGCCGCACGGCTGCGCCTGATCGCCAGCGCGGCACATTATCAGCAGAACATGCGCCGGTTCCGGGCGGGGCTCAGGCCGCTCTGACGGGCGCGGCCCGCGCCGGGTTGGCCCGAGGGGACGGTCAAAGGCTGACGCGCGCGCCCGTGGTGGCGCTGTCGGCCATGGCGTGGATGACACGCTCGAATCCAAGGGCCGCGGCGAAATCGGGATGGCAGGGGGCGCCGCCCGCGATGGCGCGCAGAAACCCCGCGCATTCGATCACCTTCAGGTCGTTGAAGCCCAGCTGGTGGCCCGGCGCCGGGCAGAAGGCGCCATAAGGCGCGTGCTCGGGCCCGGTCAGGATGGTGCGGAAACCCTGCTCCGCCCTGGGCCCGCGGTTCTGGTAGATCTGCAATTCGTTCATCCGTTCCTGGTCGAAGGTCATCATGCCCTCGGTTCCATGCACCTCGAAGCCCAGCCGCGACTTGCGCCCCCAGGCCGCGCGCGACGACACGAGCGTGCCCTTCGCCCCGTTGGCAAAGCGCACCAGCGCGTTGGCGGCATCCTCGTTTTCCACCGCCGCGCGGCCAGAGCCGTCGGGCAGGGGGCGGGTCTGGTGGATGATCTGGGTGTCCGCCAGCACGCTGTCGATCGGCCCCATCAGCCCCGTCGCCATCGAGACCAGATGGCACATCAGGTCGCCCAGCACGCCAAGCCCGGCCTCCGACAGTGTTGCGCGCCAGCTCCAGGGCAGGTCGGGATCGGCCTGGTAATCCTCTTCGACCCAGCCGCGGAAATGCACCGGGCGGCCGATGGCGCCCCCCCCGAGCAGCCGCTTCGCATGGGTGAAGGCGGGGTTGTGGATATAATTGTAGCCCACCATGGTGACGACGCCCGCAGTCTGCGCCGCCGCCGCCATCTCTTCGGCCTGCGCAAGCGTCAGGGCCATCGGCTTTTCGCACCAGACATGCTTGCCCGCCGCGATGGCCGCCAGGGCCATCGCGTGATGCAGCCGGTTCGGCGTGGTGATCGAAACGACCTGCACCGCCGGATCGGCCATCATCGCCTGCCAGTCGGTGGTGGCGCGGGCAAAACCGAACTGCCCGGAAAAGCGGCGGGCCTGCTCTTCGGGCGTGTCGCAGAGGGCGACAAGATCGACCGCGGGCAGATCGCCCATGACCGCCTTGACAGCACGCCAGGCCAATGCATGGGTCTTGCCCATGAAGCCCGTGCCGATCAGGCCCACACCGATCCGCTCCATCACCGCCTCCTCCATTGGTGTTGGAATATTTGTTCCATGTGTGCTATCGAGCGAGCCGGGTGGGGTGTCAAGGGACTTTGGATGAACGAACTGGCTGGGTCTGTCGCCCCTGGAACGGTGGAAGAGTTTCGGGAACGGCTGGCGGCGATGTCCGACGGCCTGCCGAAGCGGTTGCGGCAGTGTGCGGATTATGTTGCGGCCAATTCGGACCGGATCGCGGTATCGACGGTCGCGGAACTGGCCGCGGGGGCGGATGTGCCGCCGTCGGCGCTGATGCGGTTCTGCCAGATCCTGGGGTTTTCCGGGTTCTCCGAGATGCAGCGGCTGTTCCGCGAGGCCTATGTGCCTGGCTGGCCGGATTATTCCACCCGGTTGACCAATCTGAAGGAAAGCGGCGCGGGCAGCCCTGCCGCCTTGCTGGCGGAATTCGTTGAGGCGGGGCGGCTCTCGCTCGAGGCGCTGGCGAAATCGGCCGACGAGGCTGCGCTCGACCAGGCGGTCGCGGTGCTGAAGGCGGCCGACACGGTGCATCTGGTCGGCCTGCGCCGGGCCTTTCCGGTTGCCAGCTATCTGGCCTATGCCTTTGAGAAGATGGATATTCCGGCGATGCTGCATGACGGGGTGGGCAAGCTTGACCACCGCCATGCGCTGCGTGCGGGCGATGCGCTCTTGGCCATCACCTTTTCGCCCTACAGCGAGGAAACCCTGACCCTTGCCGCCGATGCGCGGGCGCGCGGTCTGCCGGTGGTGGCGATGACCGATCGGTTGACCAGCCCGCTGGCCCGGCAGGCCAGCGCGGTGCTGACGGTGCCCGAGGTGGATTTTGGCGCCTTCCGCTCGCTTTCGGCGACGCTGGCGCTGGCGATCACGCTGGCGGTCGCGGTGGGTACGGCGCGCGCCGACGGCTGAACAGGCGTCAGACGAGCGTGGGTAAAATTGTTCTTTTCCAATGGGTTGCCGTGTTTTGCGCGATGCGCGGCGCGGGCGGTCGGCCGATCGCGGCGGCGGCGGCGAAGAAAGGGCTTTCCTGTCGCGGTGTAATGGAATAAAAATTCCAAAATTGCCGCCCGCCAACGAGTCTCGGGTGGGCGGGGCGGCGGGAGGAAGCGCATGAAAACGCTCGACGTGATCACCATCGGCCGGTCCTCGGTCGATCTGTACGGCGCCCAGGTCGGCGGTCGGCTGGAGGACATGGGGTCGTTCCAGAAATATGTCGGCGGCTCGCCCACCAACATGGCCACGGGCACGGCGCGGCTGGGGCTGAAATCGGCGCTGATCACCCGGGTCGGCGACGAACACATGGGCCGTTTCCTGCGCGAAGAGTTGCAGCGCGAGGGGGTGGACGTGCGCGGGGTAAAGACCGACCCCGAACGGCTGACGGCGCTGGTGCTGCTGGGCATCCGCGATGACAAGCAGTTCCCGCTGATCTTCTACCGGGAAAACTGCGCCGACATGGCGCTGTGCGAAGACGACATCGACGAGGGCTTCATCGCCGAGGCGCGCGCCGTGGTCGCCACCGGCACCCATCTGAGCCATCCGCGCACCGAGGCCGCGGTGCTCAAGGCGCTGCGGCTGGCGCGGGCGCATGGCGCGCGCACCGCGCTTGACATCGACTACCGGCCGAATCTCTGGGGGCTGGCGGGCCACGGTGCGGGCGAGGAGCGGTTCATCGAAAGCGCCGCCGTCACCGCCAAGCTTCAGGCGACGCTGCCTCTGTTCGACCTGATCGTGGGGACCGAGGAGGAGTTTCACATCGCGGGCGGCACCACCGACACGATCGCGGCGCTCAGGGCGGTGCGGGCGGTGACGGGGGCGACGCTGGTGTGCAAGCGCGGGCCGATGGGGGCTGCGGCCTTCGCGGGTGCCATCCCCGACACGCTGGACGAGGGGCAGGCAGGCCCGGGCTTTCCCATCGAGGTCTTCAACGTGCTGGGCGCGGGCGATGGCTTCATGTCGGGGCTGCTGAAAGGGTGGCTTGATGACGAAGCCTGGCCGGTCGCGCTGACCTATGCCAATGCCTGCGGGGCCTTCGCGGTCAGCCGTCACGGCTGCACCCCGGCCTACCCGAGCTGGGAGGAACTGCAGTTCTTCCTGGCCCGCGGGGTGCGGGAAAAGGCGCTGCGCAAGGACGCGGCGCTGGAACAGGTTCACTGGGCCACGAACCGGCATGGCGACTGGTCCACGATGCGCGTGTTCGCCTTTGACCACCGGATGCAGCTGGAGGAGATGGCGCGCGAGGCGGGGGCGGATGCGGCGCGGATCGGCGCCTTCAAGAACCTCTGCCTTGATGCGGCGCTGCAGGTGGCGGGGGGGCGCCCTGGCCACGGCATCCTGTGCGACGGGCGCTTGGGGCGGCAGGCGCTGTACCGGGCCGCGGGCACGGGGCTCTGGATCGGTCGGCCTGCGGAATGGCCGGGCTCGCGCCCGCTGACGCTGGAGCCCGATCTTGGCCCCGATTGCGGCGGGCTGGGCGAATGGCCGCTGGAACATGTGGTGAAGGTGCTGTGCTTCTACCACCCCGACGACGATGCGGCGACCTGCGCCGCGCAAGAGGAGACGGTGCGGCGCCTCTTTGCCGCGGCGCGTCGCAACCGGCTGGAATTCCTGCTGGAAATCATCCCCTCGAAGGTGGGGCCGGTGGCCGATGACACCTCGGCCCGGGTGATCCAGCGGTTCTATGACCTGGGGGTCTTCCCCGACTGGTGGAAGCTGGAGCCCTTCACCTCGGACGCGGCCTGGGCGGCCGCCTGCGCCGCGATCACCCGCAACGACCGCCATACGCGGGGGGTGGTGGTTCTTGGTCTTGACGCGCCCGAGGCCGAGCTTGCCGCCTCGCTTGCGCTGGCGGCGCGGCATCCGCTGGTGAAGGGGTTCGCCGTGGGCCGGACCATCTTCGCCGATGCGGCGCGCGGCTGGCTGTCGGGCGCGCTGGGCGATGCCGAGGCGGTGGCGCTGATGGCGACAAGATATGGCAATCTGTGCAGGATATGGGACCGTGTGCGCGGTTCCGAGGAGAAGGCGGCATGACGATCCGGTTGACGGCGGCGCAGGCGTTGGTGCGCTGGCTTTCGGTACAGATGACCGAAGACGGCGAACGCTTCATCGAGGGCGTCTGGGCGATCTTCGGCCATGGCAACGTGGCGGGTCTGGGCGAGGCGCTGCATGGCGTGCGCGACGTGCTGCCGACCTGGCGCGGGCACAACGAACAGACCATGGCGCATAGCGCGATCGCCTATGCCAAGGCGATGAAGCGGCGCCGCGCGATGGCGGTGACCACCTCGATCGGGCCGGGGGCGCTGAACCTGGTGACGGCGGCGGCGCTGGCGCATGTGAACCGGCTGCCGGTGCTCCTGCTGCCGGGCGACGTGTTCGCCAACCGCGCGCCCGACCCGGTCTTGCAGCAGGTCGAGGATTTCGGCGACGGTACGGTCAGCGCGAACGACGCCTTCCGCCCTGTCAGCCGCTATTTCGACCGGATCACCCGGCCGGAACAACTGCTGACGGCGCTGCCGCGGGCGCTTCGGGTGATGACCGATCCGGCCGAGTGCGGGCCCGTGACGCTGGCCTTCTGCCAGGATGTGCAGGCCGAGGCCTTCGACTGGCCGGAACGCTTCTTTGCGCCCAGGGTCTGGCGCATCCGGCGGCCCGAACCCGACGCGGCCGAACTGGCCGCCGCGGTGGCGGCAATCCGGGCGGCGCGCGCCCCGGTGATCGTGGCGGGGGGCGGCGTGATCCATTCGGGGGCGGAATCGGCGCTGGCCGATTTTGCGACGCGGCACGGCATTCCGGTGGTGGAAACCCAGGCCGGCAAGTCGGCGCTGGCCCATGACCACCCGCTGAACTTCGGCCCCGTGGGCGTGACAGGGGCGGCCTGCGCCAATGCGGTGGCCGAGACGGCGGATCTGGTGATCGGGCTCGGCACCCGGTTCCAGGATTTCACCACCGGGTCCTGGGCCCTTTTCAAGGCGCCGGGGCGCACGATCCTGTCGATCAACGCGCAGCCCTATGACAGCTTCAAGCACGGCGCACAAAGCCTTGTTTCCGATGTGAAAGTCGCGCTTGAGAGGATTGGCGCGGCGCTGGGCGGGCAGCGGTTTGCCGCGCCCGCCGCAGGGCTCAAGGCCGCCTGGGCAGCCGAGGTGGCCAAGGTCACGGCCGCGCCCGAGGCGGGCAATGCGCTGCCCACCGACATGCAGGTGATCGGCGCGGTCCAGCGCACCTCGCGCCCCGAGACGGTCATCATGGGGGCCGCGGGCACCATGCCGGGCGAACTGCACAAGCTCTGGAATGCCGCTGCGGGCGGCTATCACATGGAATACGGCTTTTCCTGCATGGGCTATGAAATCGCCGGCGCGCTGGGCATCAAGATGGCGCGCCCCGGCGCCGATGTGGTCTGCATGCTGGGCGATGGCAGCTACATGATGGCCAACAGCGAACTGGCCACGGCCGCGATGATGGGGCTGGCCTTCACCGTGGTGGTGACCGACAATCGCGGTTACGGCTGCATCAACCGCTTGCAGAAGGCTACGGGCGGGGCCGGGTTCAACAACCTGCTGGACGACAGCTACCATGTGACCCCGTCGGCCATCGACTTTGCCGCGCATGCGCGCTCGATGGGGGCGCATTCGGCAAAGGTGAACGATATCAGTGGGCTGGAGGCTGAACTTCAGGCTGCCAAGGGGCGCGCGGGGCCCAGCGTGATCGTGATCGACACCGACCCCGGGCCCAGCACCCAGGCGGGCGGCCACTGGTGGGACGTGGCGGTGCCCGAGGTGAGCCCGCGCGCCGACGTGGCCGCCGCGCGTGCGGCCTATGAAAAACGGATGAAAGATCGGCAGCTTGCCGACTGATCTTGAGGAACGACATGATCCTTTACGGAACCAACCCGATCGCCTGGACGAACGATGACGACCGATCGCTGGGTGCCCATATCAGCCTGGCGCAGTGTCTGGACGAAACCGCCGCGATCGGCTTCGACGGGATCGAAAAGGGCCACAAGCTGCCCACCACGGTCGAGGGGCTGAAGGTCGAGCTGGGCGGGCGCGGCCTGCGCTTCGTGTCGGGCTGGCATTCCACCAACCTGCTGGTGAACTCCATCGAGGCGGAGAAGGCCGCGATGCAGCCGTTCCTGGACCTGCTGAAGGCGATGGGCAGCACCGTCATCATCGTCTGCGAGACCTCGAACGCGATCCATGGCAATGACGGGGTCGCGGTGAACGACCGCCCGCGCCTGTCGGACGGCGAATGGAAGGCCTTTGGCGCGGGGATCGAGGCGCTGGCGCAGTTTGCCGCCGCGCAGGGCATCCGGCTGGCCTACCACCACCACATGGGCACCATCGTCGAGGCGGAATGGGAGATCGACCGGCTGATGGCCGAGACGGGCCCCGCCACGCATCTTCTGCTGGATACCGGGCATTGCACCTTTGGCGGCGGCGATCCGGTGCGTCTGGCCCGGCGCCACATGGGGCGCGTCGCGCATATCCATGCCAAGAACGTGCGCCCCGAGATCATGGCCGAGGTGCGCGAGCAGGGGCTGAGCTTCCTCGAGGGGGTGCGGCGGGGGGTCTTCACCGTGCCGGGCGACCCCGAGGGCTGCGTGGATTTCCCCGCGGTGCTGAAGATCGCGGCGGGTCACGCCTATCAGGGCTGGCTGGTGATCGAGGCGGAACAGGACCCCGCGGTGCGCGTGCCGCTGACCTATCAGAGCATGGGCCTGCGCTACCTGAAGGCGGTGGCGGTTCAGGTCGGGCTTGACCGCGGCTGAGCCCGCGCGGGCGGCCGGCGGCGGGAGCGGGGGTTTCACACCCCCGCACCCCCGTGGGATATTTGCGGACAGAAAATGGGAGGGGGGCGGCGCGATGGCAGGACTGCTGGTGAAGCCGGACGGCACGCGGGGCAAGGTGCATGACCTGACGCCTGAACGCGCGGGCTGGGGCTATGTGGGCTTCGGCCTTTACCGGCTTGCGGCCGGAGAGCGGGCGGCCGAGGCCACCGGCGGGCGCGAGGCGATCCTGGTCATGGTCGAGGGCAAGGCGCGCCTTGCCGCCGCCGGGCAGGACTGGGGCGTGCTGGGCGAGCGGATGGACGTGTTCGAAAAGACGCCGCCGCACTGCCTGTATGTGCCGGACCATGCCGACTGGGCCGCGGTGGCCGAAACCGATTGCGCCATCGCGGTCTGCACCGCACCGGGCAAGGGCGGGCATCCGGCGCGGCGGATCGGGCCCGGGGGGATCACGCTGACCCGGCGGGGCATCGGCGCCAACACGCGCTTCATCAACAACATCGCGATGGAGAACGAGGATTACGCCGATTCGCTTCTGGTGACCGAGGTCTTCACCCCGCAGGGCAACTGGTCGAGCTATCCGCCCCACCGGCATGACGAGGACGACTTTCCCCGGATGACCTATCTGGAGGAGACCTATTACCACCGCCTGAACCCGGCGCAGGGCTATGGCATCCAGCGGGTCTTCACCGAGGATGGCAGCCTGGACGAGACGATGGCGGTGGCGAACCACGACCTTGTGCTGGTGCCGAAGGGCCACCACCCCTGCGGCGCGCCCTATGGCTACGAGATGTATTACCTGAATGTCATGGCCGGGCCGATCCGCAAGTGGCGCTTTGCCAATCACCCCGACCACGACTGGATCTACCGGCGCGACACCCCGGCCGCGTGATCAGCCGCGCAGCACCGCCACGGTGATGGCCGGTGAGATCAGGTTCAGTTCCTCGGCCACCGCGGCCGGCGAGGGCAGGTCGCCCGCAAGCACCAGCACGCGGCCGCGGAACCCCAGCGCGGCCAGACGTTCGATGACGGCGGCCGCATCGAAGCGGGGCGCGACGAGGGGGCAGAGCACCTCGTCGGGGCGGCAGCGCGCCAGAAGCGCGGCGCCCAGATCGGCAAAGCGCGCCGGCGTCAGGCTGACGAAGGGCAAGCCGACGAGGGCCGCGGGGGGCGCGACCTCGATCGCCAGGACGGCCAGGAGGGGCTGCGGGGGCGTATCGGTCACCGGGGCGGCCTCGTGCTGCGGCAGCGGGTCCGAGACCCGCGGGAAGGCGTGCCACACTGCACGAAACCGCCGACACAAGGCCGGTACATCACCGGCTTACACCCGCAAAGCCTAGCCCAGCCCGCGTGCCGCGAAAAGCCGGTGCGGAATGCCGGGTTGCGTGCGCGGCAACAATGCCGCAGGTTCGGCCGCGCCGGAGCCAGACGGAGACCGCCGTGGATACGCCCACCATCGCCGCCATCCTCGAGGCGCTGCCGCAGCCGCTGGTGCTGCTGGGCAGCGACGAACGGCTGATCGCCGCCAATGCGGCGGCGGTCGCGCTGCTGGGGCCGGGGATCCTCGGGCGGAATTATGTGACGGTCCTGCGCCAGCCCGCGCTGCTGGATACGGTGGAAGGCACCCTTCGCCATCACCAGGCGACGACGACGCGCTACACGGTCACCAGCACGGCGCGCGAGACGGTCTGGAAGGTTCTGGCCGCGCCGGTGGGGGCCGAGGGGGTGCAGGGGGTCCTGCTCAGCTTCGAGGATGTGACGGACCTTGAACAGGCCGGGCAGATGCGGCGCGACTTCGTGGCCAATGTCAGCCACGAGCTGCGCACACCGCTGACGGCGCTGCTGGGCTTCATCGAGACGCTGAAGGGGGCCGCGCGCGACGATGCGGCGGCCCGCGACCGGTTCCTGACCATCATGGAACGCGAGGCGGAGCGGATGAACCGGCTGGTGCGCGATCTGCTGCACCTGAGCCGGGTGGAGGCCGAGGAACGGGTGCGCCCGACCGAGCGGGTGGATGTGGCGCAGCTTGTCGGCTCGACGCTGACCGCGCTCAAGCCGATGGCGCGCGCGGCGGGGGTAGAGCTTGAGGTGACGGGCGAGGCCGGGCCGCTGCCGGTTGCCGCCGATGCCGACCAGCTGACGCAGGTGTTCCACAACCTGATCGAGAACGCGGTGAAATATGGCGGCAGCGGCGGGCGCGTCAGCGTGCATCTGACGCGCGAGCCGCGCGATCCGGGGCTGCGCGGGCCTGCGGTCAGGATCGACGTGATCGACCGGGGCGAGGGAATCGACGCCATCCATCTTCCCCGGCTGACCGAACGCTTCTACCGGGTAGACAGCCACCGCTCGCGCGAGAAGGGCGGCACCGGGCTGGGGCTGGCCATCGTCAAGCACATCGTGAACCGCCACCGCGGGCGCTTCCGGATCGAGAGCACCCGCGGCGAAGGCAGCCGCTTCACGGTTTTTCTGCCGGAAGGGTGACAGGCGGGCGCGTCTGTCATTGAACTGTTACACAAACGTCGCAAAACCCTGACAGGGGCAGGATAGACCGCGCCCGAGCCGGGGTGGCGGGCGCGTCCCGCCCGGCCGCGAGGACAGGAGACCAGCATGACCACGGCGCATACTGTCGCGATGTTCGACAACGACCTCGAGAAGATCCAGGCGCTCATCATGAAGATGGGCGGTCTGGTCGAGGCCGCGATCCTCGATGCGGCGCTGGCGCTGGAAAGCCGGGACGAGGAACTGGCCGACCGGGTCCGCCGGAACGACGCGCTGATCGACGCGCTGGAAGAGCAGGTGAACACCGAGGCCGCGCGGATGATCGCGCTGCGGGCGCCCGCGGCGTCGGACCTGCGCACCATCCTGACGGTGATGAAGATCTCGGCCAACCTCGAACGGGTGGGCGACTATGCCAAGAACATGGCCAAGCGGTCCACCGTGCTTGCGCAGATGGCGCCCATCGCCGGGGCCGGAGGGGCGCTGAAGCGGATGGCCAAGGCGGTGGCCGTGATGCTGAAGGACAGCCTTGACGCCTATACCCAGCGCGACGTGGAACTGGCCGCCGACGTGCGCCAGCGCGATCAGGATGTGGACCAGATGTACAATGCGCTGTTCCGCGAGTTCCTGACCCACATGATGGAAGATCCGCGCAACATCACCGCCTGCATGCATCTGCATTTCATCGCCAAGAACCTGGAACGGGTGGGCGACCACGCGACCGCGATCGCGGAACAGGTGATCTATCTCGTCACCGGCCATGCGCCCGAGACCGAGCGGCCCAAGGGGGATACCACGACCCTGGCGCTGGGCGACGGGGGCAAGTGATGGCCGCGTCCGAAGCGCCGCTGGTGCTCGTTGTCGAGGACGAGCCCGCCCAGCGGGAAGTGCTGGGCTACAACCTCGAGGCCGAGGGCTTTCGCGTGGCCAAGGCCGAGAATGGCGAAGAGGCGCTGCTGCTGGTCGATGAGGAATCGCCCGACCTGATCGTGCTGGACTGGATGCTGCCGTCCGTCTCGGGGGTCGAGGTCTGCCGCCGTCTGAAATCCCGCGCCGATACGCGCGCGGTGCCGATCATCATGCTCTCGGCCCGGTCGGAAGAGGTCGACCGGGTGCGCGGGCTCGAGACGGGCGCCGACGACTATGTGGTGAAGCCCTATTCCATCGTCGAACTGATGGCCCGCGTGCGCGCCCAGCTGCGCCGGGTGCGTCCATCGAGCGTGGGCGAGACGCTGGAATTCGGTGACATCCGGCTCGATGCCGAAAGCCACCGGGTCTATCGCGGCGACCATACGCTGAAGCTCGGCCCGACCGAGTTCCGCCTGTTGGCGACGTTCATGGAAAAACCGGGCCGGGTCTGGAGCCGCGAGCAGCTGCTGGACCGCGTCTGGGGGCGCGACATCTACGTCGACACCCGGACGGTGGACGTGCATATCGGACGGCTGCGCAAGGCGCTTTGCCAGCATGGCGGCGAAGACCCCGTCCGCACCGTCCGCGGCGCCGGCTACGCGCTGGGGTGAGCCGCGGCCCCGGGCAAGGCCCGGGGGACATCGCTCCGGTGGAGCGCTGTCAGCGGCGAACGCCCGAAGCGCAAGCGCAGGGCCGGGCGCTTCCTTTCCTTACCGCAAGGCAAGCATCGGGCCGGGCTGGGGGGCTCTGCCCCCCGTCGGCTGCGCCGCCTCCCCCCGGGATACTTGACGACAGAAAATGTGACGGCGGCCCGCATCATTTTCTGTCCACAAATATCCCGGGGTGCGGGGCAGAGCCCCGCCTGCTGCGCCGGGTCCGGGGCGCGCGCGGGTGCGGGTTACTCGGCCGCCTTCATGGCAAAGCCCTTCTCGATCATGTCGGCGGGTGCCACCGGGTAATCGCCCGAGAAGCAGGCGTCGCAGTATTTCGGCGCCTTGGGGTCGCGCCCTGCGGCCACGCCTGCGGCGCGGTAGAGCCCGTCGAGCGAGATGAACTTCAGGCTGTCGACGCCGATGAAGGCCCGCATTTCGTCCTCGGTCATCTGGGCGGCCAGCAGTTTGGCGCGCTCGGGCGTGTCGACGCCGTAGAAGCAGGGCCAGGCCGTGGGGGGCGAGGCGATGCGGAAGTGGACCTCGGCGGCGCCCGCTTCAAGGATCATCTCGCGGATCTTGATCGAGGTGGTGCCGCGCACCACCGAATCGTCGACCAGGATCACCCGCTTGCCCTTGATGAGCGCGCGGTTGACGTTGAGCTTCAGCCGCACGCCCATGTTGCGGATCTGCTCGGTCGGCTCGATGAAGGTGCGGCCCATGTACTGGTTGCGAATGATCCCCATCGCGTAGGGGATGCCGGACTGCTGCGAATAGCCGATGGCCGCGGGGGTGCCGCTGTCGGGGACCGGGCAGACCAGATCGGCCTCGACCGGCGCCTCTTTCGCCAGTTCCACGCCGATCTGACGGCGGGTTTCGTAGACCGAGCGGCCTTCGAGGATCGAGTCGGGGCGGCTGAAATAGACATGCTCGAAGATGCAGAAGCGCGAGGGCGCGGGGGCGAAGGGGCGGGTGGAGTGAACCTTGCCGTCCTCGATCACCACCATCTCGCCCGGCTCGATCTCGCGCACGAATTCGGCGCCGATGATGTCAAGCCCGCAGGTTTCCGACGACAGCGCATAGGCGCTTTCGCCGAGGCGCCCCAGCACCAGCGGCCGCACGCCCAGCGGGTCGCGCACGCCGATCAGCTTGGTGCGGGTCATGGCAACGACCGAGAACGCGCCTTCGACGCGGCGCAGCGCGTCCTTGATGCGTTCGGCCAGGTTCTTCTGGATCGACCGCGCCATCAGGTGGATGATGCATTCGCTGTCGGAGGAGGACTGGAAGATCGAGCCGCGCTCGATCAGTTCGCGGCGCAGTTGGTGGGCATTGGTCAGGTTGCCGTTATGCGCGATCGCGCAGCCGCCCATCGAGAATTCGCCGAAGAAGGGCTGCACGTCTCGGATCGCGGTGGCGCCCTTCGATCCGGCGGTGGAATAGCGCACATGGCCGATGCCGATCGACCCCGGCAGGGTATCCATCACGTCGGCCTTGGTGAAGTTGTCGCGGACATAGCCGAAGCGGCGGGCCGAGTTGAAGCCGGTCGCGGGGTCGTAGGTGACGATCCCGCCCGCTTCCTGGCCGCGGTGCTGCAGCGCATGCATCCCGAGGGCGACGAAATTCGCGGCATCGGTCACGCCGATCACGCCGAAGATGCCGCATTCCTCCTTCAGCTTGTCGTCCAGCGGATCGAAGGGCAGGCGGGGAAGCTGTGTCATCGGGGCAGTCTCCGAATCCCGGCGGAAGGGCTGCCCCTCATGTAGTGCGTCGTCGTGGAACTGTCACGCTGCGATCAATTGGTGATCGTGCCCGTGGTGCCCGTGGTGCCGGTCGATGGGGCGCTGCCCGTGCCGGTGGCCGCGGGCGGCGTGGTCGGGGTGACCGGGGCGGCCGCGCCGCAGCTGCCCACCAGCGTCTTGTAGCGGTCGAGGATCCAGGCCGGCGCGTCGGTCGGGATCTGTGCGTTGATCTTGGTCTCGAACTGGGCAAAGACGCTGGCTGATCGGCTTTGCGACACCAGCGGGATCGCATCGGCGCCCATGGTCCGTTCGTAGACAAGGAACGCCACCGCCACCAGCAGCACGCCGCGCGCCGCCCCGAAGAGGAAGCCCAGCCCCTGGTCAATCCCCCCCAGCGCAGAGTTGCGGATGACCGAGGAAAAGAGCGGGGTGAAGAAGCTCATCACGATCAGTCCGATCGCGAAGACCGCGGTGAAGCCCGCGATGATCGACAGCTCGCACGAGCCCTTCAGGAACTCGCCCAGCACGGGGATTTCCTTCATCAGGGGTTCGGCCTGGTGGGCGAAGGTATAGGCCAGCACCGCCGCCACGACCCAGGCGCCGATGGCCAGCACCTCGCGCACGAGGCCGCGCGAATAGGCAAGGATCGCCGACAGCACGATGATGAGGGCCACGCCCCCGTCGACGATGGTGAACGCCTGCATGCCTCGCTCCCCTGGGGTCAGCCTGCCCCGAACATTTCGCCCACGAACGCCGTCAGGTCAGGCATCTCGCGCAGCCGCATTCCCTCGCCGCCGCCGGTCTTGGACCGGGCGGGCGCGATTGCCGTCGAGAAACCAAGTTTTCGCGCTTCTTTCAACCTGTTTTCGGTCTGCGCGACCGGGCGCAGGGCGCCCGAGAGGCTGATCTCTCCGAAAAGGACGGTGTCTGGCGGAAGTGCCACATCCTCGCGCGCAGACAGAAGTGCGGCGGCCACCGCAAGGTCGGCCGCGGGTTCCGAGACCTTCATGCCGCCCGCCACGTTGAGGAACACGTCAAGCCCGGCAAAGGGGATGGCGCAGCGCGATTCCAGCACGGCGAGGATGGTCGAGAGCCGCCCGGCATCAAGCCCCACCACCGTGCGCCGCGGCGTGCCGAGCGGCGAGGGGGCGACAAGGGCCTGGATCTCGGTCAGCACCGGGCGGGTGCCTTCGATGCCGGCGAAAACCGCCGATCCCGGCGTGGGCTGGCCGCGTTCGGACAAGAAGAGCGCGGACGGGTTCGTCACCTGCGAGAGGCCCCCGCCGGTCATCTCGAAGACGCCGATTTCGTCGGCCGCGCCGAAGCGGTTCTTGACCGCGCGCAGGATGCGGAACTGGTGGCCGCGCTCGCCCTCGAAGTAGAGGACGGTATCGACCATGTGTTCCACCACCCGCGGGCCCGCGATCTGGCCGTCCTTGGTCACATGGCCCACCAGCACGATCGAGGTGCCGCGGCGCTTGGCGAAGCTGACAAGTTCGTGACAGGCGGCGCGGACCTGGGCCACGGACCCGGGGGCCGATTCCACGGTGTCGGCCCACATGGTCTGGATCGAGTCGATCACCGCCAGATCGGGCCGTTCGGTATCAAGCGTGGTCAGGATGTCGCGCAGGTTGGTTTCGGCGCCCAGCCGCACCGGCGCCTCGGCCAGTCCGAGGCGGTGGGCACGCATGCGCACCTGGGCCGCGGCCTCTTCGCCCGAGATGTAAAGACACGACAGCCCGGCCCGGGCGAAGGCGGCGGTGGCCTGCAACAGAAGCGTGGATTTGCCGATGCCCGGATCGCCGCCGACAAGGATCGCGCTGGCTGGCACAAGGCCGCCGCCTAGCACGCGGTCGAATTCGTCAAGCCCCGAGAGCGTGCGGGGCGGCGGGGCTTCCTCGGTCGCCAGCGTGCCCAGCGGGATGGGGCGGCCGCGGGTTCCGCCCAGCGTGCGGCTGGCGGGCCCCGCCGCCAGCGGCGCCTCTTCCACGATGGAATTCCACGCGCCGCAGGCCTCGCAGCGCCCGGCCCATTTCTTGTGGGCGGCGCCGCAGGCGGTGCAGGTGAACTGGGGGGATGACTTGGCCATGGCCCTTGTTGCCCGACTGCCGCGCGCGGGGCAACGGGGGGCGAAGGTTCCGTCGAAAATTCGCGCTCAGGGGCTCCGCGTCATCTGCCCGAGCGCCAGCGAGGCCAGCACGCAGCCGGTAAACAGGTAAAGACCCCAGGCGGTTTCCACCCGCGCCAGCCCCACGCCCTTCACCACTACGATGTACAACGCCACCAGAAACACGTCGGCCATCGCAAGTCGGCCGAGGAAATGCAGGGCGGGCAGGCCGCGCGGGCCGACCCGTCCGAACTGGATCAGCGCCAGCCAGATGACCTTGGCATAGGGCGCCACCAGCGCAAGCAAGGCCACCAGAGCCGCAAGCGCCCGGTCGGTGTGCCAGAGCGCGGCCAGCCCGGTCAGCACGCTGATGTCCGACAGTCCGAACAGCGGCAGCACCCCCGCCCGCATCAGCGGCGCGGCCCAGGCCAGCGGAAACAGGATCAGAAGCGCGAGGTTGGCAACCCGCAGCGCGGTCATCGCACCGATTCGATGGGCCCTTCGGCCCGGCCGTGGATGAACTGGTCGACGTAGGGATCGCCCGAGGCATCGAGATCGCCCACCGCGCCTTCCCAGCGGATCAGCCCGCCGTGCAGCATGGCCACCCGGTCGGCGATGGCGCGGACGCTGGTCATGTCATGGGTGATCGTCATGGCGGTCACGCCCATTTCCACCACGATCTCGCGGATCAGCTCGTTGATGACGCCCGACATGATCGGGTCAAGCCCGGTGGTGGGTTCGTCGAAGAAGATGATCTCGGGCGCGGCGGCGATGGCGCGCGCCAGGCCCACGCGCTTCTGCATCCCGCCCGACAGCTCGGCGGGAAACAGGTCGGCCACCTCGGGCTTCAGCCCAACGCGGCGCAGCTTGTCGATGGCGATGTCGCGCGCCTCGGCCCGCGGCAGCTTCTGCGCGCCGCGCAACAGCCGGAAGGCCACGTTCTGCCAGACGGTCAGCGAGTCAAACAGCGCGGCCCCCTGGAACAGCATCCCGAAGCGGGCGAGGAAGGCATCGCGGTCGGCGCCGCCGCGCGCGTGGCCGACATCCTCGCCATCGACCTCGATCCGGCCCTGTTCGGGTGTCACCAGACCCAGGATGCATTTCAGCAGCACCGACTTGCCCGTGCCCGAGCCGCCGATGATGACCATGCTCTTGCCGGTGGGGACGGTCAGGTTGATCCCCCGCAGCACCCGGTTGGCGCCAAACGCCTTGTGAACGTCGGTCAGGGTAATCATGTCGAAAAGAACAGTTCGGTCAGCAGGTAGTTCGCGGCCAGGATCAGGACCGAGGCCGCGACGACGGCGGCCTTGGTGGCGCGGCCCACGCCCTGCGCCCCGCGCCCCGAATTCATCCCGTGATAGCAGCCCATCAGCGCCACCAGGAAGCCGAAGACGGCGCCCTTGACCATGCCTGAACCCACGTCCCAGGGTTGCAGGTAATCGGCGGTGTTCTTCAGATAGGCGGCGGCGTTGAAGCCAAGCCGGTTCACCCCCACGATGAAGCCGCCCATGATGCCGATCGCATCGCCCACGCCGACCAGAAGCGGCACGGCCAGCGTGGCCGCCAGCACCCGCGGCACCGTCAGGTACTTCATCGGGTTGGTCGACAGCGTCACCAGCGCGTCGATCTGCTCGGTCACCTTCATGGTGCCGATTTCCGCCGCGATGGACGAGGCGACGCGCGCCGCCACCATCAGCCCGCCCAGCACCGGGCCCAGTTCGCGCGCCATGCCGATGGCCACGATCGAGGGCACGACCTCTTCGGCGTTGAACCGCGCGCCGCCCGCGTAGATCTGCAGGGCCAGCGCGCCGCCGGTGAAGAAGGCCGTCATGCCCACGACCGGAAGCGAGAAATAGCCGATCTGCATGAGCGCCACGCCGAATTCGCGCCAGTAGAACGGCGGCCGCAGCAGGTGGCCCAGCGTGGCGAAGGCAAAGATCCCGGCGCGGCCCACGGCGGCCAGCGCCCCGAGCGTCAGCCTGCCGAGGGCCGCCAGCGCCTTCACGCGGCGCCCCCGGTGTAGCGGCGGCTGTAGCGCGGGCCAAGGCCGGTCAGCATCTCGTATCCGATCGTGCCCGCCAGGCGGGCGAGGTCGTCGACGCCCTGCGCGGGGCAGATCAGGTCCAGGCTGTGGGGCAGTTCGACGAGGTGGGTGACATCGACCGAGATCAGGTCCATCGAGACCCGGCCCGCGACGGGGCAGGGCACGTCCTCGGCCCAGAACACCGCCTTGCCCGAAAGGCTGCGCAACAGCCCGTCTGCATAGCCGCCCGAGACAGTCGCGATGACCGAGGGGCGTTCGGCCACCCAGGTGCAGCCATAGCCCACGGCCTCGCCTGGCTCGACCATGCGGGTCTGGATGACCGGCAGCGACAGGCGCACCGCGGGCTGGGCCTGCGCGAAGGGCTGGCCGCCGTAAAGGCCGATGCCGGGGCGCGTCAGGTCGAAGTGGTATTCCGGGCCCAGGAGGATGCCCCCCGTCGCCGCCAGCGAGCGCGGCACGCCCGTGCCATCGGTCAGCGCGTGGAAGGTGGCAAGCTGCTGCGCGTTCAGCGGGTGGTCGGGCTCGTCGGCGCAGGCCAGGTGGCTCATCAGCAGTTCCGGCCCGGCTTCCAGCGCGATGGCCGCCACGGCGGCCCATTCGTCGGGCTCCATGCCCAGCCGGTTCATCCCGGTGTCAAGCTGGATGCCGAACGGGTGGCCCGGCAGCGCCTCGAGGTGGCGCGTCATCTGGTCCAGCGAATTCAGCATCGGCGTCAGGTCCAGATCGCCGATCATGTCGCTGTCGCCCGCCATGTGGCCCGCCAGCACGCAGACCTGCGGCCCCGGCCCCAGCGCCTCGCGCAGCGCCGCACCTTCCTCGGCCACCGCCACGAAGAAGCGCCGCGCCCCCGCGCGGGCCAGCGCCCGCGCCACGCGGCCCACGCCCAGGCCGTAGGCGTCGGCCTTCACGACCGCCGCCGTCTGGGTGGAAGGGTCGCTCAGCCGGTCCAGCGCGCGCCAGTTGGCGGCGATGGCGTCGAGGTCGATGGTAAGGGTCGCGGTGCTCATACTGCCGATGCCATTTTTGCTGCGCTGGTTGTGACAGGCATGGGGCCGAGGTCAAGCGGAAACACATTCCGTGTGCGGCAGGGTGCCGGTGCCGCGCCCCGGGGCGCAGGGCTTGGCAAGCGCGCGGGCTTGCGTGTAAGACGAGCCCGGATCGCGGCGCCCGGCCGCCGGAGGACAGCGCATGAGCAACACCGACGGTTTCATCGACGAGGTGATCGAAGAGGTCCGCCGCGACCGGCTGTTCGCCTTCTTCCGCAAATACGGCTGGCTTGTTCTTCTGGTGGTGCTGGCCATCGTCGGCGGGGTCGCGTGGAACGAATGGAACAAGGCGCAGCAGGCCGCCGCCGCGCGGGCCTTCGGCACCGAGGTGCAGGCGGCGCTGTCGCTGAACGATCCGGCGGTGCGGGCCAAGGCGCTGGAATCGCTTAAGGCCACCGGCGGGCGCGGGGCCATCCTCAATCTGCTGGCGGCGGGGTCCGCGGTCGAGGCCAATGACATGGCCGCGGCCGAAGCCGCGCTGAAGGCCGTCGCGGGGGATGCCTCGCTTGGCCCCGCGTTCCAGGACCTCGCGGCGCTGAAGGCGGTGATCGTCCAGCAGCAGACGACCCCCGCCGCCGACCGCATCGCCGCGCTGAAGCCGCTGGCCGAGGCCGGGCGGCCCTACCGTCCGCTGGCGATGGAACAACTGGCGCTGATCGCGGTGGAACAGGGCGACACGGCGGGCGCCATCACCCAGTTCAAGGCCATCCTGCAGGAACCGCAGGTGACGCCGGGCTTGCGTCGGCGGGCGACTGCGATGATTGTCGCCTTGGGCGGCGATCCCACGAAGAACTGATCCACCGGATCGGTGGCGCCTGACGGAAACTGGGGAAGGAAATCGCGGTGAAACGGATCGGGGTGCTGGGTGTCTTCGCCTGTGTCGGGGCTCTTGGGGCCTGCGCGCCGAAACCGGTCATCCTGACGGGGCCGCGGTTCGACCTGCGCACGCCGCTGGATCAGGTCATGGCTGCGGCCGACAAGCCGGACGCGGCCTCGCCCGCGTCCGAGGCGATGAACCGCAAGGCCCCGCTGCCGCTGCCCGCGCCCCTGACCAATGCCGACTGGACGCAGCGGATGGGCAATGCGCAGCACCATGTCGCGCCGCTTGCGCTGGGCGCCGCGCCGACCGAGGCCTGGGCCGTGCAGATCGGCAAGGGCGCCGACAAGCGGCACGCGATCACGGCCGAACCCGTGGTGGCCGCGGGCCGGGTCTTCACGCTCGACAGCCGCGCCACCGTTGCCGCGACCTCGGTCGAAGGCCAGCCGCTCTGGACCCGCGACCTGACGCCCGCGGGGGATTCGGTCGATGACGCCTCTGGCGGCGGGCTGGCCTATGCCGATGGCACGCTGTTCGTGGCCTCGGGCTTTGGCGAGCTTGTGGCGGTGGATGGCGCCAGCGGCACCGTGATCTGGCGCCAGCGCTTCCACGCGCCCATCACGGGCACGCCCACGGTGGAAGGCGGCGTGGTCTATGTGGTGGCGCGCGATTCCTCGGGCTGGGCGCTGGATGCCAAGACCGGCAAGATCCGCTGGCAGCTTGACGGCGATGCGTCGGTGTCCGGCGTGGTGGGCGGCGCGGGCCCCGCGCTGACCGCGCGCTTTG